>NZ_LN889812.1:321790-643580 GCF_900009145.1 Planktothrix tepida PCC 9214
AGTTTTATTGCATCAGGCAATAAAAATTAAACTTGATCAAAACAGGGAGAAAATAAGGGTAGTATCATACTCCCTAAACGGATAAAATAAGTTGAGAACGAATTCAAACAACACTCATGAAACAGATTCTAGGATTAACAGCCATGATCAGTTTGGCTTTGTCATCTTCAATATCGGCAGAACAACCTTTATATGTTGCTTATCCACCCGATGATCACAAAACAACATCTGACCGTATTTTTTTAATTGGAACGGCTGCACAGGAAGGAGAAGTGTCAATTAATGGTCAAGTTATTCCCCGAAGTCCTGCTGGTCACTTTGCACCCACTGTTCGATTGCAGCTTGGGGAAAACACCTTCATTCTACGCTATAAAAATCAAAAAATCAAACTCAATATTACTCGAATTTCAACGGAAGCTACTCCCTTAGAAACAGTAAGCTTTTTAAAGGATTCATTGACTCCCTCTGAGAATATCGCTATACTTCCAGGGGAGCTTGTTTGTTTTAGTGCGATCGCTCCGCAAAAGGCAACGGTTTCTGTTAAATTAGCGGGACAAACAATTCCGTTATCCTCACAATCTCAAAGCTTAGAATTACCCGATAACAAAGCCGTTTTAACCGGACAGAATCAACCTATCAAAGCCAATACTGTAAAATATCAAGGCTGTGGTGTCATTGCAAACAATTTAAGCTTTTCAGCAGATAAAAAAATATTAGATTTAGGCAAACCTGAGTATCAATTAACCCTGAATAATCAGACCCTTACTCAAAATGCAACCGGGCAAATTTCTATTCTTTCTCCCACTCAATTTGAAATTGCTGAAGTGATTGCGGAGGAAGGAACTGCACGCACCGGGCCTAGTACCGATAATTCTCGTTTAACCCCCTTGCCTAAAGGAACTCGTGCTCGAATTATAGGACGACAAGGGGAGTTTTTACGGCTTGATTATGGGGGGTGGATTAAAGCGAATGAAACCCGAATTACCACCGAACCAATACCACCAAATTCTCTAATTAGAAGTGCAAGTTCTCGCCAAGTTGGAGACTGGTTAGAAGTGTCATTTCCCCTCCAAACACCTGTTCCAATAACGGTTAAACAAGAAGATCAAAGTTTTACTTTAACCCTCTATAATACAACGGCTCAAACGGATACAATTCGTTTTAATGATAATGCTTTAATTTCCCGTATGGATTGGCAACCTGTGTTATCTCCTTTGGGAGAAAAAGCACAAGATGCGGTGCAATATACCTTTCATTTTAAAACAAAACAACAATGGGGTTATAAATTGCGTTATGATGGTACAACCTTAGTTTTATCTTTCAAAAATCCCCCGCAATTACAATCAAATTTACCTTTATCGGGGTTAAATATTTTAATTGATCCAGGTCATGGGAGTCAAAATGATTTAGGGGCAAAAGGGCCAACGGGTTATCCTGAAAAAGATGTTACTTTAGTGGTTTCTAAACTATTAGAAGCAGAACTGATTAAACGCGGTGCTTCGGTGTTTATGACCCGCCAAGGGGATGAGGATTTGTATCCCCAAGACCGAGTAAAAATGATCAATAAACAAGAACCCGATTTATCAATTTCTATTCATTATAATGCTTTGCCCGATAATGGAGATGCCATTAAAACAAAAGGAGTGAGCACCTTTTGGTATAACCCCCAAGCTCATAGTTTAGCGGTGTTTTTACATCACTATTTAGTGAAGACATTAAACCGTCCTTCCTATGGGGTCTTTTGGAATAATTTAGCCTTAACTCGTCCCACGGTCGCGCCATCGGTTTTACTGGAATTAGGATTTATGATTAATCCAGAAGAATTTGAATGGATTGTTAATCCTCAAGAACAACAAAAATTAGCTATAACTTTAGCAGATGGGATAGTAGAATGGGTAAAATTAACCCAATAATTAAGATAGGTTTTAAGTGTTACAATAACCAGTAGGGTGCGTAAGCATCGTGTACGCACCTCCTGAGATTTTAAAACTTATATTAAATCGGAAAAAATTTTTAATATGCAGTTTGTATTTGATCCTCCCATTGCCAGAAAAATCAATAAAATGAAAGAGCGGGTTCGGTGGCAAGATCCGTTAATTATGAATCAAGGTATTGATCAAACCTCTTTAGTCATTGACGATGGAAAAAATCAGGATACTGAATTTTCCTTTTTAGTAATTGGAGATAGTGGAACAGGGTATAAACCGAATCCCAGTCCTCAACGAAAAGTTGCAGAATTGTTATTAGAAAACCAGGAGAATTGCCGTTTTATTATTCATACGGGAGATGTTGTTTATTTAGTCGGTTCGAGTGAATATTACCCGGATAATTTTATTCATCCCTATCGAGAATTTTTAGTTGGAGGGGAAACTCCTCAAAAGATTCCTTATGATCGAATGGTATTTAATTTGCCTTTTTTACCCGTTTTAGGTAATCATGATTATTATGATTTACCTTGGGTTTATAGTTTATTAGCTCAGTTGATTTGGTTGCCTCGTCATCTTCTCTTTTCTCAATTTGATTTTGATATTGGTTGGCATGGTTCGTTTCAAGGAAAAGCTTATGCTCAAGCGTTTTTAGATTATTTAGCAACGATTAATCCTTTACAACTTCAACACCATTTAGACCAACATTATACCGCTAAAACCAATACAGGTCGATGTCTGCGCTATCAACCCGGACTGTTTACTCGTTTACCGAATCGTTACTATACCTTTCGTTATGGTGAAATTGATTTTTTTGCCTTAGATTCTAATACCTTTAATGCTCCTGAACCCTTACCGAATACGCTTCAGGGGGAAGATTTGCGATCGCAATTGCAGCAACGATCTAATACAATTGAACTGGAAAAACAACAATTCATGAAAGAATTAGATATCCTTCAAGGTCAGCCGGGAAAAAGCGATGAAATTGTTCATGATTATTTAGAAAAAATAGAACAATTAGAAGAACAAAAAATGGATATTCAGAAACAACTGAATGCTCCTCAAGATATTACCATTGATTTTGAACAACTGAACTGGTTAAAACAACGTTTAATTGAATCTTGGCATACTTCAGAAGTGCGAGGACGAGTGCTGTATTTCCATCATCCTCCTTATGTTACAGAAGCCACAAAATGGAATCAAGCTCAAACTATTGCTGTGCGAAATAACTTGCGTTATGTTTTAAATGAAGTGTCTAATACCCTTGGCAACCTGATAGAAAATCGCCCGATTGTAGATTTAGTTTTGAATGGTCATGCTCATTGTTTAGAACATTTATATACAGGAAATACAGGCTTTGCAGATTCCTATATTCATTGGTTAATTTGTGGGGGAAGTGGCTATAGTTTACGCCGACAACGCCCCGAAGGGAATCAACTAATGGAGTTTTTTGAAACCGAAACCGGAGTAAAATCGCGCTCAATTGCGGAATCGTTATTATTTGTAGGTCGTACAGGTCAGGGTCGAGAAAAACGTCGCCCCTATTCGGGTTTACGCATTGATGTTTTAGGGGGAAAATCACCGAAATTTAGGGTCAAACCCTTAATTACAGAACGATTTAAAAGTCGATGGAAGACCCAAGAACAGAACGCTTTTATACTTTAACTGGGAAACGTTTTATCTCCCTTGATGAACCGGAATCTCCACGATAAATTCTGTTCCTTGTTCTGGTAAGGCTTGACATTCAATCATCCCTTTATGTTTTTCCACAACAATTTGATAACTAATGGATAATCCTAAACCCGTTCCTTTCCCCACAGGTTTGGTTGTAAAAAACGGATCAAAAATATGTTTTCTGATGTGTTCAGGGATGCCATGACCATTATCCTGAATTGCAATTCTGACCCGTTCTAGGGGATGTTCTTTGGTACTCGAAAGCCACTCAGTTTGAATTTGGATCATTAAATATTGGGTTTCTGAACATTCCTTACTCAGTGATTCTAATTCATCAATGGCATTACTAATAATATTCATAAAAACTTGATTGAGTTGAGCCGCATAGCATTCCACTTTAGGTAATTTCCCGTATTTTTTAATAATTTCAATCGGAGGACGCTCCGGTTTGGATTTTAAGCGATGTTGAAGAATTAACAGGGTGCTATCAATACCTTCATGAATATCAACGGGTTTAACCTCAGATTCATCTAAGCGGGAGAAGTTTCTTAAGGATAATACTAATTGACGAATCCGGTCGGCTCCAACTTTCATTGAAGATAATATTTTCGGTAAATCTTCCCGAATAAAATCAAATTCAATTTCCTCAATTTTTTCTTCTATTTCGGGTTCAGCATTTAGGGATTTTTCTTGATATAATTGAACTAAATCTAATAAATCTCTCGTGTAGTCCGTGACATAACTCAAGTTTCCATAAATAAAGTTAACAGGGTTATTAATTTCATGAGCAACTCCAGCCACTAACTGTCCCAAACTTGACATCTTTTCACTTTGAACTAATTGAGTTTGGGTTTGTCGTAAATCTTGCGCGAGTTCTTCTGCTCTTTTTTGGGTTTGAGCATAAAGTTCAGCTTGTAATAAAGCAATTCCAAATTGAGTGCCAATTTGAGCTAATAATTTAATTTCTTCATCTTGCCAATGACGGGGATAGGAATTTTGATAAACAGCGAGTAAACCCCAGAGAAATTGTCCTTGCAAAATCGGAACAATAATATAGGATCTCGCCTGTAATTGTTCCAATAATCTCACATGGCATTCTTGATGTCCGGCGGTGTAAATATCATCAACGGCATAGGTTTTATTATCTCGATAACGTCCTCCTAAAGTTTCTTGTAAATAGGTGTCTTGAATCATGGGAACGGTATCAAATAAAGAATTCCATCCCTCAATCACAGATTCTGCTACAAAATAACCTGACCAATCGGAATTAAACCGATAAACCACCACTCGATCTACATTTAAAAAGGTTCGGACTTCGGCAGCAGTGGTATTAAAAATAGTGGCAATATCTAAGGAGTTTCTAATTTTTTCAACAACTTGATATAATAATTTTTGCTGTTCTGCTGCTTTTTCTCGTTCCGTTAACTGCACCAGTTTTTTAGCTTGTTCTTGAACTTGTTCAATATAATCAATTTGTTGTAAAGCAACTTCTAAATTTTGAGCAATTTGACTCACAAATTCTATTTCTTCTGATTGCCAATGGCGAGGGCTGTTACACTGATGGATGCAGAGTAAACCCCATAATTTTTCAGCTTTTAATAGAGGAACGACTAAATTAGCTCGAATTTTAAATTCTGCCAAAATCTGAAAATGGCAGTCTTGTAAATTGGCTTGATTAATATCAGAAATGGCGTTGATTTTTCCTTGCTGATACAGATGATAAAATCGTTCAGAAAAACAATGATCATTGACTTTTTTCTCTAAAGCTGAATCAAATTCAGCTACCACCGCTTCTGAGATAAATTCCCCTTCTCCATATCCTGAATTAGGGTTAAAATAGAAAATACCAACCCGATCTGCATTTAAAAGTTGTCGAACTTCTGTGACTGTGGCTTGAAAAATCTGATCTAAATTTAACGTGTTCCGAATTCGAGAAATCACCCGTGTTAAGGTTTTTCGTTGGTCTAATTGTCGAGAGGTTGCTTGCCATAATTCTCGTTGCTGAATCGCGGTTTCTAAATGTTTAGCAATTTCTTGGATAAATTCAATTTCATTAGGTTGCCAATCTCGGCGTTGGTGGCAATCTTGCACCCATAAAAATCCCCACAACTGTTGGGTTGTATATAAAGGAACCCCTAAGTTGGCTCTGATTTGGTAATCAATACTCCATTGTAACAGTAATTGATTAAATCCTCCATAATAAATATCTGGAATGATAATCGCTTGCTGCGATGGATGGTTAAGATTAAACCCTAATAATTCCTCAGTGGTAATCTCAAAATTCAACAAAGATGGAAACGCAGTTAAAACGGTTTCTGCAATATATTTCCCTTTAATTTCTTCTGCTTGGGGATACCATTGTAGAATGGCAACCCGATCTACATTCAGATCGTTTTGAAGTTCGCGGGTAGCAGTTTGTAAAAGGGTTTCTAATTCCAGGCATTGATTAATGCGTTCAATGATTGTGGATAAAGATTGATAGCGTTGATATTTTAATTGGGCTTGAATTAAGGGAGGATTTGATAGTTCTTGAAGTTGCCGTAAATGGCTAATATCTCGACACACTCCAATCACACCTGTCACTGTTCCATCGGGATCTTTAATCGGGGTATATAAACTATTATAAACTTTCCCGCCCGTGGGTAAAGAAATTTCGTGATTCACCCGTAAGTTTTCACCCGTTTTTAAGACATACTGTACAGATTGATCAAGTTCTCTGGCTTGCTGATTAAAAAAGTCTTGATTTCTTTTTCCTACAATGTCAGATGGATGAATCCCTAACGCGATCGCTCCCGCTAGATTAATCTGAACATAACGTAAATTCAGATCATATTCAATAAAAATATCTTCACTGTTATTGGCAAGATCTTCTAAGTCTACCCAACCCGTCAAACCCGCTATTTCTAGTTCAGACGGTAACAGTTTCAGATTTAAAATTTCCTGTAATTGAGCAAATGCAACGTCATTTCGACAGCATTCTCGTAACTGCTCCCATTGATGCTGATTTACGATCATACACTCGCGCCTAAAATGATGTTAAGTTATCCTAAAAAATTGAAGTTCTCCGAAATTTAACCAACCTGAGATGGGCTCACATTGATGATATTCAAGAAAGTTGATCCCTGCTTTTCTAATACAAAAATTTAGTTTTAAATCATTGATTTGACCTCCGTATATGAGTTAAAAAATGCTTATCCTAGCGGATCTCAATTGGGTAATTTAGGAATTGAGGGTAACATCCGAAAGAGATTGCCGCAAGGGAATTTCAATTTTAAATTCGGTTCCCAGCCCCCAGTGAGAAAGACATTTTAGCGATCCTTTATGTTTTTCAACAATAATTTGATAACTAATTGATAATCCTAACCCTGTTCCTTGGCCCACAGGTTTTGTGGTAAAAAACGGATCAAAGATATGGGGAAGTAATGCGTTAGGAATCCCTGTACCATTGTCAATGATCGAGATCACAATTTTCGGTAAAGCTGTAATTTCATCCCTCAAAGCGGTACGAATCTCTAAGCAGGGTTGTGTCTGTTCAGAGGTGGAAAAAGTCTGATTCGATCCTTGTGTTTTAAATGCTAACGCATCAATGGCATTACTGAGAATATTCATAAACACTTGATTTAAGAGACTGGCATAACATTCCACCGGAGGAAGGTTGCCATAGTGTCGCTTAACTTGAATTTCGGGAGCGTCGGAATTAATGTTGAGACGATGTTGTAACAGCAATAATGTACTTTCAATTCCTTCATGGAGATCAACAAATTTTAAATCCGCTTGATCGAGTCGGGCAAAATTGCGAAGGGATAACACTAATTGACGAATGCGGTCGGCTCCACTTTGCATAGATTCCAAAATTTTAGGCAGATCTTTAGCAATAAAATCTAACTCGATGGTACTAATATAGTTAACAATTTCTGAGGTCGGATAGGGATAATAGCGTTGATAAAGTTGAATTAGATTTAATAAATTCTGGGTATATTCACTGGCATATAGCAAATTACCAAAGATAAAATTAATTGGATTATTGATTTCATGAGCCATCCCCGCAACTAATCGCCCCAAACTGAGCATTTTTTCCGTTTGAATTAGTTGACTTTGAGTTTTTTGGAGTTCATTGAGGGTATGAGTCAGTTGTTCAGCTTTAGCTTGTTCATTTTGGGCGGCTCTGCGACTTTGTTCATACAATTCAGCTTGAGCAATGGCGATCGCAGCTTGATCCGCTAATTGTTTTAAAATATCCAATTCCTCAGTTTCCCAATTGCGAGGATGGGTACATTCATGGGCAATTAATAATCCCCAGATCTTCAATTCTTGGTTAATGGGAACAATTAAATTAGCCCGCACCCCCAAACTTTCTAAAAATTCCTGATGACACAGTGCTAAATTTTCATTATAAACATCACAAATTGCTCTCATTCGTCCTTGTCGATAAAGCATCACCATGTCTTCAGGAAAACAATCCTCCGGTGTTTGCATCCCGACAATGGAACGAATGGAGTCTCGCCGATCTTCAAATACGACTTCTCCAGCTTGTTGATTGATCAGCTGATAAATAACGACCCGATCCGTATCTAATAACGCTCTAACTTCTCGGACTAAACACGACAATGTAGTTTTTAAATCTAACGTTCGACGAATTTGATCCGTAATTCGTTCTAAAGTTTTAGCAAAATCTAAAGCTCGTTTAAGTTGATTGGTTCGTTCATCAATTTGCTCCTCTAAATTCAGGTTTAAACACTGAACTTCTTGATATAATCGATATTGTTGAATTGCCATTGCAAATTGATGAATTAATGCTTTGGCTAAGGTTAATTCTGCTTCTGTCCAAGGTTGGGCTTGACCTTGTTTAGATTCTCGCCAAATTTCAAAGGACTGTCGAGGCATCATTTGTTTGACACTAGGGTCAAATTCTCCCGCCCAAAGGGTTTCGGTATCAATTTCGTCCCGAAAAATTGTCAAAACCCCTAATAATTGTTGACGATATTGAATCGGTAAAACTAATATTCCTCGAATCGGTGTTGATTGAAAATTGCGGAGCAAGACTCGCCATTGAGGTTCTTTATAAACATCCGTAATTACCCAAGGAGATAAGGCTGGATTCGGGGTGGGGTTAGCTTGAGAGGAGGCTCCATAACCATTGATTAACCAATGTTGCCACAACGGATGTTCTTCTAAAATCCCTGAAGGAATTCCAGCAGGAGGATGGGGCTGTTTCCCCCAGGTAAAGACTTCCGGGGAATGGGGCGCATTGGGTTGAATATAAAGCCGTCCTCCCACTCCTTGCAACGCTTTCACCGTTGCTTCTAAGGCTGCTAACAGTTCAATGGTGGGGCGTTCATGGAGGAGAGACACAACAGTGTTAATCGTGGCTTCCTGTTGGGCTTGTTGTTGCGTCTCACTGAGTAAATTTGCCTGAGCAATAGCAATCGCCAGTTGATCGACTAATAATTGGACAAGGTGGATATCGGATTCAGAAATAGGTTGAGGTTCGGCGTGATGGGAAACTAATAATCCCCAAAGCTTAGGTTTCTCAGAACTAACCGGATTGAGGGGATGGAGTAAAATCGGAACCACCAGAGAAGCCTCTACCCCCATAGCGGTTAAATAAGCTTGATGACAGGGATCAAGGGTGCGATAATCAATCCCCGATGAGGTTCCAGTCTCTTCTAAATGGTGACTGATACCAATAGTTCCCCCTGCAACATTCACAATGGTGCGTTGACGGAGGGAACAATACATTTCACGAGTATAAGCAGGAATATCATCGGCGGGAAAATGTAATCCCAATAAGGACGGGAGGCGATCTCCAAACCGAGATTCTGCTACCACCTCCCCACTGCCATCGGGACTAAATTCATAAATCATAATCCGATCCGTTCCTAGAAATGAACGGATTTCGGCAACGGTGGCTGTTAAAATACCGGGTAAGTCTAGGGATTGTCGAATCCGGTTCGTAATCCGATGCAGTAAAACCTGTTGATCTAATTGAGATTGAAGTTGTTGTGTATTTTCCAGCCCATTCATAATCTTGTCCTATAGCAAGCTTTTTTAAGCTTCACTGAGATAATGAAAAAAACAGCACTCAAGTATCTTGAGTGTTCACAGCGAAACAGACTATTTAAATTTTTCCCCTAACCTTGATCTCAAATTATCTTTCTTGGGGTAGGATGATGCGTCCTTGAAAACAGTTCTATTTTATACCGAATCAACGGTTTTTTGTTGGCTAGGAAACAGGGAATAGGGAATTATGAATTACGAATTACGAATTATGAATAGGGACTATAACGTGGCGTACTGACCAATACGGCTGGATATAAAAATCGGGTTCCTGGTGATCAGAAACCCGGTTTTCTCAGGAATTGGCAGTTGTTTTGATGGCTTTAGAATGGCATTAATTGTTTAATGGCTTTATTAGCAATATCTCCATACCGCAGTTGACCACAGAAAATTTTACTCATCACTTTCGTGGCGGCGGGCATTTTCACCCCAGCTTTATAAGCTACTTTTGGGAACCGATAAAATGCACCCGCTAAACGTCCAGCCCAAACCATATCGGAACCCCATTCTTCCTTCATCGTTTGGGTATAGCGTTCTAAGGCATTACCCAGACCCCCTAAGGCTTGATCAATCGCTTCTGCGGCTTTAACTCCACTGAGAATAGAAGGACGAATTCCCTCCGCCGATAATGGGTCAACTAAACTGGCGGCTTCCCCTGCAATTAGGGCATTTTGGGTATGAAGGGTTTTATCTCCATCCCAGAGACACAGGGGATGCTGATAAATTGTAGAATTCCCTAAACCTGCTTTAGCTGAATAATTTAGTAAGTCCTTGCTGAGATCTTTAGGTTCTCCCCCGATAAAGGTGGCAATACTTAGGGAATAACCATCAGCTTTCGGGAACCCCCAAATACTGCCATTTTTCACCAGGCCAAACTCAAAACTCGGTAGCAACGATTGATCCGTTGAAACTTCCATAAATTGGCTTTGACGCAGTTTAGACTGTTTCAAGCCTAACCATTTTGCCATGGAACCTTTCGCCCCATCAGCCCCAATTAAATATCGCGCCGTTAAGGGTTCAGTGGCGGTGTTCACTTGCCAATGATCGCTTTTAAATTGAATCCCTGTGACTTCCGTATTATCCTGTAGTTGCGCCCCCTGACCTTTAGCTTGATCCACTAAAAACTGATCGAAAACGTCTCGCCGCACCATCCACATCGGAGTGGGAATTTCTGATTCCACCGCATCATCTAATTGCCAGGTATAGCGAATTCGCTCAACGGTTGTGGAAATAGCCGGACTAAAATCAAAATCAAACCATTGGGCGATGGCGGGAGAAACACCCCCACCACAAGGTTTTAAGCGAGGAAAGGCAGATCGTTCCAAAATTAACACGGAACGTCCCCGTTTTGCTAAATGATAGGCTGCTGCTCCCCCTGCTGGGCCAGCACCAACAATAATACAGTCAAACATCGTTGTCATGGGTATTTTAGGGATTATGTTGTCGGTTGAACGTTGACAGTTAACGGTTAAGTCAGACCTGTCAACACTCAACTATCAACTGTCAACGGCGATTAAACAGTCGTGATGTCCTTTTCTTTGGCTGCTAAGGCTTCGTCGATTTTAGCAATGTATTTGTCTGTGAGTTTCTGGACGGAATCTTGTAAATCAGCCGCTTCGTCTTTAGAGAGTTCGCTACTTTTTTCTTGTTTCCGTACAGAGTCAATGGCATCCCGACGAATATTTCTCACCGCGACTTTCCCTTCTTCAGCTAATTTAGCCACTTGTTTGACTAATTCTTTCCGTCGTTCAGTGGTTAAGGAGGGGATATTCAGACGAATAATAGAACCATCGTTATTGGGTGTTAACCCAATATCAGAGACTAAAATCGCTTTTTCAACGATATTAAGCATATTGCGTTCAAAAGGCTGAATCGCAATGGTGGTGGCATCGGGGGTGCTAATATTTGCCACGGCTTTTAAAGGCATGGGACTGCCATAATATTCCACTGTAATTCGATCCAATAAACTGGTATTGGCTCGGCCAGTCCGAATCGTATTAAAGGAGCGCTGAGTTGCTTCCAGCGCTTTGATCATGTGATCTTCAACTTCAGGTAACTTCACACAAACCTCCTACTAAGGTTCCAACAGGTTCACCACTCACCGCACGGCTAATATTTCCCCGGACAGTCAGGTCAAATACAATAATAGGGATATTATTTTCTTTGCACAGCGCAATGGCTGTACTGTCCATTACCCGTAAATCATGGGTGAGAACGTAGCCATAGGTCAAGGTTTGATAACGTTTTGCGTCTGGGTTCTTTTTGGGATCACTATCATAAATACCATCTACCTTGGTGGCTTTAAAAATCACTTCGGCATCAATTTCCGCCGCTCGTAATGCTGCGGTTGTATCCGTTGTGAAAAAAGGATTCCCTGAACCCGCCCCAAAAATAACCACCCGATTGAGTTCTAGGTGGCGTATGGCTTTGCGTCTGATATAGGGTTCTGCAATTTCCTGCATGGCGATCGCCGTTTGTACCCGGGTCGGAACTCCAATTTGTTCTAAAGCATCTTGCAAGGTAATGGAATTCATTACTGTTGCAATCATCCCGACATAATCGGCGGTTGCGCGATCCATTCCCCCAGCGGCGGCTTTCACCCCTCTAAAAATGTTACCGCCTCCGACTACAATGGCGACTTGTACGCCCATATTGACAACTTCGGCGACTTCTTGGGCAATGTCTTGAACGACGGCTGGATCAATACCATAGCCCAAATCTCCCATTAAGGCTTCGCCACTTAATTTTAGTAAAATGCGTTTGTACGCTGTTCCCATTTATACTCCCATAGCCTCTGTAGTAATCAACATCGCCAATTTTCGTAAACGAAGTGGGTTTATCGTTACTATTAGCCTAGACATTGGCGTTATCATATCAGGATATTTATAGTTCAAGTTGAAGGTTAACTCTTGTTGGGAGTGCTGACACTCAACAGCCAACAACCAGTAAGACGTGTCCAGGTACGTCTCTACACAGCCGACAACTTCAATGTCTCCACTTAATCGAACATCCGATAGAATCTGTATGTTCTGGAGTAATAGGTTGGTTATTCAGGAGTTGGGCGATCGCATTTTTTAAATAAGGGGTTGTCACGGCTTCAGCCGATGTCGGATTATCATCAATTAATCCCCGATAGCGAATAATTCCTTGATGATCTAATAAAAAAATTTCTGGGGTATGAGAGGCTCCAAAACAGTGAGCAACCTCTTGAGTGATATCTCGAATATACGGAAAATTTAGCTTTTGTTCTTCCGCAAAAATTTTCATATTTTCAAAACTATCATCAGGATATTGACTGGAATCATTCGCATTAATACCCACTAAAATTACCCCTTGTTCCTGATATTCTTGTTGCAACTGTTTCAGACGGTTTAAATAAAAACGAACATAAGGGCAATGGTTACACATAAATATAACAACAACGGCTCGATATTCTTCTAAATAACGAGCTAAATGATGCACTTCATCATCAACTCCTGGTAATTCAAAATCTGGAGCGTAGCTATGAATTAAAGTACCCTGCATAGTTAGTCTTCTCACCTTCTTAAAACAGTGCAATTGTATTGAGTAGATGTAATCTTTCTGGCTCAAAGGTTTAACCGATGATCTAGCTGCACCCTTTCTTATTCTAAACCTGATCGGATGTGAGTCGATTAGATTTTTACTGGGAGGAAAAAGGAATATCCCATCCCTCCCTTGTCCCTGGTTATTGCTTAATCCATCCCTTTGATAGGGCTTGATACCCGATTAATTTATAGGTTAATTTAGCAACGGTAAATTCAGAAACAACGGAATCAACCACCGGAGCTAATTCCATAACATCACAGCCAATCACATCTTTAGACTCAAATAATCGCCTCAAAAAGGTGAGGGTAGAATACCAATTTAATCCACCTGGTTCGGGGGTTCCTACCCCAGGAATTAAACTCGGATCAATCCCATCAACATCAATGGTTAAAAACACTTTTTCTGTAGGAATACTAGCGATCGCTTGTTCAATCCAATCTAGATTAAACGCCATTTCTCTAGCTCGAAAAACCGTTAAATTTTTCTCTTTAATTAAATCAGCTTCCTCTTGACAAATGGCTCGAATTCCCACTTGAACAGTGGGTAATCCCATATTAACAATCCGACGCATTACACAAGCATGACTATGAATTGTGTCTTCATATTCATGTCTTAAATCGCCATGAGCATCAATTTGAACCACCGTAAACGGTTCTTGATATCCTTGACGATATCCCTGTACAACCCCGGCGGTAATACTATGTTCTCCACCAATGGAAATCACAAATTTTTGGTCTTCAATTAAAGACTTCAGAGTTTGTTGAGTCACACTCAACATTTCTTCGGCGGAAACACTCTTACCATTGCGAGTATCTGCAATCGGAGTATGGGTAAAAATTCCCGCATCAAAACAGACTTCTCGATCAAGTTCTTCATCATAACATTCTAATTGATGAGAAGCTTCTAATAAACTAGCAGGGCCATTTTCACATCCCTTGCGATAGCTGGTTGTGGCTTCATAGGGAATAGGTAAAATTACGACTTTAGCCGTTTCGTAGTCAGGGACAATTTCAGAACCTAGAAAGTCTACAACAGCAGTCGAAGGGAAAGTTGATCTCATCTTCAATTTAGTCCGAAGCAATTTCAGTGGGCTAGTGCACGAAAGCAGAGGATTTTACAATCAGCAGTCATCCCTGATCGAGAACTCTTAACGATTAACTGATCAGGAATCAATTATTTTTGCTACGCTGCACTAAGGGATTAACACCTCTTAATTTTGACACAAAACGGGGACGATCGTTAACCGTGCAATTACGGAATACATGAGTTTTGGCTAGAATTTTACAGACTATTTACTTTTTACTGCTTCTACCTTAAGAGTTATGTTGATTGCTTCATCTGTTTCGCAAACTTGGATTTGGAAAGGCTTCCCCATTTGTTATGTGAGGGAGGGTAATAATGGCCCTGCGGTGATTCTAGTGCATGGGTTTGGTGCATCTTGGGGACATTGGCGAAAAAATATCCCTGACTTAGCAAAACATTGTCGCGTCTTTGCATTAGATTTAATTGGCTTTGGAGGGTCAGCTAAACCCAAACCGACGGAAGAAATCAGTTATACTTTTGAAACTTGGGGACAACAAATCGCTGATTTTTGTCGAGAAGTTGTTCAAGAACCTGCTTTTTTAGTCGGAAATTCAATAGGTTGTATTGCGGTGATGCAGACCGCCATTGATCACCCTGATATTGTTCAAGAAGTTGCTTTATTAAACTGTTCTTTAAGATTATTACACGATCGCAAACGGGATAAACTTCCTTGGTATCGTAATTATGGGGCGAGTGTTGCCCAAGGGTTATTAAAATATTCTTGGTTTAATCAATTCTTTTTTAAACAATTAGCAACGCCTCAAACTGTTAAAAAAGTATTATTACAAGCTTATCAACGGGATGAAGCCGTTACGGATGAATTAGTCGAAATGTTATTAAAACCTGCCCAAGATCAAGGTGCAGTAGATGTTTTTGCTGCCTTTACTCGCTATTCTCAGGGGCCATTACCAGAAGATTTATTCCCTAAATTACCCTGTAAAGCAATAATATTATGGGGAACGGATGATCCTTGGGAACCGATAGAATTGGGAGAAGAATTTAAACAGTATTCAACAGTTAAACAGTTTATTCGATTAGAAGGAGTCGGTCATTGTCCCCAGGATGAAGCCCCCGAATTAGTTAATCCTATTTTATTAGATTGGATGCTGTCTTAAAATTAGCGATCGCTCTCATGCGATATAATAAACTAAATCGACCCAGCATAAAACTAACCTCCACCAGTAAATTTTGCTCCAGTATGACCGACACTATTAAACCACCCATCCAAAAAATTCTGTTTGGCTGTCCAGGGACAGGGAAAAGCTACAAAATTCGCGAAATTGCTGAAAACCAGCTAAACATAACCTTTGATTCAGATACTAAAATTCTTAAAAATACGGTCAAAACGGTATTCCATCCTGAATATACCTATGGTGACTTCATGGGTAAACTGTTACCTCTGACTCAGGGAACTAACGTAATGTATAAGTTTTACCCTGGACATTTTTTAAAAGTCTTGGGAATGGCTTACCGAGGGTTAATAGAGGGAAATAATGAACATTACTTATTAGTGATTGATGAACTCAACCGAGGGAATGCGGCTGCTATTTTTGGAACAGTTTTTCAACTTTTAGATCGAGAAAGTGATCATTGGTCTAGTTATGAGGTTGATGTTTCTGAAATGGAGTTAGTAGGATTATTAAATTCAATGGGATATAAAATCAATGTCCTAAGCGATGGTTCAATTAAAATTCATGAGAATAGAACAACGGAGAATCTATTTGATACATTTTGTAAAGAACTAGAAATTGATTTAAAAAATAAAAGTAACAATAACGGCTTAAGAGTTTTAGAGCTTCTCAAGCAAAACAAAATTAGTATTCCTCAAAATTTATCTATTATAGCAACAATTAATACTTCTGATGAATCAATTTATTATCTTGATACTGCATTTAAACGCCGTTGGTCTTATGAACAAATTTCAATCGAAAGTAGTAAAAAAATGTTTGAATTAAAATACAAGGAAATTTTGAACGAAGTAAAATTAGTTATACCAAATGGGCAAAAATCCACAATAGAGCTAGAATGGATTCCCATTTTAGAAGGCATTAATGAAATTATCAAAGATAATTATAAGACTATTAAAAGGATTGAAGATAAACAAATCGGCTTTTGGTTTATTAAACCTGATGACAGTGGAAAAATACATTTAAAAGAAATTCAGAGTAAACTAATGTTCTATCTTTGGGATAGTGTTTTTGCTAGAGATAAAAGACCCCTAGAAGAATTTATTTCAAAAGCTGTTCAAACAGATGTTAAATTAATTACTTATGATGATTTTGTTAAGTATACAAAAAATATCTTTGAATATCTAGATGAACAAAAACCGATTCCTTTTTAAATTTTATTAAAATAAGCAAAAATGATTAACTTTAATAATCTTGAACTGGTTGTTAATGAAAAATATTCTTTTGTTGGACTAGAACGGCGTAACTCCCAAATTCGTTTTTGTCTACCGAAAGGATTTCCTAATAAACCAAAAGAACTTCAAACCTTTGACTTTAATACAAAGCGTGACTTATTTTTTATGCTTTACAAAGTCTTTGACAAATTTAAGAATATTTGTATAGAAAAAGGGTATTTAGAAGAAAATAATAAAATGACTACACGTGACCGAGATGGTATGGTAAAAATTCATAAAGGTGCAGATATTACCGAAGATGACGAGTTAGATGAAAATATTTTTTATTCTAAACTCGATATGATTAGTGGAATATTGAACGCCCATGATGAACCCAAGATTTTAAGTTTAGTTTATCGACTGGGTAGGTCAGACAGTTTTGATCATAGTCAAATTCACAAATTTTTACATCGTGCTGTTTTTTTACGGAATGGTGCTGCTTATATTGACTCGATGGACTTACCCCGTCAACAGGTTCGCTTTCAGTCAACAGATATTGTGGCGATGTACTGTTATATTTTATGGGAAATCAAACAACAACTTCAGCAGGAAGTTGGCGTAGAAATTAAAGCTCTAGCAGAACAGTTTAAACAACACTATATCGGTGGAAATTATGGTTTATTTGAAGAAGAATATTATAGCCAAGTGATCGATAGTTTAAAAGATGCGTTAGAGTTAATTGATCACAATACCCCCTTTAAAGATATTGACTATTGGCAATTTTATGATGCAATAGAGTTATTCCTATATGGAGAACTTCGTCAAACGGATGAGGGTGAGATCTGGGGAATTAAAAACTTTCATAGTGTTTGGGAGTCGATGTGTTTAACTTATATAGTAAAAGAAAATCTTAATTATCTGCTGCATTTAGATAGTCATTTTATCTCTAATTATTGGCTTAAATTGTTCAATAGTTATTCAAAAATAGTTCCTTTATCTAATGATTTATTTAAAATCAATGGTTTTCCGCTTGTTCCTGATGCAGTAGTTTTTTCATCCATTTTGAATAATATAGAAGAAAGACGCTATGAAATTTATCCAAATCTAGGTTGGAATGATTATAATTATTACACCGAATTTATATTAAATCAAGATCAAGTATTGAAAATTGCTCATGCTCACCAGGATATAGACGAACATACATTTGATTTAATGAATAATTATGATACAAAATACATGGATAAAAACCATCAAAAATACAACGCCATATCAAAAGAAAAATTAATAATTAATAAACCTTTGCCTATTGAATTTAGCTCATTTTGGCTAATTAATCCTCCAAAATTAAATATTGAAGAAGTGTATAAAATGTATTGTTTTAATCATTTGTTTTATATATACCTCAATATTTATATGCTTAAAAACTTTGATTTATGGGAAACAGTAAACAATCAAAAATTTGAACCTGAGATCCAAAATGAAAAGGAGTTTAAAGATGGATGGTATTTTCGTCTTAAAGATATTATTAAAACTTCACTATTAAGGGTAGGAACACAAGAAATGACTGAGCAAGAAGTTAATGAGCAATTAAATCAATTTCTTCAATCTCTTCAAAAAATTTTCTCTATAAATGATAATTATATTGATATTATTGATATAAAATATTATGAGATTGATTATCTATTAGATTCAAAAAATAATATAGAAGATATAAAAGATAGAAGTGTTAGAAAGCAGTTTGTTTATGAATATCTGATGCAAAAGAAACTTGAAAAGTTTCCCAAATTAAAAATTCGTAGTAGTTTTTGGCTACCAGGATATAATCAAAAATCTATGATTGAGGATGGACAGAAGTTTATGGATGGATATATTCACCTTAAAACCGTTGATTTTGTAAAGTTAGCTGAAAGTTATGTATCTGATAATTTTGGATAAAAGGCTTTTAACACTCCTAAAAGTAGTAAGCCCTTCAGGGCTTTCTTCCCTAGACTTAGCAGCAAAACCTAACACCAATAACAATAAATTTAATTTATTAGTGTTAGGTTTAGGGGATTAAGCCCTGAAGGGCTTACTACGAAGTCGGGGAATTAAGCCCTTCAGGGCTTACTACGAGGTTATTCTTGATTCATTTGAGCATCTTTGACGGCGGCAAAAAATAGAAACACACCTAATGGAATACTCAAGGCTAAAATAACACTGGTGGTTAAACTTCCCAGTTGGGGAACTCCCGAAGAAAGTTCAAAAACTGAACCCACAGCCGCGATCGCAGCGACACAAGACCCTAATAACAAAACCATGCTTTTTGGAGTGCCAACCATGTCGAATTATCCTATATTATTTAACGGGTTTAACAGCTTTGGGTGAGAATTTATGTTTGGCTAACTCTTCATTTAATGCCAATTGATTCTCAACTCGATCAACAAATAAAACCCCATTCAAATGATCCATTTCATGTTGAATAGCACGACATAATAATTCCGTCGCCCGCAGGGTTCGAGGTCTGCCATTTTCATCTTTAAATGATACTTCCACCACGTCCGGGCGAGTCACATCCATATACACCCCCGGAATACTTAAACATCCTTCTTGAAAGGGTGAAATCTCTGTACTGCTTTTAATAATTGTGGGATTAATTAACACTAAAGGCGGGTTAGCAGCATTATCCGGTTCGCAGTCAATCACAATCACCTGTTTATTAACGGCGACTTGAGGGGCGGCTAAACCAATACCATCCGCACTATACATGGTTTGTAACATTTCCCGCACGAGTTTGCGAATCTCATCATCAACGCGGGACACTCGTTTTGCAGGCGTTCTCAAGGCGCGATCGCCTAAATAATGGATTTCAAAGGGCGGTTTTTCTAATTTTTTCTTTTCAACTAAAACTTGTGATGTCATGGAAGGGTTACTCTTAGCTTTTGAAACAATATGGTTCTTCTTTTATCTTAATGGATTTTAACAATTAAAAGGGGGTTGGTGCGTGCGCTGCGCTTACACACCCTACAGCGATCGCTTGACATTGAGCGATCACTGTGCTAGGGTCGTAGAAACGAACATATAAGTTTGATCAAAACACCCATGCCAATTCGGAATTGCTATTACTTTTATTTTTGGTGTAGCACGGTTCACAGAGAGTGAATCCATTGGTGTATGGAAACTCCCTAGTGAACCGCAGAAACAAAGGCTGCGGTTTTTTAATGGTCAACCTTCTCGGCTTTACAGCAAAACAGCAATGACAAACTTTATCCAATCTTGGTTTTATAGCTTTTATTTTTGGCCCCGAACAGGTTCTGGGTAAAGTTTGCTGCTGTTTTCACAAACGCCAAGCCCGGAACCTCAAACAGGTTTCGGGCTTTTTAAATGCTTACCGTTTCTATGAACACAAAAGGAGAATTCCCATGTTAGACGCTAAACTCGTTTCTAAAACCCATCCTGAACATCAAACCGTTATTAATATTTCCGATACCGTGACTGTCGGAGGTCAAGACTTATTAATTATTGGTGGCCCCTGTGCGGTGGAAAGTTTAGAACAAATGGAACAAGTCGCCCGCCATCTCGCCCATACTTCAGTACAAATGTTGCGAGGCGGGGTCTTCAAACCGAGAACCTCTCCCTACTCCTTCCAAGGTCTAGCTTTGGAAGGACTTCATATTTTAAAGGGTATTAGTCAACGCCATCATATTCCTGTTGTGACCGAGGTAATGTCTATTGAACAAATTGAATCTGTTGTAACTTATGCAGATATGCTGCAAATTGGAAGCCGCAATATGCAGAATTTTGAATTATTAAAAGCTTTGGGAAAAGCGGGTAAACCTGTTCTATTAAAACGAGGTTTAGCAGCAACTATAGAAGAATTTGTGATGGCGGCTGAATATATTTTAAGTCATGGCAACCCTAACGTTATTTTATGTGAACGGGGTATTCGCAGTTTCGATAATTTCACCCGCAATGTGTTAGATTTAGGGGCTGTTGTTGGTTTAAAACAGTTAACCCATTTACCTGTTATTGTTGATCCATCCCATGCGGTCGGAAAACGAGAATTAGTTGAACCTTTAGCAAAAGCCGCTATTGCTTGTGGGGCGGATGGACTGATTATTGAATGTCATCCTGAACCGGAAAAATCCGTTTCTGATGCTAGACAAGCCTTATCTTTAGAAGATATGGCGGAGTTGGTTAATCATTTACGTCCCGTTGCGGTAGCTGTCGGACGAGAGATTCTTCAGGTTGAATCTCCAGCACTGGCATTCGTTTAATTGCTGTAGAGATGTGCCATGGCGCGTCTCTAGCAGTAATAATAAATAGCAGAATTGTATATAAATACCTGAACCATGACTATTGAAATCAAAGTTCCTTCGATGGTGTGTCAAGCCTGCGCCAATACTATTACCAAAGCCATTAAATCTTTGGATGCTGAGGCTGATGTGCAAATTAATTTAGACACGAAAACGGTCAATATTAAGGGTAAACCTTCGGAAACCGCCGTTAAAGAAGCGGTCGTATCCGTTGGTCATACCGTAGAGTCTTAACCGTTGACAGTTGACTGGAAACGGGCGAGGGTAAAGGTCAGGTGCGATTATGATAGTACCCACGAAAAATTAACAGTCATCAGTCATCAGTCAACCGTTAATAGTCAACTGTCAATTGTTTTCTGAACCGTGACAACAGCTTCAACTTTAGCTTTTTGTTGTTCAGAATCAATACTGGTAATTGCCCATCGTATGGGTTCACCGCGTTTTTGTAATTCTGCTTCAATAGCTTGATTTAACTCGACTGGAGATTCCTGTAAATCAATTTCAGCTGTAATAAAATGAGTTGTCATGGTTTTGTTTAATCCTCAATATTGTCTCTTCAAAAACTCAACAAATCAGAGGCAGTAGACGGTCAACTGATGAGTGATAACGGGTACAGCAACACCTGAACACCGCAATATCCTCGCTACAGCTAATATGAAATCTTGAAATATTTGCTACGCATCCGTATCGTGTAGAGACGTGCCATGGCGCGTCTCTACAGGGAATTTAGGGATCATCTGTAGTATAAATTTGAGGATTTCATATAACAAGCAACAGTTAACCATCCACCGTCATTTTAATTAAGAACCTTGACCAAATTGGCGATCATAGACTTCTTCTTCTTTTCCAGGAACCAGTTTTAGATTAGAACGGGGATAGGCGATACAAAGCAGGACATAACCTTCTGCTTGTAGGTCAGGACTTAATCCCATACCCTGACTTTGCTCGACTTCACCTTCGATAATTTGGGCAGCACAGGTAGTACAAACTCCTGCATTGCAAGAATTGGGTAATGTGATCCCGGCATCCAATGCGACTTTGAGGATTTGTTTATCCTCTGGAACTTCGACGGTTTGGACGTTCCCTTGGTAATGAAATTCAACTGTATAGGTTTTAGACATCGTGTTCTTTTTAAACCCTGAACCATTGTATCGCTGAGTGCCACCGATTCCAGTAATGACCTTCCCTGAAAGTTGAGGGTTACGTCAAGTTACTGAGACAGTTTGCATAAACTCTTGTCATCTATCTTAAGATGAATATTTGGCAAAATGATGAACGCAGTTGGAGGAGATTCAAGTTTACAGTTGAGTTTTTTAATCGGGTGTCTAAGAGTTGAAAGCATTGTGCTATTGTTAATTCACTCCGATCAAGAGTAAAAAGAGAACCCTTGAGCAAAAAGCGAATTTGATCAAAAGAGTGCATTCTACAGGGTCTTTGTGTTATTGCTATAACTAGAGATCAACTTTCACAATACAGTTATGGGGATTTGCTTCATTTTCCGCGCGTCTCGTAAATTGCCTGATCGAGTATTTTGTAGTCTTATTGGCGGATTTTGTAGTGATTTTAGCCTTTCTGATCATCGGATGTGGATAGATTATGGGGAAATGTTAGAGTTAAGATGGTTTATCGCCTCACCCTCTTGTGCCAATTTTTGTAACTAATTAATCAAAAATCTAGCCGATTTCACACGCTAAGTTTGTAGAAACTAGCAGGGAATACGGAACTTTGATAGGATAGGACGTCTGTGTTCAAAACAATGAAAAATATGAATCAACTTGATCCTTTACTTTGGCATCGATTTTTAAAGATTGCTCAACCCTTCTTTTATCCTTTAGAAGCAGGAAGCGGGAAAGTTTTTTTGAGTTTATTGTTTTTATTATTAATCTTTTTGTTTGCTGCTGTTTTTGTTTTAGTGAGTGGAGTTTCGATTGTAAGTCAGTATATTTTTCCTGATTTCTTTAATAGTATTGCTCCCGGTTTATATAAATCTGTTGCTAGTATTATTTACTCTCCCTCTATTATTATTGTCCTTTTAATGCTTTTAGTTCCGATGGGGGCGTTTTTCCTGTATCGAAATCAAATAAAAACTCGTTGGCAACCTTGGGCATTTTTAAGCGTTCTCTTATTGTTATCCCTATCTGTGAGTGGATTAAATGTCATTATTAGCTATGTGGGTAACTTTTTTACAACGGCTTTAGCTGAAAAAAGTCAGGATGAATTTTGGCGATTTCTTTATGTTTATGCGGGTGTTTTTGTTGTGGGAACCCCCATCGTTGTCTTGTATGGATATACCCGCGATCGCTTAGGAAACTATTGGCGAAAGTGGTTAACGGATGAATTTTTAGATCGGTATTTAAGTCAACGCGCCTTTTATCAAATCGAATCCGACGGAAAGATTGATAACCCGGATCAACGGATAACCGAAGATATTAAATCTTTTACGATTACCAGTTTAAGATTTTTACTGATTATCCTAGGTTCAATTATTGATGTGATTTCTTTTACGGGAATTCTCTTTTCTATTTCCAAATCTCTTTCGGTTTTTCTGTTGATTTATGCTTTCATTGGGACTTTAATTACGGTTGTAATTGGACGGCGTTTAATTCCCCTAAACTTTAATCAATTAAGACGAGAAGCCGATTTTCGTTATGGATTAGTTCATGTCCGCGATAATGCAGAATCTATTGCTTTTTATCAAGGGGAAGACCAAGAACTTAACCAAGTTAAACAACGGTTTTTTAAAGCCTTTGAAAACTTTAATTTATTAGTGGGTTGGCAACGAAATGTTAATTATTTTACTAAGAGCTATGAATATGCAGTCATTATTTTACCGTCGTTAATTTTGGCTCCTATTTATTTCGCGGGAACGATTAAATACGGGGATATTACTCAAGCTAATTTTGCTTTTGCTCAAGTTCTAGGTGCTTTTTCTATTGTCGTCAGTGAGATTGAAATTCTGAGTGCGTTTGCGGCGGGAATTAATCGTTTAGCAACGTTTTCTGAATTTTTAAAATATCCAAAAACGGTTCATCAAGGAGATAGACAGATTGATTTAACGATTGATTCTCCCCTGGCTTTAGAACACATTACCCTGAATACTCCTAATTATCAAAAAATATTAGTTAAAGACTTATCTCTGACTCTCGCTTCGGGCGAAGGATTAGTGATTATGGGTCAAAGTGGAGTCGGAAAAAGTTCTCTATTACGGGCAATTGCTGGGTTATGGACATCAGGAACAGGCCGATTAGTTCGTCCTGAATTATCGTCGATGTTATTTTTACCCCAACGTCCCTATATGATTTTAGGAACATTACGGCAACAATTACTTTATCCCAATATTAATCGAGAGGTCAATGAAACCGAATTACGTCAAGTCTTGAAATTAGTCAATTTAGAAGATCTGCCAGAACGAGTCAATGGATTTGATGCTGAATTAGATTGGGCAAATATTCTGTCTTTAGGGGAACAACAACGGTTAGCTTTTGCCCGATTATTAATCAGTAAACCTCGCTACGCCATTTTAGATGAAGCGACGAGTGCCTTAGATTTAAAAAATGAAGAACTCCTTTACAAGAAATTGGATGAAACCGAAACAACCTATATTAGTGTTGGGCATCGGATGAGTTTATTACGCTACCATCAGTACGTTTTAGAACTCATGGGCGATCAAAAATGGCGCTTAGTTTCAACGAAGGATTATCAAGCTGAAATGAGTTTATTGACTCAATGAAAGGGTTTTTAGGGGGCAGGTACAGGCTTGGGGATAGCTTTAAATAGGTTCATAAAACCGACAGGTATTACAAGGGCCAGAGGGATTCACAGCACAACGCATGAGTTCTGAATGGGCATTAAACTGACAACTGGCATCCCCAATCACCCAATGTCCATCAATTAACGTTTTATCTTCAGGTCGTTCTACCGATTGTACATATAAGGAAATTTTATGTAGTCGGTAGCGACCGGATTTGAGTTGATAGCGATGGCGACGCTCTAAAACTGTATAAGTTTGCCCATTCCAGTTGAGATAATGACCGGGTTGTGGTGTCCAATCTAAACAAACACTTCCCAGGGTTTGACGGGGATGGGTCAAAATCACCTCCGTTGGTAATGAATTTAGATCCATAATGGTTTCAGTTCATTCAACACGTTGTGAGATTGTAGCTTAAAAGGGAACAGGGAACAGGGAACAGGGAACAGGGAACAGGGAACAGGGAACAGGGAACAGACAGAAAAAAGGTGTTACCCGTTTTCCAGGTGTGATATTCCAGGTTGTACCCCAATCGGAAATGAAATTTATCCCTGAGCTTATTTTTGATTATGCCACTGAGTAACTAGGGAAATAGCCCCAATCAAAATTTTATGCTCTTGAACTTGAATTCGGGCGTGTAAGGTTTCCGGGGTATCATCGGGTAAAATTGGAACCGCCGCTTGCATTAAAATTGGGCCACTATCGACCTCTAATTCGACTAAATGAACGCTACATCCTGTAATTTTAACTTGGGCTTCTAAGGCTTGTTCTACCCCTCGAATTCCGGGAAAACTGGGCAATAAACTGGGATGTAAATTAATAATCTTTTGAGGGAACGCATCGACTAAAACTTGAGTTACGATTCGCATCCATCCAGCAAAAACAATCCAATCGACATCATGTTCTTTCAATGTTTTAACAATATCTCGATCTAAATCTTCCCGTTTTTTATAGTGACGATGATTTAAAAGAATGGTTTTGACTCCAAAGCGTTGTGCCCGTTCTATAACTTTAGCATCGGGGTTATTATAAATTAAAACTTGAATTTGAGCATTGAGTTGTTGATCTTGAATAGCTTGAGCAATTGCCTCAAAGTTGGTTCCGCTTCCAGAGGCTAAAACACCAATTTTTAAAGGATTACCTTCCACAAATAAAGGAGAAGGAATAGGAGGAGAAATTAAACAGGAGGTTGAATCAATTCCCGTTAGCGTCGCATTCATTCAGAGTTTCACCCATTTATATAGTAACTTCAATACAGTTTAAAGGCTCAATAGCTTCTTGTAAAATATAGCAGTTATGGAAACATAGTTAGAACATGGACTGATATTGAAACAAAGGATGGTGAAAATTTTTTCCCCCTGTTCCCTGTTCCCTGTTCCCTGCTATATTTTGAGAAAACTTTATCAAAATTGATTCAGGTTATGGCTTCTTCACCTATTTCTCAGAAACAGCTTCTGGATCAAGATGCGGTCATGGCTTGGATTTTTCTGGCTCCAGCTTTGCTGCTCATGGGGATCTTTATTGTATGGCCTATTGGGTATTTATTTTACCTGAGTTTTACCCAAGGGAGTTTTACACGGTCTGGGGTTTATGGAGTGGGACTGAACAATTATGTGCGTTTATTTCTGAGTCCTGATTTTTGGCAAGTGCTGTTTAATACAACTTATTTTACCGTCGCAACAGTAATTCCCAGTTTGATAATTCCTGTAGGATTAGCGGTACTTTTAAATCGAACTTTTGCTTTACGAGATATTCTCAGAACAGCTTATTTTATCCCCTCCATTACTTCCTTAGTCGCCGTTGGTTTAGGATGGCGTTGGTTATTTCAATTTAATGGCCCCGTCAATGGATTATTATCCCACATTGGACTTGATCCGATTCCTTGGTTAAGTAGTACAATCTGGGCAATGCCTGTGTTAATTTTACTCAGTATTTGGAAACAATTAGGGTTTAATTTAGTAGTATTTTTAGCGGGGTTACAAGCAATTCCTCAAACTCGATATGAAGCAGCCGAATTAGATGGGGCAAATCCTTGGCAACAATTTTGGTATATAACCTTACCCGGTTTACAACCCACTATTGTTTTTGCAACGGTAACAACGGCAATTTTTACCTTAAGAAGTTTTGAGCAAGTTTATGTTATTACTGGAGGCGGCCCATTAAATTCGACGAATGTTTTAGTCTATTATATTTATGATCAAGCCTTTGCTCAATTTGATTTTGGTTATGCAGCCGCAGCGGCAACCATTTTATTAGCGATCGCTTTAATTCTAGTTTATATTCAATTGAAATTATTTGGAGAAGATTAATCTAAATTAATCTATAGCAACCCAAGCAATTGTTAGAACATAAACTATCTGTTCCCTGTTCCCTGTTCCCTGTTCCCTAATCTACAAACAATTCGCGCATAAAATCCCCGATGCTGCTACGGCGGGAACTCCAATACCGGGTTGGGTACTATCTCCCACTAAATATAAGCCTTGAATGGGGGTAAATGGCCCTGGAAATTTCCCTTGACCTGCAACAATAGCAGGGCCATAAGTGCCTTGATAACGTCGTAAATAGCGAGCATGGGTTAAAGGAGTTCCAATTAATTCTAAGGTTGTTCGTTGGCGCACATCGGGGATAATTTTTTCTACAGCACGATATAAATGTTCGGCTTTTTCTTGTTTATTTTGAGCATAAAAGCCATCTTTTTTCCACCCAAAAAAGGGTTCTAAAGTATAGGCATGAATGAGATGATGACCGGGTGGAGCTAAATTTTTATCCCAAACAGAAGGAATCGAAATCATACAAGTATTGCCAGGAACGGTAATATCAAGGTTGCTATTATGAACAACAACATGATGCCCCGTCAGTTCCTCTAATCCTTCAGATTTAAGTCCTAAATGCAGGTGCATAAAACTATCCACTGCCGGAGTATTTAAGGCGGTTTTGCGATAATCTGGAGGTAAATCCGAAGAGTTTAATAAATGGGTATAGGTATCCCAAATTGTGGCGTTAGAGATGACAGTTGGAGCCTGAAATTCTTCTCCCTTTCGAGTTTTAACCCCATAGACTTTTCCCCCGTTAACTAAAATTTTTTCAACGTGAGTTCCTAACTGAATCTTTCCCCCAAATCGAGTTAATCCTCGCACCAGAGCTTGAACAATAGCTTGACTACCTCCAATTGGATATTCAATTGTAGAATAATTTCGTTCGCCGATCATAAAAGCAACTTCTGGAGTCATCGTTCCTTCTGCTTTTAATCCTGATAATAAAAAACATTCTAAATCAATTAATCGTCGTACCCAAGGATCATGAACCGTTTGCTCAACGATTTCACCCACTGAACTTGAAATATCACCTAAGACAGGCAGTAATTTTAATAAAGAAAAGCCATAATTTGTAATTAATTTAGGAATGACTTTCCAATCAGCGCGTAACTCAATGGCGGGAATTTCTTTTAAACCTTGATAAACTTTCAGTAACCGATGTTCAAATTGGGCAAATTCCAGCGCTCCTTCGGGTGTAAATTGAGCAATAGCCTTTCGATAACGTTCCCTATTCCCATAAACAGCCAAAGACCCTTCAGGAAAATGATAATGTCCTAGAGGGTCATAGACTACCGTTGTCAGGGACTCCCCCAAACGAGTTAAAACTTGCTGTAAAGGATTTAGACCCTGGGAATTACTCAGTCCACAATAAAACGAGGGCCCTGAATCAAAATGGAAGCCCTGACGAGAAAAACCCTGTGCTGCTCCTCCCGGCAAGGTATGACTTTCTAAAATCATGACCTGTTTACCAGAGTGAGCCAAAAGTGCACCTGCTACTAAGCCACCGATACCACTGCCAATGACAATTACATCAAAATTTTGCATCCGTATTGATCAGGTTGTGGAGGTTAAGCAATAAGATTTTACCGCTATTTTAATAAAAAATAGCGTAAAATATACTAGGCTACTCCGCATTAAAATTATATTCTAGGATGAGGAAGGGAAAATGGGGAATGAAAAATAGAAATTTGTGTTTGTACAATTGAGATGTGTTTTAGCGGATCATCAGGGATGCCTGCATTTCTTCTGAATAGTCCTTTAACGGGATGTAAACTTAAGCAGATTCGGAGTGTATTCAAGCCCTTAAAGGTTTTGAAAATAGAAAAGAGGAGTCATAATCCCTCAAAAAAATCTAATCAATTTGGGTAAAACTGATCCTCTAAATAACTGATTATGAGCGATAAGTTTCTATTTTCTCCTCAGTACCACCTATTATTAACAAAACCCTAGTACCGGATACGCTTAAGTCACTTCATAAATTGTTGACTTTCTGTATTGGAGACTAAAATGCCAACCCCGTCCCGTCTAAATGAAGTTGCTCAAAGTTTAGAAGCTGATCCGAATTCAACGCGGATTAAGAAAGTTCTGTTATGTGCTTATAATGGCAAATGGGAAAATGATGCTCAAATTTTAAATGCAATTAATTTAACTCATATACTCCAAAATATTTATCAAAAATATCCTCAATTTGAACCCCTTAAAATTAGTCTCAATAATATTTTATCTCGTCTTAATAAAAAGAATGAATATGGTCGTGTTATTCACAGCATTGAAGAACAGATAACTCAACTTTACCTTCCCTCTCTTTCGGAAGAAAATTCCGAAGTTAATCAACCGTCAATTACAGCATCAGAAACCGTAAAAATTAGTCCTGAAGAGTTAAATTCTCTGTCTTCTGTCTATTTAAGTCAAGTAACTTCGCCGGATGCCAGAAACAATATATCGGATTTATTTGATGTGCGATTTAAAATTATGCAGCATACTAATCCCTTACGGGCAAAATTGGTGATTTTTTCGAGTTTAGAAAGAGAGTTTAATTATCGAGATGAAGATTGGTCACAACTTAAAAATCAAAGTTTAGATAATTTACTGCGCCAACTCTTACAAACTTTTCCTAATTTAGAACGGCTTAAATCTCATCTTTATAAGATGGCGGAATATTTAGAAGATGTGGATGAAAATATACAAGTTGTCACGGTCATTTTAGAAGCTTTAAATCCTTATTATGAACCTAAACAAAAATCTTATGCAGAAATTGCCGAATCTTCCCCGCCTTCGATTTTACAGCAACATTTTTTAACGAGTCAGGCTATTGATATTAACGAAAGTGAAACCCTGCATTTATTAAATCCTAATCCCCAAGACTTTGAATTTGCCTTAGACAAGGGAGAGACTGTTCAGGCTCCCTCGTCCATCAATGAGAGTAGTCTTTCTGATTTCACCTTAGCAACATCCATTAGTAATATTGAGATTTCAGAACCTGATGTAAAAGACAACAGTGATATTATTCAAAAAAGGCTAAAATTGGAGTTAAACGTTGAGGAAAAAATTGATCATAGTGTAGCTGATTCTTTAGTACCATTAACAACAATTTTAAAGCATTTGGAGTTATCTCTTAACCAAGAATTAAAAAATCAGACCCCTGAAGTTCAATTAGAAATCAAATATAAATCTTTAAGAAAGTTTATTCATCTGCTTCACGATAGAATTGCAGATTTAGGGATGGTCGTTAATCAATCGGAAGTCGAAGATCAACAACGATTATTGTTGAATAAGACCCTGATGATGGATGGAGGTGAAGACCCAGAGAACCTGCAACACCGACTGACTCAACCCCAATTGCTGGAACTCGCCAGACAGGGCCACGCAAAAGCGATCGCAACAGTAATCAGTCAATTCCTGAAACCGAAGGGGATTAACACTCTCGCTAAGTCAAAAGACGCTTGCTTGCACATTATACTAGAGTCAGATCAAGTGCCAAATCAAGCGACTATGAGTCAATTTGTTCATCAAAAACTTCTGGATTTGAAAATCATATCAATTCAGAAGATCAAAGTTTATGCTCGAACTCCTGGCAATAAGTCAATGGCTTGGGTGCAAGAATTTACCTATACGGGGACTCATAATTGACACTCTCTGTGCCTAAAGGCGTGGGGATTCTGGGTTCAACGTAAACCACTTAATCAAAGTACCTTGCAGTGCTTTAATCAGAGGTGGGATTTCTCCCCCGGCGTAAATTCGGATATGCCCTACCCTATTCGCATTGCTGCGAGTTCTTTTTTAACTTGAAACTAATTTGTTTCAAAAAACTGGCTGTCTAGTACCCACGAATCTTTTACCCACTGCTGGGGGAAACTAGAACTGTGCAGTAGAACCCGATAGATTCAGTTGTCAAGGTGAGCGCGTTTTGCAGTTAGGCGACTAGGTTTTTAGACAGGTTATTTACCTTTCCTGTTACTGGAAATCGTACCACAATCAGATGTTAATAGACAACCCCATATAAAGCCTAACTAGAAGTTAGGGGTTTAAAACCCATTTTTCTGATAATTAATTATGGATGAGGAAACACTACTCGAACAGTATCGAGCGGGACACAAAAACTTTAAAGGAATTAATTTAAGGGGTGCTGAACTTAGTCGTGCAGACTTGATTGGTGCTAACTTAAGTGGTTCAGATTTGCAAGGAGCAAACTTTGTTTTAGCTTATTTGAATGGAGTTAATTTTTCCCGCGCTAATCTTAGAGGTGTCCGATTTAATGGTGCGATTTTAAATAAAGCCAACTTAAGCGGAGCTAACCTCAGCGATGCAGAATTTCATGGAACCATTTTACAAGGGGCAGATTTTAAAAAAGCCAATTTAGCGTTAGCAACCTTACTGGATGTTAACCTGATTCAAGCCGATTTAAGAGGTGCTAATTTACAAGGAGCCGATTTAAGAGGCGCTTGTTTAAGGGGGGCAAATTTGCGCTATGAACCGAGAATTTATGAAAGTGTGAATTTACGAGGTGCAGATTTAAGAGGTACAGATTTACAAGGGGTCAACTTAACCGGGGCGGATTTAACCAGAGCCAATTTAAGTGGGGCTAATTTAACCGAAACGGTCTTACGCGGTGCAATTTTAACCCAAGCTAACTTAAGTCAATCGAACTTACAATCAGCCTTTTTAACAGAAGCCGTTCTCACAGAAGCCAACTTAATTGGAGCCAATTTAAGGAAAGTCAAATTTGAACGAGCGATCTTAAATGATGCCCAATTACCAGGGGTTTCTTTATGTGATGCAATTCTTCCCGATGCTCAACTCAGTAATGCTAATTTAAGCAATGCCGATTTGAGCCGGGCTAATTTAGTTCGTGCCGATTTAACTCGAACTAACCTAAATTCTGCTAATCTTACCCAAGCGGATTTAACTGATGCTTCTATTGCTCGAACCAACTTAAGAAATGCCAATCTAAGTTATACCTATTTAACTCGCGTAGAGTTGAGCAGTTCTAATACGGCTGGGGCTATTTTACATGGAGCTATTATGCCTAATGGTGAAGTTCATGATTAAACGTTAAGGATTAAGAATTAATTCCTTTTTTTCCATCTTGTCTGCCTAACTCATAAATTCCCCCACTCAGACAAGCAATAATTCCGACACTAATTGACCAACTTTTATCTAAAGCAATTTCAGTCCCCCAATTCAATAACGCTCCTACCATTAAAAAGGGAACAATGCTAAACAAAGACGCATAAAACGCATTTTGTGACTCTCGACCTTTACGGGTGCGCTCATATTCGGCTTCCGAAGTATATAACATTCGTTCGGCATAATTAAACCAACGATTTAATTGGTGTATCACCCATTCACTCACGGGAGAGAAGCCCCAATACAACGCTAAAGACCATAGGGTTGCGCCTGCAATCAGGGTAGGGTCAAAATGAAATTCAAAGGGAAAAAGATCAAGTAGCATGGGGATAAGGTTTAAGAGTTTATAGAAGTTTACCTATTCTAAATGAAAAAATTGCTAAAATATCAATAAAAATCATAATCAAGTGATATGAGCCTTATCCGTTTGATTGCTGCTATTTTCTTACCCCCCTTGGGCGTGTTTTTAACCGTTGGTTTTGGGGGCGCATTTTGGCTGAACATCCTGCTGACTCTACTTGGATTTATTCCCGGAATCATTCATGCTGTTTGGGTGATTGCTAAAAATGATCGTGATTAATTCAGATGAGATTCCACCCCTCTATTCCTATCCTGATTATTAAAGCATAAGAATAGGGGGTGTTGGGGTTTCCTAAGACTCGAAAAGCGTTATCCTCTAAAAAACAATAATTCTAACAACTCAAACGACAATGGAAACAGTGAATCACCAACTCAACATTCAAAAAACAGAACATTCCCGACTTCCTTCAGAACCCTTACATCATATTCCCTTTGGTCGAATTTTCAGTGATCATATTTTTGTGGCTACTTATGATAATGGAACTTGGGAAGATCTAAAAATTATGCCCTATAGTAACTTGACCATGACTCCAGCAATGGCAGTTCTGCACTATGGTCAGGCTGTTTTTGAGGGGATGAAAGCGTATAAAAGTGCAACGGGAGAAACCTTGATTTTTAGACCCGATGCTAATTTTAGACGAATTAATAAATCGGCTCACCGACTGTGTATGCCCCCCATTCCAGAAGAAATTTTTATGGAAGGATTAAAGGAATTAATTCGTTTAGATTCCGCTTGGATTCCTGAATCCGAAGGAAGTTTATATATTCGTCCGTTGTATTTTGCGACCGATGAATTTATTGGGTTAAAACCCTCAACTCATTATACTTTAATTATTATGAGTTGTCCAGTGGGAGCTTATTATTCCGAACCTGTTAAATTAATCGTTACTGATAAATATATTCGAGCTTGTGAAGGGGGCACAGGGTCGGCAAAATGTGCTGGAAATTATGCAGCGAGTTTATTAGCCGATAAAGAAGCTAAAGCATTAGGGTATGATAATGTGATTTGGCTGGATGGCATTCACAAAAAATATGTGGAAGAATGCGGCACCATGAATTTAGCTTTTGTGATTGATAATGTTGTGGTAACGCCTCAATTAACGGGAACGATTTTAGAAGGAATTACGCGCGATAGTGTGTTAACGTTATTCCGAGATCAAGGAGTTAAAGTTGAAGAACGGTTAATTTCCATTCAAGAAGTAGCAGAAGCTTATGACAAAGGGATTTTACAAGAAGCATTCGGAATGGGAACTGCTGCGACAATTGCTCATGTTTCTAAAATTGGATATCAAGGACGGGATTTAATTTTACCTCCGATTTCTGAACGCAAATATGGTCAATCTATTTTAGAACAATTAGAAGCGATTAAAACTGGAAAAGTACCCGATCGCTATGGTTGGGTTTGGAAAATTTAACCGCAAAAGGTGGGTTTTTACCCACCTCAGTTGGGTCTGTAAGAACAGCATAGACAGCATCTCAATTAATATTATATGAACTCCAATCCTTTACAACCTCCTAATCCTTTGTTGGAAACCCCCCTAAGTTTAATTACAGGTGCAACCTATCCCTTAAAAGCATTGAAGTTATTTTATAACAATCCGCCCTTAAGAGGATATGTGATTTTTCCAGTTATTGTTAATATTATCGTCGGGATTTTCCTCTATTTTGGATTAGTAGTACCTGGATTAAATGAAATTGATAAAATCGTGTTAAACTTAGGAACTCAAATTGATGAATGGGTCGCTAATTTACCCCAATGGTTGCACTATTTAGATATTTTAGCCAGTGTTTTAGGATGGCTATTGCGGGTGGGGTTAGTTACAGGACTCTTATTAATTATTGGGTTTCTGCTATTACAGTTTGGAGGAATTTTAGGCGCGCCTTGGTATGGTCAACTCTCAGAAAAGGTTGAGGAATTGCAAACGGGAAAACCCGCAGTATTACCTCCCCAAACCCTCACCAGTTCAGTTCAGGATATTGGACGAGCAATTTTATATGAATTAAAAAAACTAGGGTTACAAATTTTAATCGGAGTCCCTTTACTTTTATTGAATTTTATCCCCGGTTTTGGAACATTATTGTTTACAATAGGAGGTATTACTTTAGCTTCAACCATTGTGTGTTTAGACTTTTTAGATTCTCCAATGGAAAGAAGAAGGTTTCGGTTTAGAGATAAATTAAAGATGATTATTCGCACCTTTCCCGCCAGTGGGAGTTTTGCCTTAGTTTGCTTTGGGTTAGTGGTAATTCCGTTTTTAAATTTATTATCAATTCCGGTTTGTGTGGCGGCGGGAACACTGTTTTTTTGCGATCGCATTTTGTTAAACTATTGTTCTGAACCAGAAAGAACAACTCAAATTTGATTAAAAAATATTCGTTGATATGATAGACTAGAATTAGAGTAGAATAGTTCATGGTTAAAAAAATTATCTGGTCTGATTATATTCAGTATCGAGCTACATTAAGAGGCTTTGATCTCAGACAAGTTGAAGAAATTTTGAGGTTTTCAGCAGAAAAGTATTATGATAGTTCTACAGGCCGTTTGGTGGTATTGGGTAAACACAATAATGACTTGGTTCTCATCCCTTATGAAGAAAACTCAGATGCAATCATTCCTGTGACGATTCATGTAACCACCCGGCAACAAGTTCGATTTCGTTTAAAAACTGGGAGATTTGTAATCTATGAATCCGACAAAAATGACTTATTTTGAACAAGAAGATATTCTGCATTTGAAATTCTCCGATGAACCGGAAACGGGAAGTATTGAAATCAGCCCTAATATGACAGCCGAATTAAATGCAGAGGGAGAATTAATTGGGCTAGAAATTCTGGAAGCCACTGCTTTTATCCGAGATGCTATTTTAGAATCTGCTCAAGGTAAACTATTAAACTTATCTTCTGCTAAAGTCTCTTAACGTTCAATTCCATGACCTCACGTTATTTGTTATATAAAGATTATGAATCCGGTTTAAATAATAACTTAATGGGATTAGAAATAGCCGTAGGATTAGCTTATTTAACCCAACGGAAATTAGTCTTTTACGGTTCAGTGGGAGAAGAAAAGAACATCTTACCCGTGCGGGGAGGATATTTTTTATCGGTTCCTGAAAGTCGGAAACATATTATTAATATTGATAACTTACCAACAATTTTAGATTTAGTTGATCAACTTCCCATTCCGATTTTAACTTATTCAGAATTTTTAGCAGAAACCCAAGGTAAAAATCTCAGCCATTATCATAGTGATGTGAGATTAGTTAATGCTATTTTTGTCCCTAATAATATTACCATTGACCCTAAAGTTTTATCAAACTTTGCTGAAAATCGAATAATTGTACAGGATGTAGAACAGGATATTTTACAATTTAGTGCTTGTAATTTAGCGTATTATTCCCGATTTTTTTATCTTCCCTCACCTTCCCTCTATTCGTTGATGGAAGCGATTCAATTTAAACCGATTTATCGTAATTTAGCGGATAAAATTTCTCAAACCCTCGGACAATATAATGGTATTCATATTCGTCTAACAGATTATCGTAACTGTATTCCCCATCGAGAAGAAGATCATCCCTATTTAGTTTTAAAAACGTTAAAAGAAATTTTTCCTCCTGAAGAAATGCTATTAATTTGTACGGATGAATCTGAAAATATGGATTTTTTTAATCCGATTCTAAAATCTTATCAGAATAGCATTTTTATTGATCAGTTTATTATTGAAAATTTTTTACAAGAGTTTAAAGAATTACCCTTTACCGATGAACAAACTCTAGGATTAATTTGTAATTTAGTCATGTGGAATTGTCAAAAATTTGCCGGAAGTTTTCGCAGTACCTACACGGGAATTATTCATCGAAATTGGTTAAGAAACCAACTCAAAAAACAAGTTCATTCCTCAGCATTAACCTTTAAATTTGTAGAAAGTGGTTTATCTCCTGGGGAGGTTCAATTTCATCTCGGTTCCTATCCTGAAATTAACCCCGGTTTATTTAGTTGGAATCAAATTCATCTTCCTATTGTTAGTGAAATGAAATCTTGGTGTCGAGAATGGCCGGAATCTGTTTGTTTAATAGTATAGAAGTTTAATTACTGATCAATGTCATACTGAGTGAAACGAAGTATCTCTGTGGGTTTTGAACAATAGTAAAGATTCTTCGCTCCGCTCAGAATGACAGAAATATTGCATAGAAAAATTAGATCAACAAATTGTAGGGGCGAGGTTTTCTCGCCCTAACACCTGCAATTGATATCAGAGTTATAGCGATCGCATTTTACCTCAAGATTTCTCCCCAAAATCCCTAAACTATTATTAATTTTCCTAACTCTCTTTTAACCGTTTGTCAGAAATGCAGTAAAATTAATTGTAGGACTCGTATAAAATTAAACAAAATCCTAATAAAATTCTCAACCCTCTACGATAATGAAATGTTGCATCAACCCCCAATGTCAGAACCCAGACAACCCCGATAATACGGTTTATTGTCAAAGCTGCGGTGTCCCCATGCCCGACTTGCTGTACAGACGGTTTCGCATGATCAAATTTTTGGGTAAAGGGGGGTTTGGTCGGACTTATTTAGCGGAAGATCGGGATAAACTGAATGAGAAATGTGTGGTTAAACAGTTAGTTGTTAATAACCCAGGAACAAAAGTCTTAGAATTATTTGAACGGGAAGCGAAACAACTGCAACAACTGGGACATCATCCCCAAATTCCGGCATTATCGGCTTATTTTTCTGAAAATAATCAACTCTATTTAGTTCAGCAATATATTGAAGGGGAAACTTTAGATAAAATCTTACAAAAACAAGGGGTTTGGACAGAACAGCAAGTTAAGGACTTATTAATCAGTTTGTTACCTGTTCTCGAATTTATTCATCAGCAAAAGGTGATTCACCGTGACCTCAAACCCGATAATATTATGCGTCGTCGGAATGGGGAATATGTGTTAATTGATTTTGGGGTAGCGAAAGATTTATCCGCAACTGTGATCCATACTCAAGTCGGAACCCGTGTTGGTTCTGATGGATATGCAAGTCGGGAACAAATGCAAGGGGGAGAAGCCTACCCCGCCAGTGATTTATATAGTTTAGGGGTGACTTGTTTTTATCTATTGACTAAAATTTCACCTCTGGAATTATGGTCAGATGAAGGTTACAGTTGGACGAAAAATTGGCAACAATATTTAAAGCAACCTCTGAGTCCAGAATTAAGGAAAGTTATCGATCAGCTATTACAAAAAGATATTAAAGATCGTTATTCTTCTGCTGATCAGGTGTTACAGAATTTACAGATAATACGACCACCACAACCAGCGCCAAAGTTATCAACGCCACCACCGCCACAGTCAACCCCACGACCGACACCCTCACCTCAAGTATCCTGGCAAAACCCTATCTGTATTGCCACTCTCACCGGATATTCATCTAGTTTCTGGTCTATACTCTCTTTTGGTATCTGGTCTGTAGCCTTCAGTCCCGATGGTCGGACGTTAGCCAGTGGGAGTCATAAAACGATTAAATTGTTGGATGTGCAGAACCAACGGCAAATTGCTACTTTCACCGAACATTCAAATCAGGTTTACTCTGTAGCCTTCAGTCCCGATGGTCGGACGTTAGCCAGTGGGAGTCAGGACAAGACGATTAAATTGTGGGATGTGCAGAGCCAAAGGCAAATTGCTACTCTCACCGGACATTCAAATACTGTCACCTCTGTAGCCTTCAGTCCCGATGGTCGGACGTTAGCCAGTGGGAGTCATAAAACGATTAAATTGTGGGATGTGCAGAGCCAACGGGAAATTGTTACTCTCACCGGACATTCAGAGTATGTCAGTTCTGTAGCCTTCAGTGCCGATGGTCGGACGTTAGCTAGTGGGAGTATGGACAACACGATAAAGTTGTGGGATGTGCAGAGTCAACGGCAAATTGCTACTCTCACCGGACATTCAAATTGGGTGTGGTCTGTAGCCTTCAGTGCCGATGGTCGGACGTTAGCTAGTGGGAGTTGTGACACGACGATTAAATTGTGGGAGGCACGATAGGGTTAGGTTGGAGTAGCAGAAACCGGGTTTCTCAAGATATCTTGATTGGTTGCAATTAATCTTAATTAGAAACCCGGTTTCTTGGGATATTTGCGATCGCATTCGGGGATTTGATAATATGGGAAAGTGCGATCGCTTGTTTCTAAATAAACCCGATCTGTTAAAAGATTAACAAACAGATGAATCAAATTAATGTTACTATCTCAAATCCTGTCATTTGGCTAATGTCTGTTTTTCAAACCAAAGGAGAATCTAACGATGACATCCCTTGAACTTCGAGAAAAAGGCTATCAAATTCTAGTTGAACACTTAGGTCAAGTTGCTACCCTTCGTTTTCTACAAGAATTTAATTGGGGGCGAGGTGACTATACAAAAGACAGAGAAACCTTGTTAAAACAGGTGACACGGGAAAGTTTTTGGCAAGATTTGGCAACCCTTCGCGCAGAAAAAGCAAACGATAATTATAGACCTCGATAAGTCAACGCTACTGGAGTATTTGCGATCGCTTCCAGAAACCGGGTTTCTGTAGAAATCTTAATTTGTGGCAATTAATCTTAGTGAGAAACCCGGTTTCTAGGGATATTTGCGATCGCCATCAGAAACCCGGTTTCTATAGATATCTTGATTTGTGGTAATTAATCTCAATGAGAAACCCGGTTTCTAGGGATATTTGCGATCGCTTCCAGAAACCCGGCTTTTGCGGAAGTCCTGAGCTTGTAGCCGAGAAACATCACTCCTGAGATCCTCAATAGGTTTTTCTTCCCGTTAAGCTGTCTAGTGCTCCCGGTTCCCTGCTATAATTATTAAGATATTTGAAATTTTTTCAATTTCTTGCAAAACTCGGTTACAAGACCCAATCTTATGTCTCTTCCCATTCGCAACGTTGCAATTATTGCCCACGTCGATCACGGCAAAACGACCTTAGTGGACGCACTTCTCAAGCAATCTGGCATTTTCCGTGAAGGGGAAGAGGTTCCAGATTGTGTCATGGACTCTAATGATATTGAACGGGAACGGGGTATTACCATTCTCTCCAAAAATACCGCAGTTCGCTATAAAGACACCATTATTAATATTATCGATACTCCGGGTCACGCCGACTTTGGGGGCGAAGTAGAACGGGTGTTAGGCATGGTGGACGGTTGTATTTTAATCGTTGATGCCAACGAAGGGCCCATGCCTCAAACCCGCTTCGTCCTCAAAAAAGCCTTAGAAAAGGGTTTACGGCCTATTGTTGTGATTAACAAAATTGACCGTCCTCGCGCCAACCCCCACACCGCCGTTGATAAAGTCTTAGATTTATTCCTCGAACTCGGCGCCGATGATGACCAATGCGAGTTCCCCTATCTATTTGCGTCCGGTTTAGGGGGGTTTGCCAAACGCAGCCTAGAGGAAGAAAGCTCAGATATGCAGCCGATGTTTGAGTATATCCTCGAATATGTTCCACCCCCAGTGGGAGATGTGGAAAAATCCCTACAAATGCAAGTCACCACCCTCGATTATTCTGAATATGTCGGGCGCATTGTGATTGGTAAAATTCATAATGGCGTGATTAAAGCCGGACAACAAGCTGCCTTAATGAAAGAAGACGGTAGTATTGTTAAGAGCAAAATTACCAAATTAATGGGATTTGAAGGCTTAAAACGAATTGAACTGCAAGAGGCATCTGCTGGAAATATTGTAGCGGTGGCTGGATTTGCCGATGCTAATATTGGGGAAACGATTACCTGTCCCAATGAACCTCTAGCGTTACCCTTAATTAAAGTCGATGAACCGACCTTACAAATGACCTTCTCGGTGAATGACTCACCGTTTGCGGGACAAGAGGGAACTTTCGTGACATCGCGGCAAGTACGCGATCGCTTAATGCGAGAATTAGAAACAAACGTTGCTTTGCGTGTGGACGAAACCGACTCCCCGGATAAATTCTTAGTCTCAGGACGGGGAGAACTACACCTCGGTATTTTAATTGAAACTATGCGTCGGGAAGGGTACGAGTTCCAGGTTTCCCAACCCCAGGTGATTTATCGGGAAGTCAACGGTCAACCCTTTGAACCCTTTGAATATTTGGTCTTAGACGTACCCGAAGAAGGCGTGGGTAGCTGTATTGAACGCTTAGGTCAACGACGGGCGGAAATGCAGGATATGCACGTTGGCGGTAATGGACGGACTCAGTTAGAGTTTGTTGTTCCCGCACGGGGTTTAATTGGCTTCCGAGGGGAATTTATGCGGATGACTCGTGGGGAAGGCATTATGAACCACAGTTTCCTCGAATATCGGGCCTTATCGGGAGATATTGAAGCCCGTCGTAACGGGGTCTTGATTTCCTTTGAAGAAGGAGTCAGTACCTTCTACGCCATGAAAAATGCTGAAGACCGAGGGGTGTTTTTTATTAAGCCCGGTACTAAGGTGTATAAAGGCATGATTGTCGGTGAACACAACCGTCCTCAAGACCTAGAACTCAATGTCTGCAAAACCAAACAATTGACAAACCATCGTTCCGCCACCGGAGATGAACTTGTTCAGTTACAAACCCCTGTGGATATGAGTTTAGAACGAGCCTTAGAATACATTAGCTCTGATGAATTGGTGGAGGTTACACCCGAATCTATTCGTCTACGCAAACTCAGCAAGAAGTTAGTAAAACGTTAAACTTCCCTTCAACACACCGTAGAGACGTGCCATGGCGCGTCTCTACAGGGGTTTATTGTTTTTCCTAATATTTTTTTCCGTCTTTCCCTGTTCCCTGTTCCCTGTTCCCTGTTCCGCTATATATTTTTTTCTTAAACGTGGTATAATTTTAATAATAAAAATCAATAGTAAATCGTTCATCTCCCCCAAGCACTAAACAGGAGGGTGATATTTTAGTTGTTTGGAGAAGACGGAAGTAGGGAATTTTCCCGAAGGAACGCACAACACTGTTTTACCTCAAATGAAAGGTTGGTAGTGATGTTAGTACCTTCTTTGTTATCCCTTGCAATTTCCATTTTTGCAGCTTTACTGAGTGTTAGCACCAACGAAGAAATCGTTCAGGTTATTGCAAGGGGAATTGCTTTGGTTGGTTTGTTAGCGAGTTTAGTTCTAGCACCTTGGTTGGTGTTGCTAATTTTAGCAGTCCCCCTCATGGGCCTTAAACTAGCTCAAAATCCCCAATAAACACTCCAAATCCAGGCTATAGGTTTACCTGAGAGAATTGATGGGTATCTTCGTCAATTTCATTAATTGTATTCTACCACACACAAGTATTTTCAAACTTATGCGTGGTTTTTTGGGTTTAGGAATTCGGTAGATGATATTGTTCTACAATTTTTTTAGCAAAATCAGGAACGTGAGCGTCTAACTTTTCAGGATGATTCCGTTTGACATACAGATAATTGCGAGTAAAGTGAGAATCAATCGAAAACCGAGCATATTCTAACCCTCTGGGGCCAATTTTATCAATCACTACCCCCATTAATTTAGCAGCCCACATCGGTAATGTAACTTCTTTATCATAGGCGGGAATACTTTGTTGCACCGCTTGTTTGCGATTGCCTTGAGCGATAACAGGTTGAGTATCGAGTTGATCTCGAACTAAATCTAACATGAATTGTCCGGTTTCATTGCGAACTACAATCCATTGCCACCCAAACGTTGCCCCCATATATCCTACAACTAAATCCGCCAAAGAATTGACATAATCAAAACAACTCAAACAGGAGGGGGCAAAAATATTCTTTAATTCTTTTGTATTTAACCCGAAAAATGGAACCGTTTCTACAGAACCATCCTCATGTTTAAAATGAACTCGGAAATCCTGCATAAATTCATAATAAACAACAGTATCTGGGGATTTACTTGTCGTTTCTAAGAATTTTTGCAATCCCGCACGGGTGACATTATCAACACAAGGCGTTCCCAAGACATAGAGTTTTTCTAATCCTAATTCTTTCTCAACCGCCCGCAAAGCTTGAATTTGACAGCCCACCCCAATCACTAACAGTTTCTTTAAATTGGACTGTTCGATTTGTTCTAAAATTGATAAATTGGGGGATAAGGTAGGTTTATTAACTTTAGCAGCTAAAATTTCTTCCGGGGTTCTAGCAATTATAGGTTGGGGTTGAAAACGGTCTTCTTTTGAATTTTGAACACAAACCACCCCTTCAACTAACCCTCGGTTCAGCATTTCAATGGCAATGGTACTCACAATTCCCGTCCATTGTGCCCCTTCAATGGGTTGTTTTTTCTTAGCTTGCATCATATCTTGATGCACTCCAAAATAAACATCATCCCAGTTGTCTAAATTGCGGCGACGTCCGTGAGCTTCTGCTTCTAATTCAGCAATTTGTTGATTTAGAAACGCACAAGCTTCTTTCACATAATGAATATAATAGGTGTCGCACAGACCGCACTCGCTACAGAGTTCTTTCGCAGGGCGACGACCCCCTGGTTTCATACCTTTAGCTTTGAGATGTTTGGCTGGTTCTTGTAGTGAAGTCATTGATAGTTGGGTTTTGTTATTTTCTAGATTGTTCTAGCCCATATTTTACCGCAGGGCGAACCAATTTGAAATGCTTTAAAACCTACTCAAAAGTTTCGCGTGTTAGACTGTCATGGGGGAAGAAAAAGCTGGTTTAATAAACTCTGCCATATCTTCTATCGTGATATAACCTTGTTGCGAAGCCAATAACATTAACCCCCCCAGAATTGCTCTTAACCCTGCTAAAACTTGCTGTTTATCCAACTTATAATTATACTGATTGTACTGATCATTAAACTCCCTTAATTGACAATTAAGCTGCTCACCCTCATGGGTTAAAATAACCGTAATATGGCAACTTTCAACAAAATCTATCCGAATATTTTGACCCTGTTCTAATTGACCAATTTTTTCGGGAAAGCGATCTTCAAATAACATACAAATATCAGGGTCAAAAAATACAGTAAACTGGATCTCACCAATTTCCCAGATAACTCGTTGATTATGCTCATAACAAAAACGTCGTAACCCTAATTCAAAATCAGATAATTCTCCTAATGGATCTTCTGGAGGTAAGGCGTAATTTTCTACATTTTGATCATCAATTTTAAAACTAAAATTCGTTATTTCTTTCATGCTAATTTACCTAGCTTTGACTTATTTTTATTTAGGCTGAACAACTGGATAAGCATATTTAATTGTTCCGTCATACTTTCTCCCAATTTCAACATAATAAACGTTTTCAGTAATCCTGCTATCAGAATGATAAACTCTACCAATCGGACGATTAAACTTAATAATGTACTGCCCATAATATTTAGGGATTAACTTTTCTGCTATTACCCAATCTTGAACATTTAACCATTGTCCTTGATCCTGATTTGTACTTGTTGATCTTCCTTGTAAGTTACTGGATTTGAGCTTGGAACCATGATGGCGGATAATATGATCGTAAGCTTTACTTGATTTAGCATTATCCCATTGAGGCTCTTGACCCTTCCCTCGCCAAATACAACCACTTCCTACCTCAACTGTTGAATCAATAATATCTGCTTCAATAATTTCGATAGTTTCTCCCTCACCCGATGCCACTCAATCCTCCTGTCTGATATTTTTAATACCGAACTAAAATATTAGTATCCAGTCCAATCATTTGCATTCTTATAAATAGCAGCTTCCATGTCTTCTAAACTTGCTTTTTTCATCCCAGGACGATGCAAAATCCCCGATAAACTTTCAACCGAAACATTCACAGGAAGAATTTTTACCTGTCCATTTTCATCAATGACAAATTCCACTTTACTACCTGTATCGAGTTTCAAGTAGTCTCGAATGACTTTAGGAATTGTGACTTGTCCTTTACTGGTTACGGTTGTACTCGCCATGAGCAAGAATTTTTACTAATAGTCCTTACTGTATTGTATTACATTTATGGCTAAAATCGCTGAAGTGGAGATTTTACCATTTTTACAATCATCCTTAAGCAGAACTCTGGCAATGTATTAATTTAAACACAAAACTAAGTGCAATCAAATCTCAGTATCCTTAAGTTAATACTCTAAAAAAAACCGTAATTTTACTGATGTTTTTGACTGTTGAGTTCTATTAAGATTAGAGCAGGTTAATTAAAACCCCTCTTTTACGGAAGATTAAAGTTATGAGTCAGCAACAATCTGAAGACAATTTAAAAGAAGCGACAGGTTACGCAGCGACAGGGGCAGCCGTTGGAAGCGGAGTAGCTGCAACCGTTGGCGGGATGGGGTTAGTCGGTGGTTTTGGGGGTGTAGCGGTCGGTGCAGCACCCGTTGTAGCCGCAGGTGCAGTGGTGGGAACAGCAGCTTATGGTGCGAAAAAAGCCTTAGAAGAAGGAGATGCAACGGCGTTAGGTGCAATAGCGGTAGGTGCAGTTGGAGGTGCTGGAGTTTCTGCGGTTGTGGGTGGTATGGGTTTAGCGGTGGCGGGAACTGCCGTTGGGATTGGAATGGCCCCTGTTGTGGCGGCAGGTGCGGTTGTGGGGTTAGCAGGGTATGGGATTAAAAAGTTAGTCGATAATCATTTACAAAATTCTGAACAAGAACAGTTAGAAAATGCGATCGCAAATCAACTCAATGAAAATTTAGAAACTGCAAAAAAAGCGAAATTGGAAGCGGAACAAGCAGCACGAGATGAGTTTTGGAAACAACGGGATCTAGCCGATAAATAGATAAGTTACGGAGTGAATAAATTAAAGAAAAATAGCTCAAGATGTCATCTTAGAGGAGTTAAAAATCATGGGTCAGCTATTTAATCGAATGGGTCGTTTAATTAGAGCTAATGTCAACTCTTATCTCGACTCTTCAGAAACAGATTCTCGCAATTTTGCAGCAGGTTCAGCCTTTGCTACAGGGGGTGCTTTAGCAGGTGCTTCTGTTGGTCAAGTTGGAATTTTAGCAGCCGGAACAGGTTTTAGTGTTGGAACAATTACGTCAAGAATTGGATAAAATCTAAATCAAAAACGAGGAGTAATGTCAATTATGGGTTCCCTAGATTATCGAGTAAAATTCCTAAACAGTTTTTTAACTCTTGATGTTTATGATAGGATAAATTTCTAGTTCCTTCCACAACCAATAGTCGATAGTCCCCAACTTTATGCAAAATGATATTCTCTTGTTAGAAAAAGTAGCTAAATTTGTGTTAACAGGTCAAGAACAAAAAATCGACTCTCATATTGTTGCTGAAAGTTTAATTCGATGTGAACATTGGGCTAAAAAAAACAAAGAACACTATAGTTTTGAATCCTTAGTTGGAACTTGGCGACTGTGTTGGGTAAGTGGAACCCATAAACTCCGTAAAAAAGCCGGAGTTTTTATCGGAAGCGGGTTTTATATTCCTCGATTTTTGAGTCTACAAATTATCTATTCTCAATATCCCCATCCCCTGTTACCCTTCAATCCACCCTCGGAAATAGATGCAGGAATTATTCAAAATTCTGTTCAGTTGGATGGGTTGAATTTAATCCTAACTGGCCCTGCTAAATTTGTAGGGAAAAACAATATTCTAGCTTTTGACTTTACCTGTCTTACGGCTAAATTCTTAGGATTAAACCTCTACAATGGAAAAATGCCTGGAACTCCAAGTAATGCTCAACAATTTTATCAAGATTCTATCAAAAAACAAGCTTTTTTTGCCTTTTTTGTAATCACCCCTAACTTGATTGCTGCGAGGGGAAGAGGTGGTGGTGTTGCGCTGTGGGCAAAAGTTTGAATCTAATATTATGGCTATGATCATAAACCGACTCAATAATAACGAATATCAGGAATTGGTCAAGCTCAGAAGGAGTTTATTGCCAGGTTCGGTTCGTTATCCCGTCGCTGATGACTATATATTATTGTTCTAAATTCTCGCAGGCAGAACACACTCCCATCAATACTTATCCTGCTGCTATCGGTGCTTAGGGTCTATACGATGCCCTAAGTAACCTTTACAAATGGACACCAAGCTGCCTTGAAGTTATGAAAGATTCTAGCCCTAAGCCTACGTTCAAGGAATTTTCCCTGGATTTTCGTTATGTCGCCAGTTAAATTTCCAAGCTCTCCAAGATTTGGAGAAGCCAAAACCATTATCAGACAACGATTTCCCCTATAGCAAAAAAAAGTCAAGGAAAGGGGTTGACAAACCTGAAGAGATTAGATACATTGGTAAATGCGCTTGAGAGACGAAAGAACCGAAGGCGCACCGAACCTAGAAAAAATAATACGTTTGAAAGTCGAATTAACGAACTCCTAGTCAAAAAATCAGGAGAGGAATCAGTTATNCGGGTCATGACAAGACGATTAAATTGTGGGATGTGCAGAGCCAAAGGCAAATTGCTACTCTCACCGGACATTCAAATACTGTCACCTCTGTANGCACTTCCAAATGAGTTATAATAAATGTAAGGTTAGCAATAATCCTCCAAAGCTGGCAACGGAAAATGAATCTAATCAACGAAATAGACAATTTTATCAATCAGACAAAAGATCCTAGAGAAATTAAAAGAGCGATCGCTGTCAAACTCAAATTACAAGGGAAAGCCTACCGGGAAATTCAAGACTTATTACAAGTTATAAAGGATTTATTAGCCAGTGGAAAAATCGGGTTCTTGTGGAAGGAGTAGAGAGTTTAAAACTCCAATATAAAGGAAGAAAAGGCTATCTAAGTCCCGAAGATAAACAGAAAGTTATTGAAGAATTAAGGGAAAGAGATTGGTTAAGATTGTCTGATTTACAAGTTTTGTTAGAAAGGGAGTATGGAGTCGTGTTTCAATCCCATCAAAGTTATTATAGCTTGCTGGAAGAGGCTGGCATCAGTTGGAAAAAAAGCCAAAAGAAGAATCCGGCTAAGAATGAGCAGTTAGTCCAAGAGAAAAAGGAAGAAATTGAAAAAAAGTTAGCGAGTTGGAAAGAAGAAATAGAGGCGGGAAAGCTGACGGTGTTTATGATTGATGAATGTCATCTTCTCTGGGGAGATATTTTAGGGTATGTGTGGGGAAGAACAGATAGAAGAATAGAAATTCCGATCAAAAATCAAAAAGAAAGGCAAACTTATTATGGAGCTTTAGATTACCAAACGAAAGAATTTATTATCAAAGGTTATGCGGCGGGAAATACAGAAAATACCGTAGACTTTATCCAGTATTTACAGCAGCAAAATCCGGGGAAAAGGTTAGCTATAGTCTGGGATAATGCCACTTATCATTGTTCTCAAAAGTTTAGAGATTATTTAACTGAAGTTAATCAAAATTTATCGGAAGAAGAATGGCGGATTACTTGTCTAAATTTTGCCCCCAATGCACCTGAACAAAATCCTGTAGAAGATATTTGGTTACAAACCAAAAATTTCGTGAGAAAATTTTATCATTTATGCCCATCTTTTAAAGTAATTAAGTGGCTATTCGAGTTTTTCGCTCAGGGTCAAATTTTTGATTTCCCCAAAATTTTTATGTATGGGATTTTGCCACAACCTATTTAGGATTGCTATATCCCTCTTCTGTCACTCTCCGGTTTTTCCTATGATTAGTAATTTCCAAAGCCACGTTATAGTCAACAGTCTGGGATGTGGCNTTTCTCTATGCAGTCTTCAATGTTTTGTTTATATTTTTTCAATCAATTCAATCAATTCAATCAAAAAATCAAGCCTCTTTCTGATTAATTAGAAAGAGGTTTTGTTATTTTTAAGAATATTGGTTATTTGGCTGTGATCATGAGTTCTGATTTAATCCCTGTACCTGATCCTAAAGTACCCATGTGGCGTCGTTATGCGGCTTTAGGGATTGATTTCTTGTTGGTTGGGTTACTTTGTTTTGCTTTAAGTGCTAATGGCCTAACTCTCTTATTTGTATTTATGATTAGTTGGTTAGTCTGTCGTGTTGTTGTCGTATCTAAAAATCAAGGACAGAGTTTGGGACACTGGGCTTTTGATATTCGAGTAGTTGACAGCCAATTTTACCGAACCCCTCGCCTTTTAGAACTAGCAAAAAGAGAAGTGGTGATAGGGTTGGGTGCTTTTCTGTTTCTGCTCGGTTTAGGGAATCTAGCCTCTGGAAATGCCGCAATTTTGTTATTGATGCTGCCTATTATCATAGATTGTGGAGCCGTTTTATTCGATACCAGTCGTCACCCTCAGACGGTTCATGACCGTATTGGGCATACGATTGTGATTGGTAGCAGACGGGGCTACTCCCTGGATGTGAAAATTCGCTATTTTATTGACAAAGTGAAGCGAGAGATGAAATAATAAATATTTGTGCTTAAATAATCAAAACTGTTTACAATTATGGCTAAAGGTGTCCGCCTCGTTATTACTTTAGAATGTACGGAGTGCCGTACAAACTCGGATAAGCGTTCCCAAGGGGTGTCTCGATATACCACAACCAAAAACCGTCGGAATACAACAGGACGCTTAGAACTGAAAAAGTTTTGTCGCCACTGTAACAAACACACGGCTCACAAAGAAATTAAGTAATGACCCGGTTGGTGTTCATCCCTGAAACACTAACTTCCACTCTTAAACCAATTTCAGCAATTCATAGAGGATTAATTTCAGCATGACTTACTTCCGTCGTCAAGTTTCCCCCATTAAACCTGGAACTCCTATCGATTATAAAGATATCGAACTGTTGCGGAAATTTGTTACAGAACGCGGTAAAATCTTACCACGTCGGATTACCGGGCTGACCTGCAAACAGCAACGAGATCTGACACAAGCCATTAAACGGGCTAGAATTCTAGCTATGTTGCCTTTTGTGAACAAGGAAGGCTAATTTTATCTGTGGAAAAGGGTACTCTGATTGAGCTTAGATTACACGGGGAGCGTCGCCTCGCCGTTGCTGACCGACCTGAAGGTAAAAAACACTGGGTTGTTATTGATGAAAACCTCCTAGCTCATACGGTTCACCCTCGGCAAATTGCTTATGAGGTAACGGGGGCTACATACAAACCTGGGGATATTCGGGCGTTTACTAAAGAATTGCAGCCTTATCTTGATCCGTCAAGTTTAGAGGTGGCTTGGGAAATTTTAGTAGAGCAAGGAGATACCGTAGACCCCAAAGAAATGGCTCTGCTTTTGTTCTCAGAGCAGAGTCCGCCTCAATGTTATGCCAGTTATGTCCTGTTGTCTAATGATAAACTCTACTTCAAACAGAAGGGCGATCGCTACGAACCTCGCTCTCCTAATCAAGTTGCAGAGATTAAACATCAGCAGGAAGTTGAACAGCAAAAGCAACGGGAAGTTCAAGAATATTGGCTGCGGGTACAAAAGAGACTAGCGGGTGAAGTGGTAGAATGGCAAAATAGTGATCGTACCCGCTTGGATGCGTTAGAGCGTTTTGCACTTTATGGAGAAGAAGCTTCCAATATTTCACCAGCTTTAGAAACGTTGGCAACTTTGGAACGACCTCAAACGCCCCAAGCTGCGTTTCAACTGTTAGTAGACTTAGGGATATGGGGTCTGCATGAAAACCTATCTCTACGTCGGAGTCAAATTCCCACCCAATTTTCAACTCAAGTGCTTGAAGTAGCTCGATGTTGCTTAAATTCTCCTCCTCCAGATCCCGATGCTAACCGTTTAGATCTGACTCATCTGAAGGTGTATACCATTGATGATGAGAGTACCCGTGAGATTGATGATGGTTTAAGCTTAGAGATTTTGGACGATGGACGACAACGAATTTGGATTCACATTGCTGATCCGACTCGTTTAATTTCCCCTGGAGATGAACTGGACTTAGAAGCTCGTCGGCGAACCACAACGGTTTATCTGCCGACGGGAATGGTTCCCATGTTCCCCTCAGAATTGGCAACGGGGCCGATGAGCTTAGTTCAGGGGCAAATTTGTTGTGCCTTGAGTTTTGGTGTGATTCTGGACGCAACGGGTGGGGTACAAGATTATAGTATTCATGTCAGTACCATTAAACCAACCTATCGCCTCACCTACGACGATGTGGATGAGATGTTGCAAATTGGGATTCAAGGGGAACCTGAAATTGATGCTTTATCGATCTGGGCTAAACGTCGCAAGGAATGGCGAAATGCGAATGGGGCGATTAGTATTTATATGCCAGAGTCGCTGATTAAGGTGAATGGGGAGGAAATTAGTATTACGGTTTTAGAAGATTCCCCGTCCCGGCAAATGGTGGCGGAAATGATGATTTTAACCGGGGAAGTCGCCGCCCGTTATGGCCAAACCCATAATTTAGCTTTACCGTATCGCAGTCAACCGCAGCCAGAATTACCCCCGGAAGAAGAATTAATGCAATTGCCACCAGGGGCAGTTAGAGCTTGTGCCATGCGGCGTTATATGCCTCGTAGCGAGGTCAGTTTGACTCCTTCGCGTCATGCAAGCTTGGCGTTAGAGACTTATACCCAGGTGACATCACCCATTCGCCGTTATAGTGATTTGTTGGCTCATTTTCAAATTAAAGCCCATCTGCGAGGAGAAACCCCACCTTTTTCTGTAGAACAGATGCAGGAAATGGTGATGAGTTTAGGGCCTGCGGTGAAGGAAGCCTCTAAAGTCGAACGGGAAACGAATCGTTATTGGAGTTTAGAATTTTTACGGCGTAATAGCGATGAAATTTGGCAAGCTACGATGTTGCGATGGTTGCGGGAAGATGCCAATTTAGGGTTAGTGTTTTTAGAAGAGTTAGCCTTAGAATTACCGATGCGATTTAGTCGTTCTGTGGAAGTTGGAGAACAGTTTGAAGTGAAAGTCAGTCATGTTGATCCCCGTTTGGATGTGATTCAATTTCAAGAAATTATTACTCCGACTGCTTCATCAATGGTTTAGGATTTCTCCTAAAGATCTGTAAAAATCATTAATATTAGCTTGAGTTGTCAAAAAGCAAGCCAAGGTAGAGGTAGAGATCAAGATTTTCACCCCTGGTAGAAACGTCCCAGAACCCGTCTCTAAAACATCATTGGAAGGAGAACCTGATGAAAACCGTGAAGTCCGTACCCCCCTCTGACCTATTTATTCCATCGGGATATCTCAATATTATGGGTTATGTGGATGAATCCGAGGTCAATGGCCCTGGATGTCGGGCTGTAGTTTGGGTTCAGGGGTGTTTACGGGAATGTCCGGGGTGTTTTAATCCTGAGTCTTGGTCATTTAAACCCAATCAGTTAATTGCGGTTGAAGCTCTAGCGGAACAAATTTTACAAAATCCTCGAAATCAAGGGGTAACATTTTCAGGGGGCGAACCCTTTTGGCAGGCTGAAGCTTTAACTCAATTAGCGAAACTCGTTAAAGCGAAAGGATTTAATGTTATGTCCTTTACAGGGTTTACTTTAGCAGAATTAAAATCTATAGACGCGCCTCCCCACGCTCAAGATTTATTAGCAGAATTGGATATTTTAATTGATGGCCCTTATACAGAATCCTTAGCGATTCATTCTCCGAATTCTTTAGTTTCTTCTCGAAATCAACGGGTTCACGTTTTTAATTTGGAATTACAAGATCAACTCACTTGGGCTTCAGATCAAGTTGAAATTCATATTCTTAAAGATGGACGAAGAATTATTACGGGATTTCAAGGTCACATGAATTTAGATGATTAAGTAGGTAGGCAGGAAGAAACGAAAGTTAACTGGAGGATTAAGACGGCGTTGGGCTAACAAACCCTTAAAAACATTTACTGATGCTTTATCCGCTTTTAGAACAGCTATATCTTATCGATTTGTCGCTTGGCTCCAAGAGAATCATGACGTATTTGCTTTACACCTAAGTAATTTGGGGCTTGTTTGGGCTTGAACTTTGTTCAAGTCCCGTTAATACAGTAACCAATATCCCTCTTCTGTCACTCTCCGAAATCAACAAGTAATAAAAAGTAGAGTTATCCATTGGGAAAATAAGATTGAAATTGATNCCTCTTCTGTCACTCTCCGGTTTTTCCTATGATTAGTAATTTCCAAAGCCACGTTATAGTCAACAGTCTGGGATGTGGCGATCGCATTTTGACTAATTTCGCACTCTCAGGAATTGCTACTGAGAAAAAATAACGCGATCACTTGCTCTGTCTAGGCTCTAGGATTCAAAAAATGCAAGGTTTTTCGGAAACTGACAGAAGAGGGATATATCGATCCCTAGCTGAAAAGCTTATTCCGGTTGACAGTTAAGCGATATTGTATCAGAGAAAGGGTGCGTAAGGCTTCGCCTTACGCACCCTACAATTTTAATTTTTAATTTTTCGTTCTCCGTACCGTAACAACATCTCAATACTCGCCAAACGATTTCCCCAACTAGAGACTTGATAGGGACGTTCTAAGGCTTGTAAACGCATAGAAGTTTGGAATTGTTTTTGAAAGGTTGCTAACTTTTGTTGAGCAATTCCTAGAGTTTGAGGAGAGGGGTTATCCTCTAACTGTTTTAAAGTTTGTGCTAAATCTTCTGCTTGGGTACTCAAGGCTTTTAGTTCCCCATCTCGAATCCAAAGTTGATCATTAGATAACAGAAAACTCCATTCTCGTTTTAATGCTAAATACCGATCATGGGCTGCTGCAAAAGGTTGGCGATAGGGAATTGGAGGTTGAGTTTGGGAAGAAGAATTTTGAGTTTTGTGGAAATAGTTTTGTAAATTATTACCAATGGTTTCAACGGCAAAAATTGAATAGCCTCCGGTTGATAAATCCCGTAAGGATTGTAATTGATCAATCGCTACAATTTCAGGAAGATTCAATAATTTAATCGCTGGACTAATTAACGCCGATCCCAACCGTTGTTCCTGAGTTAAAGGCTGAGTAATTCGTTTTAAACGGTTTGTATCCATCGCATAAGTCATGGGTACAATTAAATCGACATAACCTTGTTTTGCCCACACTTCCCAATGTTGTTGAATTTTTAGAATTCGTTCCTGTTCAGGATGGGGAAATACCGCAACGGATAAAATTACATTGGGTTTTTGCTGTTTTAAAAATTGTGAAACTTCGGCTACAAAAGAAGTGACTTGATTGGTTTTAAATTGCGTCCATTGATTCCATAATTGAGGATTTTTGGGTGTAATATTAACCGGATCAACTCCCGTTAATTGTCGAAATTGTTCCCGTCCGGCTTTGCCATAACCATAGGTGTAATTTCCCCCTGGATCTTGGAAGGGATAACGAATATAATCTAACTGTAAACCATCAACATTATAGGCTGTAATTTCATTAATTAAACGGAGAAGATAAGCTCTAGCTTCTCGGTTTGCTGGATCAAGATAAACTTTATGATCGCGGCTATTTCTTAACTCTCCATAATTATTAATATTTACCCAATCAGGATGGGCTTGAATGACCGGACTTAAAAAACTACTGGGTTGTCCTAAAATTTGATTATGGCGATCATTTCCTACCGCAAATACCCAGATCCAAGCGTGTAATTCCATTCCCCGTTCATGGGCTAATTTCACGGCGGCTTCTAACGGGTTCCATCCTCGAATTAAGGGGTTTTGTTGAGGAGCAATATGACTGGGATAAATTGGATAACCCGCATTAATGGTTTCAAAATAAACTGTATTAATTCCCGCCGACGCTAACCGATCAAAGACTTGCGCCAGTCCCGCTTCACCCCCCGCTTTAACAATGGTTCCTCGGTCTAACCAAACCGCCCGAATTTCTGCTCCTAAGCGTTCTCCTTCAGTGGGATAATGTTGCCATAATTGTTGACGAATTTCTAACCATTGACGACGAGCTTCCCCCCAATTTTGATGAGCAACTAATTCAGGAAAATCCTTGATCACCTGTCGAGCTTTGGTAATAATTGCATCTGATTGCTGGAAATTAGCACTGGCTAAACTACCTCCCTGAGCAGCCATTAATTGAGTAGAAGCGACTTGTAAATTAATCGGAACATTACCCGAATTTGAGGCAATTAACGCATTTTCAAATCGTCCTAATAAATCGACTAATTCCTGACGCATTGCGATCGCCGTTAATTCCTCAATGGGTTCATTTCCGGGCTGTACTTCTAACCCCGCAGGTGCCGTTTGTTCGGAAGGGTCAATAAAGCTACTAGGAACGGCCGGAGTATTGGGTAACGTCCGAGTGGCGGTGACAGTCGGTGGTGGCGGTGTCGTTGCACGAGGAGGAGAAGGCGGTATCTGGGGAACGACCGGAGCAGTAACGGAGCGGGGTGAAGGGGCAATAGCCGTTGGCTTGACCGTTGGTGTTATCGGTTGGGGTAGGTTGGTATTGGAACGGGTCGGGACAGCAGGAGGAGGTGTGGGGTTAGGACGAGTTGCCACTGGGGGCGGAGGTGTGGGATTAGGACGGGTTGCCACAGGCGGCTGTGAAGTAGGAACCAGAGGGGTCACGGGTACAGGTGGCGGGACAACTGGAGAACTCGCGACGGGAGTTGTGGCTGTTGTCCCTAAACCATGACGACTGACGGCGGCTTGTAACCACACAATATCCATATCCGCCGAGGATTGATTTCCCCAACGCCAGCCTAAATAAGTTGATTTTTGGGTGGTAATCACCGCCGGAGAACTGCCACTGGCTTCCCAAATCCCTGCGGTATAACTTTCTAAGGTGGTGGGAATTAGAACCCCCCCTTCAACGGGGTTTGGGTTTTGTTGCGTTGGCCCCCAAGTGGTGAGGGAGGGGCAAAGGGTATCTCGACTGCGACAGCGATTTTTAGCGACTTGGGGTTTAGCGGGGACGGTGAGGGGAAAAGCCCAATAGGAACCTAAAATTGAGCGCAGCAGTTGACGGACTAAGGGGGTAGACCGTTCTCCCACAGGGCCACTGGCGATGACCTGTCCCCCTTGTTTGGCCCACTCTTGCAGAATTTTGGCTTGTTCGGTTTTAATTACTGTTGTATTGGGTAGGAATAAAACACGAATTCCTTGAAGATCGGCAATGCTTTTAATCGTGTTTAAATCAACAGTTTGATAGGGAATTCGGCTGGCTTTTAACCGTTGTTCAATGGTATTCCATTCGGCGAGTTGTTCGCTGTCACGAATCACCCCTAACGTTGCGTTGGCTTGGCTGAGGGAGGTTAGGGGAATCGATAATTGTAAAATTGTACTGGCAAGAGTCCCCAGGAGAATCTGTTTAAAAAACGTTTGCGATCGCCGTTGAACCATTGGTTTCTATTAATTTTTGACTAATAAAATAAAACGAAGTGGTATATCATAAATAGACAGAATTGTCAAGTCTATTTTTCCAGACTAAACCTTAATTTCTGCCCAATTCCCTCTCATTCCAATTCCACACCCCTAAAATTGGAGGAGTCTTACACAAATCTTTACTATTCTATCAGGGATAGGAGTCAAAACGATAAACTCGATTTAGATGTTTGTTGCTTTAATCGTGCTTTTGATCATCCCTTGCTAAAGAGAGCAACCTGTTATATTAATAATCTTAATGTTGCCATCTCAAATCCTATAACTTGGTTAATGTCCGTCTTTCAATCTGAAGGAGACTCTAATATGGAAACTATGAAATTGCGATCGCATATTGGAATCAATGGCATATTGCAAATCCAAATACCTACCGATCTTAAAAATACTTCTGTTGAAGTGGTAGTCGTTTTAGAGCCGTTACCATCTGAGGAAACTCAACCCCAGTATAACGCTTGGGGAAAACTAACAACTAAAGAATCAATGACTGAAGCCGTTACCCAAATCCAACAATTAGGAAAAACAGTAGGATTGGATAAAAATTCAATTCGAGAAATGATTGAAGAAGGACGTAGGTTTTAATGCGGTTTATATTAGATTGTTCAGTAGCAATTAGTTGGTGTTTGGTGGATGAAAATAATAGCAAAATTATGAGCTCTTCTTCTCAACAGAGTCTAGCATGATCATTCTCAACAAAAAGTCCTCATTCGTCATCTTGACAAATTTTTAAGCGTTCTCGTTCATCTGGACGATTAGCAAAGTAACTTGATAACCAATTACAACCTCTTTCAAGGAGTTCATCTAAGTTTTGAGGAACAGACCAAACGACAACTTTATTATCTTCTCCAACAATAGCCACATATCGCCAATCAGGACTAAAACGTGCAAGAACCCCATAGTCAGGATGAGGGTTAACTTCCCATCGAGCTAATTTCCGACCGAGTAAATCATAAATTTCTACTACTCCATTTTTAGTAATTATAGCGATCCTTTGTCCATCTGGACTAAAGCTAAAATATCCTAATTGGCTGACTTTCAAAACAGTTAAAATTTTACTCGACAATTCCCAAATATATACGATTCTGTCTTGATCTATTCCAGCAATATGTTGACCATCTGGGCTTAAGATTGCATTAAAAATTGAGTCATAAATTTTATCCTTTAATTTTAATAAATTTTTACCTGAACTATTATTAATCAAAATTGTCCCATCTTTTTCAGTTTCAACTTTAAGGTTTTCGCCAATTTGAGGGTTACTTTGAGCAGGACTTTGATGATTAGTGTTCTCAGTGTTTAATAATTGGCCTGACAAGCTCCAAGTCTGAACATTTTTATTTGTTAAGACATCAATCGTTTTACCATCCTGATTAAAATTGACTCTATTAATATAATCTGACTGGGTTTTGATTGAATTTAAAATTTGACCTGAAAATGTCCAAACTTGAGCAATTCCATCTTTTTCAATTGTAGCAATGTACTTATTGTCAGGACTAAAAATAACATCTCTAACCGTATTTTTGCTATTTTTAAGTTGAGTAACCTGACGACCTGATACATCCCAAAGGCGAATTAGGCTATCTTCTCCATAAGTAATTAAACTTTTATTGTCAGGACTAAAATCAATAGAAAGTACAGTTCCTCGATGTCCTGTCAGTTCAAGCTGTTCTTGACCTGATAAATCCCAAAGGCGAATTTTACCATCTGCCCCACCTGTTGCAATGAGTTGACTATTAGGGCTAAAACTCACTGATGCAACACTTCCTCGATGTCTTTTAAGTTCTGCTATTTGTTCACCTGAAAAATTCCAAACTCTAGCAATACCATCTTTTCCAGCAGTTACTAACTGTTTGCTATTAGGGCTAAAACTGACATCTAAAACACCAGATTTATGACCTTTAAGTTCTGCCAAGAGTTTTCCTGATATATTCCAAAGATAAGCTTGACCATCGGGTTCAGTCGTTGCAAGAAACTGACTATCTAAACTAAAGTTAACTTTATAGCCTTTGAGTTTTGCTATAGGCTGACCTGACCAATTCCAAATGGTAGGCATAGAGCCACCTTCTGACGTTACAATATATTGACCATTAGGGGTAACGCGCACGTCGCCCAAGATATCCGTTAAAAAAAGCGATCGCTCATTAATTTTATCCGGCGATCGCTTTTAGAAATTCGGTTTTTATTATAACCTTTGCTAATCGTTATAGCGGTATGCGATCGCGTAGCCACAACAATCTTAGTTAATTAACAATTCCAGCTTTAAAAACTCGACCAATAACATCTTCAATCGGAGGATCACTCACGGTTAAATCAAGGACATTGAATTCAGCTAATATTTTAGCAACCGTAGCCGTTAAAGTATCCCGTTCTACTAATAATCGTACCACTTGACCTTCCATCGATTCTATTTCTCCATAGGTTAATAATTTCTGCTGACAGCTTGCTAAGGTATCTCCTGAACAATGCTCTAATTCTATTTTCACTTCTCGATAGGGGGCAAATCGTTCTAATAAACCTTCTAAACTACCATCATAAATAAGCTGTCCTTGATGAATTAAAATCACTCGTTTACACAGTGCTGTAATATCCGCCATATAATGACTGGTTAACAACACCGTTGCTTGATAACGGCGATTATATTCCGCTAAAAATTCCCGCACATTCACTTGAGCATTGACATCTAATCCTAACGTCGGTTCATCTAAAAATAAGACTTGCGGACGATGTAATAAAGCTGCCATTAATTCGGCTTTCATCCGTTCCCCTAAAGACAATTTTCTAACGGGTTGTTTTAACTTTCCTTCTAGGGATAACATCTCCGTTAATTCCCCCACCCGTTGCCGATATTCCGCATCCGATAGTCCATAAACAGCCGCATTAATTTTCAAAGAATCTAAGGTGGGTAAATCCCAAATTAATTGTTGTTTTTGCCCCATAACTAGGGTGATTTTTTGTAAAAATTTAGATTGACGTTTAAAGGGGGTATGGTGAGCCACTTCAACAAATCCACTAGAGGGATAAATTAACCCGGTTAGCATTTTTAATGTGGTGGTTTTTCCGGCCCCATTTGCCCCTAGAAATCCAACCACTTCACCGGATTCAATTTTAAAGGACACCCCCTGAACAGCCTGGACATTCCGATAGGTTCGTTTGAAGAAATGGCGAATTGTTCCTCGAAATCCAGGCTCTTTAATCGCAACGGGATAAACTTTACTTAATTGTTCAGCAACAATAATTGACATAAATTTATTTAAAATTTTCTGCTTAGACATCAGAAACCGGGTTTCTGTCGTGATCTTTCGTTGTTGAGTCCAGATTATTTGAGAAACCCGGTTTCTTGTTATAAAATTTTAGGGTGCGTTACACTTATGGGCAACGCACCCTAGATAGAATGATTGTGGCTTGATTTAAGCTCAATCAATTAATTAAATACATTTTCTGAACTTGAGGAGGGATCAGTTCCACCTTTGACTCTGGCTTTAGCTTTAGTTGCACTGCGTTTGAGGGCTTGCAGTCGAGCTTCATAACGCGCTTTTTGACGTTTTTTCGGAGTTTGATCGACTAAAGTTTTTAACGCACTTCCTAAACTTTTATAGGCATTGGGTAAGGTATAACCGAAACGAGTAGCTAGAGAAATAGCTTTTTCATCGGCGTCTAATGATTCCTGTAACGTCCGTTCTCCATTATTTTTTTGATAGAGACGATAGCCTGAAACGCCACATAATGCCAAGGCTAATAAAAGCAGTAGTCCGTCTTGTACCCACAGTTCTCCGACGGCGCCACCTAAACCAATGGCTAATGCTGCCATTTCCCAGCCATCTCTGGGAATCGTATCATTTTGAATCCGGGCTACTTCATGCCAAAATAGCAAATTGCGCTGATCCATTGCCAACTGTTCCCAGCGAACCAAGTCAATTTGAATTTCAACTTGATCCTTGCCAATTTCTTCGCAACGGACGAGCGGTGGGTTAACTTCGACGGTTTTCTCCACCGTCACCCAACTCTGCAACTCAGGGGGAAGTAAGCCTTTTAATCGTCGGAGTTCGCTCATTTCGGCTCTGGCAGTGGAGGTTGCATAGGATGTCATAGTTTCCGGCTCAACGAAGTTTCCAAAAACAACGGGTTTTCTTACATCTTATTGTATCGTAGTTTGTTTGCAACTATCTTGAGACAGTCAAGGGTTAACCGTCAACCGTGTTTAAAAACTGTCGGACGTTTTGTAAATAGGTTTCGGGATCTTCTAACATGGGAAAATGGGCGGTATCTTTGAGAATCGCTAACTGAACTTTAGGGTTTAAAGCAGCAGCTTGTCGTCCCATTTCGGCGGGAATAATTTGGTCATGTTCTCCAGCTATTAATAAGGTGGGAACGGTTAATTTTTTAAATTCTTCTGGTAGCCATTCTGTTGCTTCTTTACAAACCGAGGTTAAAACGGTTCCATAAGCGGCATCAAAATCAGCTAATAAGAAATCTTCTAAAAAGGCTTGGCTTAAGGGTTTAGGAATGGGACGGTGAAGAAATCGAGCCATAAACATTTTATCAACCCCTGGAATTAAGCTTAACCATTTGGGGCGAAACATGACGACATAACGGCTAAATTTGTGGAAGGCGTTAAAGGTTTTTTCATCATATTCAAAAATGCCACTACAGGTTAAAATCGCTTGTTTGACTCGTTGGGGATATCGATTTAAAAATAATAAAGCAATAGAACCCCCCATTGAATGAGCATTCAGATAAATTGTATCTAAATTTAATTGATCTAATAACGTACATAAATCTTCAGCATATTCAATTAATTCATAACGTTCTGATGCGCCTGTATCCGTGACAGCCAAGGGTAAATTTGTGCGTCCAAACCCGCGTAAATCATAGATTAAACAATCAAATTGATCTGATAACGCTTCGGCGGTACTTTCCCAATATCGTCCTGAACCGCCCCAACCATGAATAAACACCATCACGGGTTTTGTTCCGGGTTTAGAATTACCTGTTGTCACCCACTCGCAGTAATGCTCGACACCATTCACAGAAATTAAGGTTTTATTTAGATTTGGGGCTACAGTCATTTTCCTAAAGGTTAAATCAATAAGCTTGATTTTAAAATATTTTGAATAAATAATGTTGCTGTTGTTGGTGTTGCTGTTTTTAATCCCGTTGATGTTTCATTGTTCCACCATCCTTTTGTGGTTTGGGGCGATCGCCATAATTCTAAATGTTCAACGGCTGGATCAGCATAAAAACTTTCGTTTCCGCTTCCTAATAAAGCTGAACTCCAATGGGTAAAATAATCATGGCTAATTCGATAAATCGGAAAATTTCCCACTAATGGAACCCCCCAACCATCAATCGCAATAAAGGCTTTAATCTTCCCACCGAATTGTTCCCAAGCTAAGGCTGCTCCAATTGCCCCCACAACTCCTGCACTAAAACTAATAATTATTATAGCAGATTTAGGGGTATTTTGTTGAATAAAATTATAAATATCTAAACTGGAATAAGCCGGATATTTCTGAGTGGGAAAAATCAATAATTTTCCTAATTGCTCTTGCTCTTTCCAATTTTCTATAATTTCATTTAAAAAACATTCTGTTAATTCAATTTCATGAATTCCAGGGCAAATTAATAACATTTTTGATCAGTAATCAGCAAATTGCATACCCGTAGAACAGGCATCTTGCCTGTCACTCCTACCTATCACGACTCTACTTTACTTAACAAGTTAACAGGTTAACAGGTTAACAGGCAAGATGCCTGTTCCACATTACCCCCTTCCCTATCCCCCCATAGGGGATGTTAAACTTTTAGGGAGAGTTTGTCTGGGGAAGAGAACATTTCCCCAGAAGGACTTGATAGCAGCACTTGAACGCGAGGACAAAAACGTGGTTGCGACTCCTGAAAAACTGGAAACCATTACTTCAGCATCTACCTCAACAGAGGGCCAAAATCGAGTGGCGGTTTTGCTCATGGGTTATGGTGAAGTCGAAAGTTATGAGGACTTTGCTAATTATAACGAACAAGCGTTAAATCTTTTAACCGCTAAATTTGCCCCCGTTCCCACTTGGATTTATCCGCCTCTGGCTAAACTTCTAGCAATGTTTGATCTCCATGAATGGAGTCATCAACATGGTAATTTTATTTCTCCCCATAATGCAATTTTTGAGAAACAACGGGCGGGAATTGAGCAACATTTAAAAGAGAAATGGGGCGATCGCATTAAAGTGTTTAAAGCCTTTAACTTTTGCGCTCCGTTTCTTCCTGAACAGGTTTTAACTGAAATTAAAGCCGAAGGATTTGATAAACTGTTGATTTATCCTTTGTTAGTTGTTGACTCTATTTTTACCAGTGGTATCGCCGTTGAACAGGTGAATAAAGCCTTAGAAAAATTGGCAGATGAGGATGAACATTGGGTAAAAGGTCAACGTTATATTCCTTCCTTTTATAATGAACCTGACTATATTCAACTGTTAGGACAGTTAGTAGAAGACAAGATTCAAAAACAGCTAATTCAAGCTTATCTTCCCTCGCAAATTGGTATTGTTTTAATGAATCATGGCTGTCCGCACAAAGCCAAAGGGTTTACGTCTGGTATTGATGAAAGTCAAGCTCTTTATGAACAGGTACGGGAAACTTTAATTAACCGTTATCCCTTAATTTCTGTGGGTTGGTTAAACCATGATACCCCCTTAATTGAATGGACACAACCCAACGCTCAACTTGCTGCTAATAATTTAATTGAATTAGGAGCAAAAGCGATTGTATTTATGCCCATTGGATTTGCGACCGAAAACCATGAAACGTTGTTAGATGTTGAACATATTATTGAGGCTTTACGTCGCAAATATTCTGAAATTACCTACGTTCAAATGGAATGTGTCAACGACCATCCAGAATTTCTGAAAATGGCCGCAGACTGGGCAAACCCCCAAATTGACGTGCTGTTTAATGAAATGGCTTTAGCAGTTAATCCTGCTTTAGCGAATGTTCATAGCCATGATGATCACCATCATCACAGTCATGATCATGATCATCACCATCATCATGATCACGGTCATCATCACCACCATTAAAGCAGGTAGGGGCGAGGTCTTCTCGCCCTTAACCATCAACAAAATCCAAGGATTTAACCTTTCCTAACCTCATTATTTTGAACTTTTTTTCGTTGATTTATTATCTATAAACTTAGGTTAAAATTGTCGTGACCAGTCGGATAACCATCGTTCAACAACAACTTTAGTTTGGGTAAAAAATTCAACGGCGTGTTGTCCTTGACCATGTAAATCTCCAAAAAAGCTATCTTTCCAACCACTAAAAGGAAAGAATGCCATCGGTGCCGCCACCCCAATATTAATCCCAATATTTCCCGCTTGAGCTTCATACCGAAACTTCCGCGCCGCCGCGCCACTACGGGTAAATAAACAAGCCATATTTCCATACTCACTTTGATTAATAAAAGCGATCGCTTCTTCAATGGTATTCAGATGAATTAAACTTAATACGGGGCCGAAAATTTCTGTGCGGGCGAGTTCTCCCTGGGGATTAATATCTTGTAAGATTGTCGGACGCACAAAATAACCTTGTTCATAACCGGAAATTTTAGGATTTCTGCCATCAATTAAAATTTTAGCACCTTCATCTTTTCCCTGTTGAATTAATCCTTCAATTCGAGTTTTACTTTGGGCAGAAATAACCGTCCCCATTTGTACAGTTTCGTCTAATCCATAGCCGACAACTCGAGTTTCTGCAACCGTGGCGATCGCATCTGTAAAACTCTGTTTTGCTTGACCAACGGTAATAGCAATGGAGGTAGCTAAACATCGTTGTCCGGCGCAACCAAAGGCACTATCAGCAATAATTTTTGTGGTCATTTCTAAATCAGCATCCGGTAAAATAATCACCGGATTTTTAGCTCCGCCTTGACATTGTGCCCGTTTTCCGTTAGCAGTTGCCCGACTATAAACATATTTAGCAACGGGAGTAGAACCGACAAAACTAATGGCTTTAATATGAGGATGATCTAAAATAGCATCAACGGTTTCTTTGGCTCCATTAACTAAATTTATCACCCCAGGTGGTAATCCTAATTGATCAATTAAAGCAAACACTTTTTGCATCGTTAAAGGTACTTTTTCCGAGGGTTTAATAATACAAGTATTGCCACAGGCGATCGCATAAGGAAAAAACCAAAAGGGAATCATCCCCGGAAAATTAAACGGAGCAATTATTGCTACAACTCCCAGAGGTTGACGAATCATAATTTCATCAATTCCCCTAGCAATATCTTCAGAATTGTAGCCTTGAATTAAGGTAGGAACGCCACAAGCCACTTCAACATTTTCAATTGCTCGTTGTAATTCACCCAGAGATTCAGCGAAGGTTTTTCCACATTCTAGGGTAATAGTTTGAGCTAAATCCTGTTGATTTTGCTCTAATAATTCTCGGAGTTTAAATAAATAGCGGATACGTTCTGTAACCGGGGTTCTTCGCCAGGATGCAAAGGATTGTTGAGCAATTTCTGCCGCATGATTAAGTTCTGTTGCCGGAGATAGAGGAACTTTTGCTAATATTTCTAAGGTCGCTGGATTAATCACATTTAGGGTTTCTGTGGCTTCAGAAGAACACCATTGACCATTAATATAGTTGCTTAGAATTGGGGAAGTTGTCATTTTTTTATCTCCTAAATTATAGGGTTATTTTGTTCCAAATAAGCGATCGCCTGCATCTCCTAAACCCGGAATAATATAGCCGTGTTCATCGAGATGATCATCAATAGCAGCCGTATACAAAGGAACTTCAGGATGATAAGAATGGAAATGCTCAATACCTTCTGGTGAAGCAATTAAGCACAGAAATTTCACAGATAAAGGGTTTGTTTGTTTCAATCTTTGGATGGCTGCAACGGCCGTATTTCCAGTAGCAATCATGGGATCAACCACTAAAACTTCTCGTTCTTCGATATCATCTGGTAATCTAAAATAATATTCAATTGGAATAAACGTTCGCGGATCTCGATATAACCCAATATGGCCGACTCGTGCTGAAGGAATTAATTCTAAAATTCCATCTAAAATTCCCTGACCTGCCCGCATAATTGAAACAATAACCATTTTTTTCTCCGAGGCTAAAATCGGTGCTTCCATCGGGCCTAGAGGGGTTTTAATTAACTGTTTACGGAGGGGTAAATCTCGCGTAATTTCATAAGCCAATAACATACTAATTTCCCTCAACAATTGACGAAACTTGGCGGTACTGGTTTCTTCCCTTCGCATCAAGGTGAGTTTATGTTGAATTAGAGGATGTTGAATGAGCGTAACGTTTGGATACATGAGTAATTTGGGGGAATTGGTGAATATAATTTCAATGGAAATTAACTGATCTTAATAACATTTTGTAAAATACAATCAGCACAAAAAGTAATATCTCTTGCGGTTTGGGTTAGCCTAGGCTCAATAATAGACTTAAACCACTGGCGATCGCGATCAAGTAAACTAATTAAAGCAATGGGTGTTTTACAAATATAGGTAGCCAGAAGGGGTAGTTGATCAAAAGAAGGTTCGGCTTGTGTATCCAAAATTTCATAGCGATACAGTGCATCTAATCGTTCTTTTTCGGTGTCGGGAATCAAAGCAGGTATCATAATAGCATCAAGTTTGAGTCAACAGTTGCTATTGTATCTTAATTTTAGTTTTCTAGGACAAATCTCAAGTTTTATGATGTTGAAAAAAAGCCAGGTTTTGAAGCAGTGTATGATTGGTTTAACAAGTTTAATGAGTAGTTGGATAACGCTTAACTATTCCCTGCTTCCGGTACAAGCTGAGGTCATTTTTTCTTCTGGGGAAGGTAATGGTTCTTTTGGATTATTGAGTGATTTTGATGGCAAATACTTTTCGGGACAACAACAAATTGGTTATGAATTTTTGATTCGCCAAACCGTTGAAATTGATCAAATTTATTGGAATGGTCAATATTTTCCCGATGGGAAACCTTCAGAGGCTCAATTTTCCATCAGAATTTTTAAAATTGTTGAGGCAATACCAGAAATTACACCCCAAATTAATATACAGATCAGGGAAGTTCGCCAAACTCAAACGGATATTGAGCGTTTTTCCCATCCTGTTTTTAATTATGTGGGTTTAGTGCAACCCTTTAGATTAGAACCGGGACGTTATTTACTTTCCATTGTTAATAATACTCAGGGTCATTCTGATGATTGGTTATGGATGACTACTGATCCCAAAACTCAGTTATTGGGTGTGGATCTAAAAATATTTTTTCGAGATCAAGATGGGATGGCTTGGAAAAGCGGATTAACAGGAAAAATGTCATTTACAATTTTAGGGAAACCCGCCTCCAATTCTAATTAAAAATCCACTAAACCTGAAATTACTCATCTGTGGTTAAGGATTTTTCCAGGGAATAATTACCTAGAATGAGTAACAAAAAAATCAGGCTGAGTTTAATGAACCAAGGTGTAGCTACAAAGAACCAAATCAGACAGGCTACACCAATTAAAGTTGCTAAAAGTTTGGGTAAGTCATCAATTTTCCATTGGGGATTACCAAGACTAACCCAAGCGGCTAGACAACTAATCAACAAAGGAATCAAGTAAATCGGAGCCATTGTTGTTGTGCCCTAACAGATCTTATTCATAGTATACTGAATTACAAACTTTGTTCCAACTTCTCCTGATAGACCTCTAAAATTTAACATTTATATATAAAGGAAGAAGCAGTTCGAGAGCAGATCGCCTAAAAACCCAAATTTAACGTTATATAGCACTACCCATTAAGCGATTTAACAATACTAAACCTTGTAATAAGGGTCATAACTTACTGTTCCCTGTTCCCTGTTCCCTGTTCCCTATTCTAAGAGTGCTATACTAACTAAAAAAATAGCCATTGAGTGTTGATCATGTTAGGCCAATTTTTCCATAAACCCACTTCTGATGAGAGTGCTCGCGTTCCACCGGGACAACATTTAAGCAAAGGTTTTCCCGTCTTAACCTATGGGGAAACTCCCCAAATTTCTCTTGAAGATTGGCAGTTAAAAGTTTGGGGTTTAGCCACACCCAAAACCTTTACTTGGTCGGATTTAATGGCAATGCCTAAAAGTAATTTTACCGCCGATTTTCACTGTGTAACTCACTGGTCAAAATTAGAGGTGAAATGGACAGGAATTAAAGTTACTGACTTCATGAAATTTGTTGAAGTTAACCCCCAAGCCATTCATGTTATGGAACACTGTTATGGAGGTTATACCACTAATGTTTCAATGGAGGATTTCTTACGCGAAGACAACTTTTTTGCCTATGAGGTTTTTGATGAACCCTTACCCCCTGATCATGGTGGCCCCCTGCGGTTAGTGGTTCCCCATTTATATGCTTGGAAAAGTGGAAAATGGATTAATGGGTTAGAATTTCTTGATCATGAGGAATTGGGATTTTGGGAACAAAATGGTTATCATAAAAGGGGGGAACCTTGGGCAGAAGAACGCTATAGTGATTGATTTCAAGACTTAAGCATTATCGGGTCAAGGTAGGGTTGTAATTTTGGCAATCCTACTGATAAACTAAATTGAATATGATGATTAAAGTGCCTCTTGAAATTACCCTGAACTTTTATGAGTTTAACCAAAACTGAAGCCAGACAACTGTTAGAACGGATGATTTTTGATAATGAACGTCCACGAGACTGGGTACAGGATGTTTGGGATATGAGCCCTATGTTAGGAGAAAATGCCGCTAAACTGCTTGATGCGTTTGATATGTTAGTAGACTGTTGTTCTGAAGAAAAATTAGAGAATTTAGTTCAAAGTTTATATGCAGAACATTTAGAATAAACCAGAAATTAACAGTCTCAAACTCTAATCTAATGTTGGAAAGTCTTTCTAACTCTAAAATTTCCCCTTGGTTAACACCCATTGCTTATCTTTTATGCTCTAGTGTAGTTATCCCCTTCTATTTTAAGAATATTGAAATTGAAGGTCAAGATTATTTACCCCGAACAGGTGCAGTTATTTTAGCACCTACTCATCGTTCCCGATGGGATGCAATTTTATTAGCTTATTCAGCCGGACGTTGGGTAACAGGACGAGACTTAAGATACATGGTTTTATTAGAGCAAACTCAGGGGTTTCAAGGGTGGTTTATTCAACGGTTGGGGGGGTTTCCTGTTAACCGAGAACACCCTGGAACATCCAGTATTCGCTATAGTATTGAAGTGTTAAAACAAGAACAAATTTTAGTTTTATTTCCCGAAGGACATATTTTTTTAGAATGGGATATTCATCCCATTCAACCCGGAGTCGCGCGAATTGCATTACAAACTTTATCCCAAAAACCGGATTTAGATTTAAAAATTATTCCGATTAGTATTCGTTATGATAGACCTGCACCGATTTCTAAAGGGTCTTCTGTTCAAATCAAAATGGGTTCTCCAATTCAGGTTAATAACTATACAGAACAATCTCCTAAATTGGCGACAAAATCTTTAACCTCAGATTTACAAACAGCCATTAAAATGTTACATCATAGATGATTAATTTTCTATTTACTTGATATGTATTGTTTAATTAAAGGTAAAATAGTATAACAATTACCTTGTTGTTCGATTAAACAGCGTCGTAATAAAGATTGAATGGCGTTGAGCAAATCTGATGAGATAACTTGGCTATTTTCTAACAATTTAACTAAATTCACTGGATTGTTTTCGGCTACCAATAAAGACAGCACTTGTTTTTCTGCCTCTGATAAGCGATCGCATTGTTGTTGTAAACTCTCTTTCACCTCTTCGGGTAACAATAGGGTATCTTTCAATAAGACTTCAGTTGCACATCCTCCCAACTCTTGGATCAAATTTGCTATACTTTTTAACCAGAAGGGATTGCCTTGATAAGGTTGAATAATTGTCTCAAAATTCTCAATTTCAGCTAACCCATAATCTCTAAATATTTCGCGTACAGCAACAAGATCTAAACCCGTTAATTGTAAAGTCCGAATTACAGAATTTTGGTTTTTAACCTCAGTTACAATTCGAGGTTGTTCCCAACCCATTAACAAGAAACAACTTTGATGAGATAACTCTTTAATCTGTTTAAATAAAGTTCGATAGTCTTCATATCCGGGTTTATATTTTCCGGCTAATTCTCCGCTACTAAAAAGATTGTGAATATTATTCAAAACCACTAAACAGCGATACTTTTGCAAATATTTGATTAGGGGTAAAGCTTTCGGATGAGGTATTGATAAATCTAGTTCTTCTGACTGCGAAAAAAATTCGATTAAGTTAGTTTGAAATTCTGCTAAAGTTGGAGATGAGTCAAAATTGCACCAAATTACAGACTCAAATTCATCTTTAATTTGTTGAACCAATTGCACCGTTAACGCCGTTTTCCCCATCCCACTAATACCCGTAATGGCAATCAAACGACAGCGTTGTTGTAAAATCCAATTTGTCAAGGTTTCTAATTCAGGCGTGCGACCATAAAAAGCACCTAAATCAGGCATTTCACTTAAATCATAACATTGGTTTTTAGATTGTTTAGTATTATAACTATTCTCATTTTGCTGATACGGGTTCGGTATATCTGGCGGGTGTCTTCCTTCTCCACAAATATTAAAACTATCATTAACTACAACATCTTTTGCAAAGTTGAAAAGATTAGAGTTTTGTAACCTCTCCATCGCGGCTCGAAAATTCGATTTACTAATATCTTCCCCTAGTTCCTCTGAAAAAATCTGCCATAATTTTGATCCCGCATTCCTAACGTTACTTTCAGAACAATCAAAGTCCTTAGCAATTTGTTTATATGTCTCATGTTGTAGAGTGCCCCGCAATACCGCTTCCTCTAAATCATCAAGATGCTGGCCCGTTTGAGCGAAGACTATTTTATCAGCGACTTTTAACACTTCTTTGAGATCCATAAGGGGTAGGAGATACAAGACTTTTATGTATTATAGTGCACCTTTACCGACTTTCTTGAACTATTTTGTATATTTTTGTATAAAAATAGATCTCAAGAGGATAAAAGCAGGTAGAAACTGTTGGCAAAATTGAACATTTTTAGGCTAGACAATACTTGAGTTTGTCAGGGATAATAATAGACATATTAAAGCGCAATTTTAGGGATTAAACGTTTGCTGTTTTACACCCTTTAATGGCTTTATAGATTGCATTTGCGATCTAATTATAAGTTCAACAACTAATTTTTGGTGCGCGAGTAAATTTAGAAAAACCGCATTTTTTGTTATGCTTGATAATATATGGACTTGGGCTGATATAGTCTCACTTTCCGCAGGATTTATCTTGTTTCTTATGACAGTTTGGATAGGTAAAAATCAAGAGAAATCAGTTTATCTAATAAGGGATCTTACCCAAGAAATTAAATATCTTCAAACCGGACTATCAGGATTAGAAATATATGAAAAAATTGGTGTGATTGAAAAGGGAATACACAGACTTGGGGAAGGAGAATCTAGTTCAGCATCAGCATTGCTTTATGACTGTTTATCCTTATTGCCAGTGTTGCAATTTTGTGAGAAAGATCTTGCTATTGATTATGCTGATAATCTCCTGCTTGAATCTTTAAGATTATTAACACATTATGATTCATGTGGCGGAAAACCATTAGCTGCAATTTTAGTTCGGCGTTCATTAAAACAAATTGATAAACTTGACAAACTTGATAAAAATAAGATCATTAAAAACAATAAGAAGCAAAAAAAATTGGGTGATTTTATAGCCACTATAGATACACTACTGTTACAGCCAACATCAGATAATAGAAATAATTATAACAGGTTAAGCCGGAAAATAGAAAGTTCTATAGCAACATATTTATATGAATTAAAATCTACAGATCCACAAAGAATGAAAGAAATTTGTGATCAGTTTTTACAAGAAAATACGGTGATGAGACTTTTAGATTTAAAGAATAGAAAAGACTACGAAATTATAGAATTGCTAAACTCATCAAACCAAAAAGATTAAATTATTAATATGAAATCAACTGAAATTCCTTTTTTAATGTTTCAAGCATTTTTTCATGCTTCAATCAGAATTCAACTGAATTGGCAGAGATTAAAAATCGAAAAAATTACTGTTAAAATCACTGTTTTTGATCAATTAGAAAATCCTTCGGCTTGGTATTTACCCTGGTATTTTAATAATTTATATGAGGAAGTCAGCTATTTAGAATCAAATGCAAATCCACTGACACTGGCAGATATTCCTAAAGCTATAAATCGTCTTGATAGTGGACGTAGAGACAAAATTCAAGAGCTATTAAATGAATTCATAAATACTACTCAACAACCCGTTCAACTTGTAATAGCAACATACGCATTACCAAATGGCAAACACTTAATAATGGACGGCAATCATCGTTCTTCTGCTCTGATTCTTGCTGGAGTTAAAGCCAGGTTAATGGTTTTTGAGATTTGTGGGCCAATTGACAAAGAATTAATTCCAGATTTGTGTCACTGGAAAAACTAGAGTTTGTATTTCTGAACGTAGTATATAAGAAGGCAAAAACAACAATGTGGGAAACAAGACTTAATGTTATATATTGCACTAACTCTGAGGATATTGAATCTCAATTTGAAAGCTTAATGCTTCATTTGAGGTTGGCTAGAATCAATATTGTTAGTGATGGACGCACATCAGTCTGGAAAAGTGCGACAATTAAGGGCATTAATATTTTTTTAGAACAACCTTCTGATTTAGAAAAAGCAGCCGAACTTGTAAGGGAATTTTTTAATAGTAGAATTGATCAGTTACAACTTTGCTCATGGCAGAGTAATGGTATAAATGCCAAAGTGATAATTAAAGGTGTCGTAAACTACAATGAAAATCCAATACCAAAATCAAAGTTAGAATACATAATGGAATAGCAGCCTTTTTCTATTTAATTAGGAAAAGTGAACCAGAAACCGGGTTTCTCAGAAAGATGAGCGGATCTCAACCGAGATTGTTGTTAAGAAACCCGGTTTCTCAGAAAGTTGTATCAATTACGCATCGTAAAGCAACGGTCATCTATTGCGATCCTCTTGAATTAAAATAGTGCTATCTGTTAATCCAAAATCCCTGGGATTAACTCTCGGACGATTACGAATTCTTTGTAGAATTGCTGACATGGGTTGGTTCTCTTGCGTCCGATTTATCATTACTTTGTCAAGATCAAATAATAAGGATTCCGTCAACAGATGAATAACTGCCTCATTAAGAGTAAAATTTTTCTCTGAGGCTAGACACTCAATCTGACTATATAGTTCATCAGGCAAGTTTTCAATCTGAAGTTTAGCCATTGCACTCTCAGAATTACTTAATTTATTATATCACCAGTTTTCTTCATATCAATGTAATTATGGTATAATAAGTAAAAATAATCTTGCCAATATTGCCTAGTAATCATGACTATTGATATAGAGATTTTTCAAACTATCGTCAAGATGCCAGAATCTTTAAAAAAAGAGATATTGGATTATGCACAATATCTACTTGAGAAACACGCCAAAAGTGAATCATCTCAAGAAAAACTTGAAGAATTTCAGGGTTATGGAAGTTGGGTTGGTCAGATCTTTATGTCTGATGATTTCGATCAACCACTTGAAGATCTAAAGGAATATATGTAAGATGACATTTTTGTTAGATACTCATGCCTTTTTGTGGTATTTAACTGGCGATCCTAATCTAGGCAGTAAAGCGAAAGAAGTAATTGATACTAAAACCGATTTGTATTTTAGTATTGCCAGCCTTTGGGAAATATCAATTAAAATTAATATCGGTAAGCTTCAACTCAATCGACCCTTTGAAGATTTATCAAAGGAATTGCAATATCTTAATGTTCAAATTCTACCAATTACAGTTAAAGATACCGAGTTTTATGCAAATCTGCCCCTACATCACCGAGATCCTTTTGATCGCATCCTCGTAGCACAGGCGATGAATCATTCCCTTATTTTAATTAGTCGTGATCCAGCTTTTGATAATTATCTAATTCAGAGGTTGTGGTTATAAGGTCATGAAACTGAACATGACTAGCATCAGGGAAAAGATCAGCCAGAAGTTTCACTCTAAAACCTCCCAAGGTTCGGCAACAGAAATGATTAAATCTCCTAATATTTTACCACTTCCTTTCATAGCCCCAAAAGCGGAGCGTGAATGTTGGCTGTTGGCAGGATAGATAATTACTAATGGTTTTCCTTTATGAATAACAGTTAGGGGGGTTTTGGTACGTTCGACCTCTATTAATAGAGTTTGGAAGGTTTGAGGTAATTCAGTCGTGGTAATTTGTGTCATTTTTTAAGGGTTCATATTATTTTTTTGAGATTTAACAATCATAAATAACCCAATAATTCCTAAGCCAACGACCATTCCCGGTTCAGGAACACTAGCCGTATTATTTAAAGGATTATTGGGTTTATTTAACTGTTCTTTCCCCGTTTCAATTTTGCGATTAAATCGATCAGCAGAAGCTTCTGCGGCTTTTAGAGCTTGACGTTGTTCATCATTAACTAAAACAATCATTGAAGAATAAGGGGTAACAATATTATAGGTTTTTGCGATCGCATGAATCCCATCTAATTCTGTTAATTGTTGATCCGAGGTTTTCTGACTTAATCCCCGAACTAATAATCGTGCGACGATAGGTTCAAACCCCTGAGAATTTGTAGGTTTTTCTGTGGTTTTTTCCATGAACCATTCATAACCATCTGCTACCGTTAAAACCGTCGGTTTGGGTTGGGGTGAACTAACTAATTTCTGGGTTAATTGTTCAGTGGTTGCGATGCGTTTCATTACCTCAGAAATATCAGTAGAAACGCCACCACCACTGGTTTGAATCATCTTTAAGGTTCCATCTTCATAAGCCGGAGCAAGGGAGCCTAAATGGACAATCCACAGGGGAACAGAAATCTGAGGAACCCCTGTTTTATCTTCTGATAGTTCATAACTTCCTTCATCGCTAATTAATATAATCCCGTCATAGGGTTTATTTCCCTTCAACTCCATAAATTGACGTAACATTTCCTTAATTTGCAGGGTTCCATAAAAGGCTTTTTGATTCACCTGAAACTGATGCAAATCATCAATTAATTGGGGTTGATTTCCTTCCGTTGCGGTTACATATAAATCCGCTTGATTATTTGGAAGAACATTAGTTTTAAACCAGTCTAAGCTTTTAGCTAATTCCTGTTGATGGTTTCCCATACTTCGAGAAGTATCCAGAATAATTGCAAATTGTTTCCCTTGGGGTAAACTATAATCTTTTTCAGTTAAAGGTTGAGCGGTAATTTTGTAGCCTTCTAAACTAACTTGATGGGATTGAATTGACGCTTTAGAAGCGGGTAAACTTGCCTCTAACCAATTCTTGTCAAACCCTCTAATTCTTTTTTGATTGCGAATGCGTTGGGTGCTTTTTGTCCAGAAAATATTGCGTTTTTCACCCACTTTAGGTAAGGGCCATTGATTCCCTTGACCCATGACTTTATAGGTTAACCAAAGATGCAATTCTGTAGGAAGACTCGAATTATTTATATTCCAAGAAGTTGATTTAGCAGGAATCGGAAAAGCGCGCAGTCGATAATGTTGGGTTCCGACTTGTTCTAATAATGCTGGGTCAACAGGACGTTCCCGTTTGACTTGGGAATTATACACTTTTTGAGCCGCACCTCTGGGGGAAACGGTAAAGGGAAAACGAGTCGCTTTATTATTCGTATCTCCTAACCAAAGACCTGTAATTACGGCTGTTTCGGGTAAGGAAAAGGAGTAAAAAATTTCTTCTACATCGTTGGTTTGATTTTGATATACTTCATGGATTTCTACCTCTCCCCAGTCTCCCTTTTCTTGAACCGTAACGTCTTGTTTTGCTAACCAAACTTTCTTCTGATTAATATTCAATAATCCGGCTTTTGCTTCATCTAAAATAGCAGTAGATTTGAGTGCGTGTTGAATAGCAACCCGTTCTCCTTTTTGAATGGAAGTATCAAAAAAATCAGCATAGAGTTTTTCGGCTTTCTCCGCATCTTTATCTAAATCTCCTTGATACAGAAAGGGGGACATCACTTGATTATAACTATTCTGAATGGTATCTAAGAGAGGTTGAGGCAGGTTAAAAACATCTTTGTATATTCTCTCAATAGAATTACTATCTTTGACGGCTCCTAAATAACGATAGGCGGATAGATAGGCATTAATTAATCCTTTACGGATGGGTTGAGATTGTGCTAATAATTCTTGTTTTTGTTGATCAGTTTGGGGAATTGTTTCTAACTTTTGAAAGGCTAAAACTTGCGGTTGATGGAGAAAATTTATAAATAAAATTATCCAAAGGGTTAGGGTTCCTAATATAATTTGGGTAGTACGAATACGACCATATTGAGCCGCAAAGTTGCGGATAATTCGTTGTCCTGAATGAATATAAAGGGCAACAAAAGCGGAAGGCATTCCTAAAAATAGGGTGGCTGTTCCGGTGAACAAAATTGTCACGATAGAAAAAGATAATAAGAAATCATGAGTTAAAGACTGCCAAAGAAAAGTTAACCATTCCCATGAAAAGAACTGGCGCAGGAGAATAACAGCAAGGGGAACAGCATAATAGAAAAGAAAAATTCCCACATATAACCCGACTAATAGCATTAAGCTATGGGTAACGAGTTGGATTCCTGTTAAAAATCGATGAGTTTTATTCTGCTTATTTCCTAAATATCCCCATAATAATTCTACGAAAAAAGCAGAAATACAAATCAGAATTGTACTTAAAACTAAACGGCTGGCTGGAGTGAGTTCTCGGAAAATAAATAATCGTACCAGACAAAAGAGAAACAGGGGTGCTTCTACACCATAAAATAATCGGATTAACTCAATAGGTCGTTGGCGGAAATATCGTTTACCAATAATGGTACAAACGGTAGGAACTGCAATCAAAGCAAGAATGGTTAAGGTAAATTCTAGTTCAATTTCCCCGCTCCAGGTTGCCAACACTAAAAAAATAGCTAGAAAAGGGAAAATCCAAAGATAAACAACACTGAGAAAGGTTACATTCCAAACCCAAAAAATTATTTTGAATAGGGTATGCAGGGTTTTAGTTAGATTCATATCACTCCATCAACGCCTTTAGGAAGATAAAAGTTAAACAGAAAATTTTGGGCCTAACTTCATTTTCTAGTTTAACCATCTACAGTTGAGCTATCAGTGATTACTGAATTTCCGAGGCAGAACTTTACAATTTGTTACTAGAACTCTTGCAAAATAATTTTATGGTATAATGATAAGTTTTACTCAATTTCATAAAATCACAGAGACTAACCATTCTTCACAAACTTTTGCTAAAAACCACATAAAATGGTAACAATTGAAAGTAAATTTAGACAATAACTCTGTAATGAATACTCAATTTTATCTAAATTTGAAACCTCATGAATTTAAACGGAGATTTGGTGTCAAGATTCAAACCTTTCAAGAAATGGTTAATGCCATAGAGCAGTTCAGATTAGAACATCCTAAAGATAGAAGAGGACGTCACACCCTCTTGACTCTCCCAGAGCAAGTTTTAGTAGCCTTGGAATATTGGCGAGAATACAGAACGTATTTTCATATTGGGACAAATTGGGGAGTATCAGAATCAACGATTTGCCGAATTGTCGCTGACATTGAATCAACTTTAATGAAAACAGGAAAGTTTCGGATTCCGGGAAAAAAAGCCTTAATTCAAGATTCTGGCTACCCCGAAATCGTAGTGATGGATGTCACAGAAACGGCTATTGAAAGACCGAAAAAAAAACAGAAAAAATGTTACTCAGGAAAGAAAAAAAATCACACGCTCAAAATTCAGTTAGTAATTGATCAAGAAAGTAAACAGATTATTTGTGCGGATTTTGGACAAGGACATTGCCACGACTTCAGCTTATTCAAAAAAAGCAAAATCCATTTTCACCCCCAAACTGATAGCTTACAAGATAGTGGCTATCAAGGGATTAAGGATTATCACTTGAATAGCTATGTACCCAAAAAGAAACCCAAAAAGGGCAATCTTTCGGTCTTAGAAAAAGACTATAATCAAGCTTTGGCTCATCAACGAATTGTAATTGAACACGTTAATCGGAGCCTGAAAATTTTCAGGATCTTATCGAGTCGTTATCGAAATCGTCGCCGTCGTTATGGCCTTCGTTGTAATTTGTTGTCAGCCATTTATAATTATGAGTTGACACTACGGTCTGAAAGTGAAAACTTTTTATAATAGCATAGATTTTTTTTGCAAGAGGTCTACTCAACCCAATTACTCAATTCAAAAATAAAAATATTAGATTTAAACATAAAAAAAGCCCAAGCCACAAAAAAGCTTGAGCTTTCTTTCTTTTAGGGGATGAAATCTAGGAACTGATGGGGTTCAATCTGAATCGAAATAACCAGTCCAAGAGTTGTTTAGTAGCGACGACCACCACGACCACCACTACCACTACGACCACCACCACCAAAGGAACCATTGCCACCCCCTGCATTTTCACGGGGTTTGGCTTTATTCACTTTCATGCTCCGACCCATCCATTCCGCACCATCGAGTTCATCAATGGCGGTTGCTTCTTCCGCTTCCGTTTCCATTTCTACAAAAGCAAAGCCACGTACCTTACCGGTTTCACGGTCTTTAGGAAGCTGAACCCGTTTGACAGAACCATATTCTGCAAACACGCTGGTTAGATCGTCTTGGGTGACTTCGTAGGAAAGATTGCCGACATAAATAGACATGGGTTATCTCCAAAATCAAGACAGTGCAGAGGTTGGAATTTCGGAGAGAAGCCTGTCCAAACCAAACGGGAAATGCCCATCAAGACTACAAACAAAAGCTACAACCGAATTTTACTCTCACTGATTACTCTAGCACAACCTGTTAAAAAACAGATCCGAATTAATGTTGCGTTAAATCACTCACTTAGTAGCGACGGGAATAATTTTGTTTATTTCCCCAACTCCCTCTGGCGGGTTTCCGTTCTTCACGGGGTCGAGCTTTATTCACTTTCAGAACTCGACTCATCCACTCAGCACCATCAAGTTCATTAATGGCTTTAGTTTCTTCATCATCAGTCATCATTTCAACAAAGCCAAATCCCCGTTTTTTCCGAGTTTCCCGGTCAACAGGGATTTGAACTTCTTTCACAGAACCATACTCAGTAAAAACTTCTCTGAGATCGTCTTCTGTGACGTCGTAAGACAAATTACCTACATAGATCGTCATTACTTACCTTTTCAGTCAAAAATCAAGGGTGTGCGGAGATTGGAATTCGGAGGGACGCGGGCAGAACTTACACATAGAGAGCAAAATTGTTCCTGATGCCATCGCAAACTAGGCTACCGATATCTAATCTTTTTAAGATAATAACATTTTTTTCCCAAAAAACTATATCTATCTTTTGATAGACTTAAATTTTTTTATAATAATTCTCATATACAGCGATTGTATCTTGTTTTTGTTACATTGTTACAGATTGTAAAGAAAAATTTCAGTATTTATTATGATGCGGTTGCAATGAATCTTAAGAAAGAAAGCGGATTAAAAATTCTGTGGTTTTTAAACGATCTAACGGTTGAGAAATTAAATAACCCTGTCCATAATTGCATCCCAACTCTTTTAATTTTTCCAGTTGAATTGGGGTTTCAATTCCTTCAGCGACTACATCCATCCCTAGGCTATGAGCTAACATAATAATCGTGTGAATAATTTCTGTTCCTTCGGTTTCAGACTGGATTTTGCTCACAAAAGAACGATCAATTTTTAAAGTGCAGAGTGGAAAGTTATGGAGCCGACTTAAAGAAGAATATCCGGTTCCAAAATCATCAATACACAATTTTATTCCGAGTTCTTGAAGTTGTTGAAGTAAACTTTGTTCAAAGGTTAAAAATTCCAAAAAACACGTTTCAGTCACTTCTAGCTTTAATAGCCAATTTTTAAGCGGATAATTTTCAAGAATTTTTTTAAAATTTTCGATTAAATTAACTTGCCTTAAATCAACAGGAGAGAGATTAACACTCATACTCAACGGAGGTAAATCAGGAAATTGTTGGTTCCAGTAATTCATTTGCTGACAGGCTTCTTTTAAGACCCATAAATCAATGGCTTGAATTAATCCTGTTTCTTCAGCAATGGGGATAAATTCACTGGGACTAATCATATTTCTATGAGGATGATTCCAACGAATTAACGCTTCAAATCCAATCAATCGTCTTGTCTCTAAAGAAATAATCGGTTGATAATATAATAAAAATTCTTCTCGAATTAATGCTTCTCTTAAATGATTTTCTAGTTGCAACCGTTCCATGGCTGGAATTTGCATCGCACTGGTTAAAACTTGATAACATCCCTTCCCTAAACGCTTGGCATGATACATCGCAATATCCGCATCTCGAATCACCTCTTCTGGTTGAGAATATCCCATTGAACTAAGGGAAATCCCAATACTAACCCCTGTAAAAATCGGATTTTGATGAATATAAAAAGGATGTTTAAGCTGTTCAATAATTCGTTGAGCTACATCTGTTGCTTCATTGACATCTTTAATATTTTCTAATAAAATAATAAATTCATCTCCTCCGATTCGTGCAACAGTATCCTTAAATTTGACGATCGTTGTTAAACGGTGGGCAACACTTTTTAATAATTCATCTCCGACTAAATGACCCAAGCTATCATTAATGACTTTAAATCGGTCTAAATCTAAAAACAAAATTGCATATAAATAATGCTTTTTATGGTTTGTTTTTTGAATTAAATACTGGAGTCTATTTAACAGCCAGGTTCGATTTTTTAACCCAGTCAAACTATCATGAAACGCATCAAATTTGAGTTTTTCTTCCCGTTTTAATAATTCTGCTTGTGTTTTTTTTAAATGTTCTAAAGCTAAAGAAAGTTCTGCTGTTCGTTGATAGACTCGATCCTCTAATTCTTTATTAGAACTTTCAATCGCTGCTTTGGCTTGTTGCAATTCTGCCGTGCGTTCTTGCACTCGCACTTCTAATTTCTCAAAAGCAGCCTTTAACTGCATTGCCATGAGATTAAATGACCGAGCTAAAATTCCCAGTTCATCTGTGCGATTGAGTTCAATCTTTTGGTCTAATTCTCCTTGAGCGATCGCTTGACTAGCTTGACTTAATTGAATAATGGGAGCCGTAATCCAATGAGCCGTTATTATTCCCAGACCAGTAGCAATACCCAAAGCCAAAAAACACAGCAAAATCGTAATTTTTTGAGCCTCTGTAATCGGAGTCATAAAATCACTTTCAGGAACAACAACACAAATTAACCAATCAATTCCTTTTCCATCTAAATAGGGAAAAATTTGTGCAATGTATCGTTTATTATCCCATTTAAAATCCAAGAAAACCGCTCCTTGAATCTGCTGAAAACTCTGAACCTGATTTTGTAACTGTTTCGTAGTTTCTCGAATCCAAAACTCTTGACTTTCTATGGCTTTAATTCTTTGGAGTTGACCCTGTTTAACCCTAAAAGGATTACTCCTAGAAGAACTAGCAACCAACATCCCGGAACGCTCAATAATAAAACTTTGTCCAGATTGACCAATTTTCAACCCTCGCAGAACATCACTAATTTCTGATAAGGTTAAAGGTGTATCCAGGACTCCTAATAAACGGCCTTGTTGATTATAAATCGGTAAGACCGCATCAATGGCTAAGGTGCTGTGATCAAACCATAAATAAATCGGACTCCAAGTTGCTTTTTTCGCTTGAATAGCAGCTTGATACCAAGGGCGAGTGCGGGGATCATAATTAGGAAATATTCTTAAGAGTTGACCCGGTTTGCCATTAGAATTCAAAGCGTAGGTATAATACTGATTTTGAGTGAAAGCTTGAACAATTTCTAGCTGAAATTGCTGATTTTGACTTCTCTTGATTCCCAAATATTCTCCTTGCTCATTTCCCCAGGCGATATAATCCACAGAGGGAAAAGCATAGAATTGGTGAAGAAACCAAGGTTTAAAACGGGTTACATCTTTTAAGACGAATAATTTTTCACTCAGGACATTTTGATTCGTCTGATTGACAAGATGGGCTGCATTCAGATACGTTTTTAGGTTTAACTCAATGCGGGTACTAATTTCTTGATGCAACTGAATTACTAAATCGTTGACTGCTTTCTGTCCGTTTTTATAGGAAAAAAATCCTGTCATTCCGACTACAATAGAGATTTGTAACACAAACGGAATAACAAGCAATTGACGGAGTGGCAACTTCACAAGTGCTGATCTCCTTAAAAAGTAAAGCCTAATCAACGGATGACTCAATTCAAATCGCTGACATTGCATCAGTCATCGTTTCTGAACAATGAATCCTTTTGTAGAGCGCTTTGTTCCTAAATTTCAGCGCTTCTACAAACTGCAATTAAAATTTTGTCCACTCAAATCCAACACGGGGACGATTGATCTCTAATTCCCAACCCTCAACCAGTCCCGCTTCAACACTTGAAAATGCAACCGCCCGTTTAAAGGGAATCGGATCATAATCCGGGTTTTCCGGTTCGCTGGGGGGAGTGACTCGACTGGGGCTGGGATTAGCTGGGGGGCGACGGGATTCTAGGGAATCTTCAGAAACAGAAGTTGGAGTGCTGGCGCGGCGAGATCCTAAAGGAACCACTTTATTAGGGTTAGTGGCTGTGGGATCAGAATGTTGAGATTGAGTTTTGAATGGCATTTGCACCGGATAAATCCGTTGAGCCGTTAATTCTGCCCGTTTTTCTTTAAACCCTTCTTTTCGCTCAATCAGATTCATTCCTAAACGACCTTCAATAATGATTTGATCGCCTTGATGATATTTTTCATGAACTTCTTGGGCAAAATTTCCCCAAGCAATGACTCTTAAGGTGGAAGGAGGATCGACATCCCGCAGTGCTGGAAACTGAACTAACATTTCTGTTAGGGCGAGTTGACTATCAGAGGTATAACGTAGTTGCGGATCTTCAACAATCTCCGCCATCAAAATAATACTGTTCATAGGTTAAGCAACAAATTCCAGTACAAGGTTAAAAACTCCCTGGGAGTTGAGTTTTTTTGATCATGACATTTTTAGTCTAATCTTTAAACTCTTTTTCTGTTAATTTTGGATGTTAAACATCATCTGGGTGTTCCATCCCTTGGGATTGATTCACAAACTCATGGACTAAATTGCGATATTCTCGCAAGGTTGTATCAACCCAATCGCGATCAACACTATTGGCAAAAATGTGAACCAGAGGTTCTCCAGCATCGGGTAAAATCAACACCCAGTTATCATCTTGGTAATTAATTAATTTGACCCCATCAATTAATTCTAGGTTTTCTGGGGAATGAGTTTCAACTAAATGTCGCATCAATCCGCCTTTAATTGTCCAGGGACAACGCACGGTATACCGACGATGGACAACATGGGGTAAATCTGCCCGAACTTGGGTGAGCGATCGCTCTTGGGTCGTTAACATTTCTATAATTTTAGCAATAGAAAACATGGCATCAAACCCTGGATGCAGTTGGGGGAAAATAAACCCCATATCTCCACTTCCGCCTAAAACTACATTCGGGTTGCGGTGACAGGCTTCCATTAAAGCCGTCGGGTTGGCTTTGGTGCGAATGACTTTGGCATCATAACGGCGGGCTATTTGTTCAATGGCGGCGGAAGTATGAACTGGAACTACAACGGTACTGCGGGGATGGGAGGTTAAAACCATATTCACCATCAACGAGGTTAAGATTTCTCCCCGAATGGGACTTCCGGTTTCATCGACTAACATAAATTGTTCGCCGTTGGCATAGACTTGCGCCCCGAAATTAGCGCGTAAGGCTTCAACGACTCGCCCTAATTGATCGAGTAAATTTTCTCGTTCAGGAACCGATAAAGCGGTATGATTTAAGCTGGCATTTAAGACCACCGCATCACAGCCAAATTTGGCTAAAAGTTGCGGTAGAATTGCCCCAGAAACGGCATAAACATAATCAATAACAACTTTAGCATTACTGTAGCGTAACACTTCGGGATTGATATGTTTTCCAAAGCTGATACTATAAATATCGAGTAAATCAATCGTATAACTGACGTTACCAATTTCAGGAATTTGCGCCCGTCGTAAATCTTCTTTAAAATAAGCTCCTTCAATTTTCTTTTCTTTGGCTTTGGTAATATTAATTCCTTTATGATCTAAAAATTCAATTAATAGATAATCCGCCCGTTCGGGAGAAAGTCGGACGTGAATTCCCCCGGCAACTTTTAACGACGGAATGGCCGTGCGGGTAATCGGAATGGCAGTCGCATCTAAGTTAATAATATCGATGCCAACGGACATTAAACCCGCCACTAAGGAACGAGTCACCATGCGAGAAATCGGTCGTTGATCTCGCGAAACCGCCACCGTTGAACCGGGTTTTAAGGTTGATCCAAAAGCCGCCCCTAATTTAACCGCAAATTCCGGCGTAATATCAATATTGGCTAATCCTTGTACTCCCCGTTGACCAAATAAATTGCGTTGGGCGGTATTACCCCAAATTAAATTAATATTTAGGGTCGCGCCGGATTCGATTTTTTTACTGGGCCAGACTCGCACCCCTGGGCTAATTTGGGCTTCTTCTCCCACACTGGATAAGGAACCCACCACCGCCCCTTCGAGAACGTGGGCACGACGGTCTACACGCGCTCCTCTAGCAATCACACAGGCTCGTAAATGGGCATCATCCCCAATAATCGCACCATTCCAAATAATCGGCCGTTTAATATTAGCATCGGCACCGATGGTAACATTATCCCCAATGACGGTTCCGGCTTCAATTTGTGCTCTAGCGCCAATCCGACAATTGCGACCAATCAAAACGGGGGTTTCAATTTGGGCTGTTTCATCAATATAAGTATTTTCTCCCACCCACAACCCCGGAAAGCGTTCCGGGTAGGGAATTTTAAGTTTTACTTTCCCCATTAAGACATCATAATGGGCTTCTCGATAGATATCTAAATGACCAATATCACACCAATAGTTATTGGCAATAAACCCATACATGGGTTCATCTTTTTCTAAGAGTAAGGGGAATAAATCTTGAGAAAAATCACATTCTTGATCGTAGGGAAGATATTCTAAAACTTCCGGTTCTAAGATATAGGTTCCTGTATTCACCGTATCGGAAAAAACTTCACTGGTGGCGGGTTTTTCTAAAAAGCGACGAATGCGCTGATTTTCATCAGTAATCACCACCCCAAATTCAATAGGATTCGGCATTCGGGTTAAAATCAAGGTGGCTTTTGATTGTTTGCGATGATGAAATTCAATAGCGGCGGTTAAATCAAAATCCGTAACACTATCTCCGCTAATCACTAAAAAGGTTTGATCTAAAAGTTCAGCAATATTTTTAACACAGCCTGCGGTTCCCAGGGGTTGATCTTCTTCGACAGCATAAGTAATTTGGACACCTAAATCACTGCCATCATGAAAATATTCGCGCATCACATCAGGAAGATAATGTAATGTGGCAACTATTTCTATAATATTGTGTTGTTTGAGTAAATTAATAATATGTTCAGCAATGGGACGATTCAGTATCGGTACCATCGGCTTAGGAAGATCGCACGTTAAGGGTCGCAGTCGTGTTCCTGATCCACCCGCCATTAGCACTGCTCGCATATATCCTCCTGATTGATTTAGGCTGATTAATGATCTAAATTTTCCTGATTTTCTCACCGTTAAGTTAAGGTGAATCCGATCAGTGTTGGGTTCCTTAAATCGGGGGTTACTGAAAATACATTACAATCGTTGAGAGCTAATTAACTCAAATTTTTAATCAAAAATACGACATCATTTTGGAGAGGCTTTCAACGAAATTAACTCTACAGCTTACCGATTTAAAGTTTGAATCGAAAGGCCTTAAAACTATTAGAATTAACAACCCACTCTTCATAGGATAGCAAATTTCTTATTTCCTGGCTCAAAATAATAGAAAGATTATCTATTGTAATCGTTAATTTTTATTAATCTCTTGGGGTTCTCCCCGGCTGAAGTCTCCCGCCTAGGCGTTAATCACTAGATGGGGCAAGGTTTTTTTCAAGCTGGAAATGGAGGAAACTGATGCAGGAGGGTTGAGGAGAGCAGTTACTCATCGGTTATAAATGACACTTCTCTCGAATCAACTGCTACAATAGATCACCATTAACTTCTGTTTAATCCTTCACAGCAAAATCTTTTGGGTATGAGTTCGATCATTAGCCTATTGCTACTTGTCATTTATGGAGGCGGAATCTGGAAGTTTTGGAGTGGGTTTGAAAAGACCAACTTCAACCGCAGTTTCCAGAATCGTCTGATCCTTTCATTATTCTGGCCTGTGTTAGTGTTCAATTCCTCCTATCGGAAAAACTTTACCAAAGCATTAAAAGGCTCAAAATAGAGATAAATCTATAATGAATGGCTAAATCTTCTAATCCATCCAATTTTTTTAATTTATCCGTAGGGTCTGACCCCTTGGAAACGGCACTGGCGACCGTTGCCCATCGTTTTAACCGAGAATATCAAGGGGGTGCATTTGATTTGCCCCCGGAAGTAGAAACCCTAGAAATTTTTCGCGATCGTATGGCGGGAACTTTAGCAGAAAAAATCACTTCCCCTTTTTGGGAAATTGCCAAACCTCACAAAAATCAACGCTGTTTAGATATTGGTTGTGGGGTTAGTTTTCTCATCTATCCTTGGCGAGATTGGGACGCTTTATTTTATGGGCAAGAAATTAGTACCGTTGCCAAAGATGCTTTAAATGTTCGAGGCCCCCAGTTAAATTCTAAACTGTTTAAAGGAGTAACCTTAGCACCGGGTCATCAACTACAATATGAAGCTCATCAGTTTGATTTAGCGATCGCAACGGGATGGAGTTGTTACTATCCTCTGAGTTATTGGGAATTGGTTTTAAAAGAAGTTAAACGAGTGGTTAAACCGGGTGGAGATTTTGTGTTTGATGTGTTAATTCCCGATGCCGAATTAGCCGAAGATTGGGCAATCTTAGAAACCTATTTAGGCACAGAAGTATTTTTAGAACCCTTAGACAATTGGGAAACCCTTATTAAAGCAACAGGTGCTAAAATTTTAAAACGGAAGCCCGGAACGTTATTTCAACTTTATAAAATCCGCTTTTAAACGGAATCATGATCATTGACCTGTTGTTAATTGGTGCATTGGGATTTCTAGGAAGTTTTGGACACTGTTTGGGAATGTGCGGCCCCTTAACCGTTGCCTTTTCCTTTTCCGATGAATCTTTACCGACTCGTAAAATTCCCTTTCAATTTTATCTGTTATTAAATTTAGGTCGAATTCTCAGTTATGCCTTGGTTGGGGCTCTCATTGGTGGAGTAGGTTCGGTCTTAATTGCCAGTGGGCAAATGGCAGGAATAGGCAGTTTTTTTCGCCAAGGAATTGCCATTTTAACCGGAATATTATTAATTATTTTAGGATTAGCTCAAATTAACCCCACAATCTTTCATCGCTTCCCGATTATTCATCCTTTATCTCCCCAAAATTTGCATCATCACCTGAGTAAACTCATGGTGAATGTTTCCTTACAAAAGCATTTTTTTACTCCCTTATTATTAGGATTAATTTGGGGCTTTATTCCCTGTGGCTTTCTCTATACCGCCCAAATTAAAGCCGCAGAAACAGGCAATATTGGCTGGGGAATATTAACGATGTTAGCCTTTGGTTTAGGAACCTTCCCAACGATGTTAGGGGTGGGATTATTAACCGGAAAATTCACCGCAGACCGTCGTAGTCAACTGTTTAGACTGGGGGGATGGATTACTTTATTAATCGGAATTTTAACCTTATTAAGAACCGGAAATCATGTTGATTATTCTGGTTATGGTTCCTTAATTTGTTTAATAGTTGCCTTAATTGCTCGTCCTATTAGTCGGTTATGGTCACAACCTTTAAAATATAGACGAGTGTTTGGAGTGAGTGCTTTTATCTTAGCCGTTGTTCATACGGTACAAATGTTAGATCATACCTTTCAATGGAATTTAACCGGGTTTGACTTTATGATTCCTCAACATCAAGGCGGAATTATAGCCGGAGGATTGGCTTTTTTATTAATGGTTCCTCTGGCGATTACCAGTTTTGATAAAATTCAAAATCAATTAGGTATTCTTTGGCGTAGAATTCATTTATTAGCGGTTCCAGCCTTTATTTTAGCGGTGATTCATACTCTCTTAATTGGGTCAAACTATTTAGGCGGATTTGAATTAACCCTAATGATTAAAATTAGAGTTGCATTGCTTCTATTGTTAAGTTTAGTGGTATTATTAATTCGCTATCAAACCGTTTGGTCATTCTTTGGGTTAAAAAAGTTATATGTTGCACCCCTTAAACAAAAATAAGTCCTTAAAATTATTATTAATTCTGGGAACATTATTCGCCTTCCCACCGCTACAAAAATCTCCCTATATTAACCCAGCAATCGCTCATGAAGTAGAAGTTTCTGGGGATGTAGCGGTAACATTTCACCTCGAACCCAATCATAATCCCCGTGTCGGACAAAAAGCAACGATATGGTTTGTTTTAACTCGTCGGGGAGGACAAATGATTCCTTTATCCCAATGTAATTGTCAATTGTCAATTTATCGAGAACCCAGAAAAGCCACTGATAAACCGTTAATTCAGCCTCAACTCAAAGCAATTTCCGCCGAAAAATATCAAGGTATTCCCGGAACCGAGGTGATCTTTCCCACAGTGGGAATTTATCAATTGGAATTAAAAGGAACTGCTAAAACTAACAATAGTTTTAAACCGTTTAAAGCTGATTATTCGGTTACGGTTCGATAAGTATCCAAACATCATTATTTACACATTTATAATTCCCTGTTCCTTAGTGCAACTTTGGGATCTTGATGAAGAACCAATTAGCAAAGTGGTTGCAGCCCGGATGCGACTGGTAAGGCGTAAATTAGCCAGCTATAGTGCTATATAACTGTGATTGCCCGATTGAAACGGTTCCTGGTCAAGGTTATCGATTTTTAACCCAAGTAACAGAAGTTCGTTAAAGCGTAATGGTTACGGTAAAGCACTAAGATTTTGGCATGAACGGTAGTTGAGCTTGTCGAAATGTTCTCGGTTCGCTGTTCTCGCTTCAAATCGTGCTATAACAGTGATCAACACCTATTCTGCGTACTGGATTCGTCTCACGCCTAAACTTTTTTGTTGGGCTGTCAGTAAGGAAAACTTATGATTTGAATTTGAAGTTATTAGACATCTCCATGTAAAGCGATCACAAGTTGATGCAACTTTAAGGATAGAGTGAAGTACATAAGATTTTGAATCTTAATAGATCTTGGTCTATAGAACTTACTGCGGGACAGCGACACCTTCCCGTCCTATTCGGAGAGTGCTCATCTCTGAACTTCCTGCTGACAGGTGTTCGTCTAAAACCTATGCTGTAGGGGTGAATCGCTGCATCCTTACTTTTTAAAACTCACTTATCACAATAATCAGTCTTCTTTAGAGAAGGCAGGAGGAGGTATTCGTGGATTTTTTTTCCTTGTTTGTAATGGACTTCATTAAGCAATTGCAGTCCCCCACACTCGGCTTTTTGATTGGTGGGATGATCATTGCTGCCCTTGGTAGCGAATTGGTAATTCCAGAGTCAATTTGTACGATCATCGTCTTCATGCTACTCACCAAAATCGGTCTGAGCGGTGGTATTGCGATCCGCAATTCCAACCTAACAGAGATGATTTTACCTGCACTATTTTCTGTAGCAGTCGGGATTCTGGTTGTATTCATCGCACGCTATACCTTAGCCAATCTGCCAAAGGTCAAAACCGTTGATGCAATTGCGACCGGGGGATTGTTTGGTGCGGTGAGTGGCTCTACCATGGCTGCCGCCCTGACACTACTGGAAGAAGAAAAAATCTCATACGAAGCATGGGCTGGCGCACTCTATCCCTTCATGGATATCCCCGCGCTCGTAACTGCAATTGTGGTGGCTAACATTTATCTCAACAAGAAAAAACGTAAGGTAGAAGAAGAGTCTCTCAGTAAGCAGGAGTATCTTAGCAAGCAAGAGTATCTCAGTAAGCAGCCCGTTGCGGCAGGTAATTATCCCGATCAGCCAGAATATCCTAGCAGTCGGCAAGAATATCTCAGCCAGCAGAAGGCCTCTCGGGATAATGGGGTTAAGATCTGGCCGATCATCGAGGAAAGCCTTCGGGGGCCAGCTTTATCAGCAATGTTGTTAGGCCTCGCTCTTGGACTGTTCACCCAGCCAGAAAGTGTCTATAAAAGCTTCTACGATCCCGCCTTTCGTGGCTTGCTTTCGATTTTGATGCTGGTCATGGGTATGGAAGCTTGGTCGAGAATTGGCGAACTGCGTAAGGTAGCCCAATGGTACGTTGTGTATAGTGTGGCTGCACCGTTTGTACATGGATTAATCGCCTTCGGTCTCGGCATGATTGCCCACTACGCCACCGGATTCAGCATGGGTGGTGTTGTCATCTTAGCTGTTATCGCTTCCTCTAGTTCAGACATCTCAGGCCCACCTACGCTGCGCGCCGGGATTCCATCAGCCAATCCCTCTGCTTACATTGGTGCTTCCACCGCCATCGGTACACCCGTTGCGATCGGCTTGTGTATTCCGTTCTTTATCGGGCTTGCCCAAGCGATCGGTGGCTAATCTCAGACGAGCTACGGTCTGTTGGTACTCCCTTGACCTGGCAGACCAAGCAACTGAACATATAAGATCAATATATCTTAGGTAAGGAGGTAACCAATATGGCAAAGCCAGCCAAAAAGCTTGTCATCGTCACGGAAAAGATTCTGTTGAAAAAGATTGCCAATATCATCGATGAATGCGGGGCAAATGGTTATACGGTGGTGGAGACGGGTGGTAGAGGCAGTCGCAATGTGCGCTCATCGGGACAACCTAACGTTTCCGACACCACGGCGAATATAAAGTTTGAAGTCCTCACCCCAGATCGGGATATGGCTGAGAATATTGCGGATCAGGTCGCAATAAAGTTCTTTATGGATTATGCGGGCATTATCTATATTTGTGACGCAGAGGTACTGTACGGGCACAGTTTCTGTGGGCCAGACGGCTGTTGAATCAAGATGACGTAGACACAAAAAGCCGGGGCATGACCCCGGCTTTTTAGCTTCTTCCGCAAGAAGCCGGATTTAAAAATGTCCTAACCGTAATGCGTCGTGCTATAGCCGCATTTCTGGCTTGCGGGACTTGGGTTTAAACCCAATTTTTTCGATAAACTACAATTAGACTTCGACCTAATATTCTCCAGGTTAGAAAATAGAAATAATCTTACTCAAAACCATCATAGCGAAGCTCAAAAACTTAGAAAGCAAAAATAATGTTTAAAACGACTCATCCATTACAGCGTCTTCTACAGTATGCTCGACCCTATCAAAAAACCATTGGGTTAGCAACGCTTTATTCAATTTTAAATAAAATCTTTGATTTAGCTCCTCCGGTTTTAATTGGCTGGGCTGTTGATGTGGTGATTAATCCTAAAACTTCTTTTTTAGTCAACTGGGGAATTCAAGGAGCGTTTAATCAACTGTTGTTTTTATCGATATTAAGTTTAATCATCTGGAGTTTAGAATCGCTTTTTGAATATGCGTATAAAATCCTCTGGCGCAATTTAGCCCAAACCTTACAACATGATTTAAGATTAGAAGCCTACGGACATTTACAAGAATTAGAACTTGCCTACTTTGAAGAACGCAGTAGTGGCAGTTTAATGTCTATTTTAAATGATGATATTAATCAGTTAGAACGATTTTTAGATATTGGTGCGAATGAAATTATCCAAGTCATTACAACAGTAATTGTAATTGGGGCAGCCTTTTTTATTTTAGCACCGAGTGTGGCTTGGTGGGCAATGTTACCGATGCCATTTATTGTTTGGGGTTCCGTTTGGTTTCAAAAATTACTCGCCCCTCGTTATGCCGATGTTCGGGAAAAAGTGAGTTTACTGAATGGACAATTAGCCAATAATTTAGGCGGTATTACAACGATTAAAAGTTTCACGGCTGAAAACTATGAAAGTCAACGGATAAATTATCATAGTGAAGCCTATCGTCAAAGTAATAAACGGGCAATTACCTTATCTTCGGCTTATGTTCCCGTGATTAGAAGTTTAATTTTATTTGGATTTATTGCAACTTTATTATTAGGGGGATTACAAGTTACTTCAGGACAATTAGCTGTCGGAACCTATAGCGTTTTAGTGTTTATTACCCAACGGTTATTATGGCCGTTAACTCGGTTAGGAGATACCTTTGATCAATATCAACGGGCGATGGCTTCTGTTAACCGGGTGATGAATTTACTAGATACTCCGATTGAAATTCATCCAGGGGATATTCCTCTTCCTATTTCTGCTGTTCGGGGAGAAATTGAATTTAAAAATATCTATTTTTCCTATAAAAATCGCTATCCCGTGATTCAAGATTTATCCCTCAAAATTCCAGCAGGGAAAACGATTGCAATTGTCGGTTCTACGGGATCGGGAAAAAGTACCTTAGTTAAATTGTTATTACGATTGTATGAAATTAATGCAGGAGTGATTACCCTAGATGGAATTGAATTAGATCGCTTAAGGTTAGGAGATTTACGGCAAGCCATCGGGTTAGTTAGTCAGGATGTTTTCTTATTTCATGGAACCGTTGCTGAAAATATTGCCTATGGAACCTTTGATGCGTCTTTAACTGATATTATTGCAGCCGCAAAAGTGGCAGAAGCCGATGAATTTATTAACGATTTACCATCAGGATATGATACAATAGTCGGAGAACGGGGTCAAAAATTATCCGGTGGACAACGACAACGGATTGCGATCGCCAGAGCCGTGTTAAAAAATCCCCCGATTTTAATCTTAGATGAAGCGACTTCTGCGGTGGATAATGAAACCGAAGCCGCCATTCAACGTTCCTTAGAAAAAATTACCAAAAATCGCACCACAATTGCCATCGCCCATCGCCTTTCAACGGTTAGAAATGCCGATTGTATTTATGTGATGGAACACGGTAAATTAGTGGAATCAGGAACCCATGAAAACCTTTTAGAAGCACCCGGTATTTATGCGGGGTTATGGCGGGTGCAGTCCGGTTTAAATTAGCCCGTGGAACAGGCATCTTGCCTGTTAACTTAACAATAGGCAACCAGGAAATGCTAGAATAATCAGTGATTTATTCAAACCCTATAAATTTTCGTAACCATATCCTGCTCTTGCCATGTTAAAAGCTCTGTTGGGTGATCCGAATGCGCGTAAACTTAAAAAATATCAGCCTCTTGTCACGGATATCAACATTTTAGAGGAAGAAATTCAAAGCCTCTCGGATGATCAGTTGCGGGCGAAGACAGGAGAATTTAAGGAAAAATTAGCCAAAGCTCGAAACCGAGACGACGAAAATCAAATCCTCGATGAAATTCTCCCCGAAGCCTTTGCGGTGGTTCGAGAAGCTGGAAAGCGAGTTTTGGGGATGCGACACTTTGATGTCCAACTCCTAGGTGGCATTATTCTACACACGGGGCAAATTGCCGAGATGAAAACCGGGGAAGGTAAAACCCTGGTTTCCACCCTTCCCGCCTATCTCAACGCTTTAACGGGAAAAGGAGTTCACGTCATCACCGTTAACGATTATCTCGCCCGTCGGGACGCGGAATGGATGGGACAAATTCATCGTTTCCTTGGCTTGAGTGTAGGGCTTATCCAACAAGATATGAGTCCCGATGCGCGCAAAAAAAACTACAACTGTGATGTTACTTACGGAACAAACAGTGAAATGGGGTTTGATTACCTGCGCGACAACATGGCAACTTCAATGGATGAAGTGGTGCAGCGCCCCTTTAACTATTGCATTATTGACGAAGTAGACTCGGTTTTAGTCGATGAAGCTCGGACACCGTTAATTATTTCCGGTCAAGTGGAACGTCCGAGTCAAAAATATATGCGGGCGGCGGAAGTTGCCCAAATGATGCTAAAAGAAGAACATTATGAAGTGGATGAAAAAGGCCGTAATGTTCTGATGACCGATGAAGGGTTTGCTAGAGCAGAAGAACTATTTGGGGTTCAAGATTTATATGATCCCAATGATCCTTGGGCACACTTTGTTTTTAATGCTCTAAAAGCCAAAGAATTATTTATTAAAGACGTTAACTATATTGTGGGCGGTGGGGAAGTCATTATTGTTGATGAATTTACCGGACGGGTGATGCCGGGACGGCGTTGGAGTGACGGGTTGCACCAAGCTATTGAAGCGAAAGAACGGGTGGATATTCAACCGGAAACCCAAACTTTAGCCACCATTACTTATCAAAATTTCTTCCTGTTATATCCGAAATTATCGGGGATGACGGGAACGGCAAAAACCGAAGAAGCGGAATTTGAACGTATCTATAATTTGCAAGTTACTATTATTCCGACTAACCGGGTTACGGGACGGCAAGATTTACCTGATGTGGTGTATAAAACCGAGGAAGGAAAATGGACTTCTATTGCCGAAGAATGCGCCGATTTGCATAAAGAAGGTCGCCCGGTTTTAGTGGGAACCACCAGCGTTGAAAAGTCAGAAATTCTGTCTAATTTATTACAACAACGCAAAATTCCCCATAATTTATTAAATGCTAAACCGGAAAACGTAGAACGGGAATCAGAAATTATTGCCCAAGCCGGACGCAAAGGGGCTGTAACTATTTCCACTAACATGGCTGGACGAGGAACGGATATTATTTTAGGGGGAAATGCGGAATTTATGGGGCGGCTAAAAATGCGCGAGTATTTGATGCCAAAAATTGTTAAACCCGATGATGAACGGGAATTAGCGATCGCGGGTGTACCCGGTAGTCGTCGCCCCGCCGCCCAGGGATTTGATATGAGTAAAAAACCGAAAACCTGGAAAGTGGCGACGCAATTATTCCCCACAGAATTATCAAAATCTACCGAACAAAAGCTAAAAGAAGCCGTTGATTTTGCTGTGGGAGTGCATGGAGAACGCAGTTTACCGGAGTTACAAGCGGAGGATTTATTAGCCGTCGCCTCGGAAAAAGCTCCTACCTCTGATCCGGTGATTCAGAAACTCCGCGAGGTGTATAACTTGATTGTTAAAGAGTATGAAAACTTCACCAAGCGAGAACATAACGAAGTGGTGGAACTAGGTGGACTTCATGTGATTGGAACAGAACGCCACGAATCTCGACGCATTGACAACCAACTGCGGGGACGGGCTGGACGACAAGGCGACCCCGGTTCAACGCGGTTTTTCCTGAGTTTACAGGATAATTTATTACGGATTTTTGGCGGTGATCGGGTTGCGGGATTAATGGATGCTTTTAATGTTGATGAAGATATGCCCATTGAGTCTCGATTATTAACGCGATCGCTAGAAAATGCCCAACGGAAAGTCGAAACTTACTATTACGATATTCGTAAACAGGTGTTTGAATATGACGAGGTAATGAACAACCAACGACGGGCAATTTATGCGGAACGTCGCCGGGTTTTAGAAGGGCAAGATTTGAAAGAACAAGTGATTAAATATGGCGAACAAACGATGGATGACATCGTAGAAGCTTATATTAATCCTGATTTACCGTCGGAAGAATGGGATTTAGAAAATCTGGTGAGTAAAGCGAAGGAATTTGTTTATCTTTTAGCCGATTTAACCGCCGATCAATTTGTAGATTTATCGGTGGATGAAATTAAAACTTTCCTCCATGAGCAGTTACGCAATGCCTATGATATTAAGGAAGCACAAGTCAATCAAATTCGCGCTGGCTTAATGCGGGAAGCAGAACGCTTTTTTATTCTGCAACAAATTGATACGTTGTGGCGGGAACATTTACAACAAATGGATGCGTTACGCGAGTCCGTCGGCTTGCGGAGTTATGGACAAAAAGACCCCTTAATCGAATACAAGAGCGAAGGCTATGAATTGTTCTTGGATATGATGACCGATATTCGCCGAAATGTTATCTATTCCATGTTCCAATTCCAGCCTCAACCCATGACAGCCTAGGGGTTTAGGTCGGTTTTAGAATTTCTTAAGATAGAGATTCCTCACTTTTTTCTTGACATCCCAAAATTATCGTGTATATTTGAGGAGTGTGAGGAGTGAGGTCTGAAAAGAAAAAGCACTTGGGGTCGAAACTCGGCCAGACTCCCAGGTGCTTTTTCTATTAATAATTCCAGCCAAAAACCGTCCAGGAATCGCCAAAAGTTAACGACTAACTTGCGGATCAGCAATATATTGAAAATCAGGTTCCGAATTCCAGGGGCCTCGACTATCTTGACCATTGCTGGAGAGATTATAGTAAATATTAACCGTTTCATCCGGTTGAATATTTCCAAATAACGGATCTGTTAATTTCCCTAACGAATCTAAGGCTTTCATAAACATTTTGGTATGGGAAACTTCACGGGTCAGTAAATACACTAAGGTATCTTTTGTACCGGGGTCAGGCGCTAATTTAATTAACTCTTCATAGGTTTGTCGAGCCCCGGCTTCCGCCCCAATATTAGCGCGTAAATCTCGAACAACATCGCCTCCTTCATTCACATAGGCGGCTGTCCAAGCTTGACCTTGAGAATCTAATAAATGGGGGCCCATTCCTCGAACAGTAAATAAGGTACTTTTAAACGCTTCCGTTTGATCGACATTTTTTGTATGGGCTTCTATCAGTTTCCCTACCATTTCTAAATGCCCAAATTCTTCAATGGCAATATCTTGAAGCATATCTCGAATACCGGGATTTTCCACATGAAACGATTGTACCCAATATTGCAAAGCTGCCGTTAACTCCCCCGTCGCTCCCCCAAATTGTTCGAGAAGTAATTGGGCAAAACGAGGATTCGGTTCATCAATATTGATTCCTTTTTCAATCGGTTCTTTCTTATGAAAAAACATGAAGTTCTCCTAATTGAATCAGCTAATAAAACTCAGAAATCACATTAAAAATTGCTAAAATGTGTTCTATCTATGGAGTAGTGTATCAACTTCCTCTTGACCTAACCTCTGTCTCAATACCGAGTTAAAATTTTCTTAATTTATACCCAATGAAAGAGGGGATCTTTAATTCATCGTCGCTCGGTAATACGGTCTTGACAGGGGTAATTTTTAAGGCAGATCTGCGGGTTCAGAATTAGGTTTTCCTTCCTTTAGCACTAAAAATATTGAACCCCAAACATAAAAAATTCCCGTGACTAATAACAGCAACATTAATGGGGTTAAGCCTGCAAACGGAGTGATCACTAGCATTAATAACAAACTGAACATTAATAGAGGAAATGCTTTATTTTTCATTGATATTTCTCCTAAATTTCCTATTAGTATCTCTGACCTTAATCAAATTTTCCTCTATCTGGGTGTGGAATTTTGTATCTCTGCTGTATCCCTTCTTCTGCTCAAACTTCAGGGAATTAAGTAATTTTACTTAATCTTGTTTATTAAGAGAATTCTTAATAATTTAAATCAAAAAATGCACCCTAAAATTCTGTTTTGAATATTGCTATTCAACCGGCTTTAAAATTTTAAGTTCCGATATAATATAAAAGCCTGACAGCAAGTAGGAATAATAATGAGCAAAATTCCACAAATTACTCTCTTATTCTGGATTATGAAGATCTGTGCAACCACTCTGGGAGAAACCGCAGGAGATCTTTTATCAATGACCCTGAATGTCGGTTACGGAGCTAGTTCTCTAATTTTGATAGGGATATTTTTAGCCACCCTGATTATTCAATTAGTCTCAAAAAGTTATCACCCTATCCTATATTGGACTGTGATTCTTTCAACAAGTACGGCGGGGACAACGATTTCTGATTATATGGATCGTACTTTGGGGCTAGGCTACGCCAAGGGTTCTTTAATTTTAGTCACCATTCTCGTGGCTATTTTTATGTTCTGGAAATACCGTTTTGGGACTTTATCGGTTACTAATATTAACACCCTTCCACTTGAAATCCTTTATTGGACTGCCATTTTATTTTCCAATACGTTAGGTACAGCATTGGGTGATTTTCTAGCGGATAGTTCCGGCTTGGGATTTGCAGGAGGAGCTTTGTTAATTGCGAGTTTACTCGGTTTAATATTAGCAGCGAATTATTTTACTGAAATTTCTAAAGTTGCGTTATTTTGGATGGCATTTGTTCTCACCCGACCCTTTGGGGCAACATTGGGAGACGTTCTAACAAAAACTCACGAGAAAGGCGGTTTGGGTTATGGAACCATTGGCTCATCTATTGTTCTTTTATCGATATTGGTAGCTTGTATCTTATTCACTACTTTACAGCAAAGAGGAATAACAGCCACGAAAATTGCTGACAATGAATAATATTTCGCGGATTGAAAGTTGAAGCGAACTCCCTCTGGGAGTATAAAAAATCAGGGTGTTTTGAATAGGGACAACAAAGCAACTTTTGTAGAGCTTGAAGCCACCCTATAAAAGTTGCACAATACCATTATTTTGTCAATGTGTAAGTCCTAGAATTCTAAAATTAAGAGAGCTTGTTATAAATCTTAAATTTAATTAATTATTCTTTTTTATTCTCCGTAGGGTATAAATTTGTTCCTGTCCTCAAATCACGCTAGAATAGAACTACTCCGCTATAATTCTACTTCTCCCGAAGATCACCCGTGAAACTATCAGGTCGATATAAGTTCTGTCCCTCAAATAACTCACAGAACGTAGTCCTTTAAGGTGTAGCAACTCTCATCTCTAGGTTATATTGATCTTTTTATGAATTACTAAAGCTTAACGGACTCATCCTAAAATCAGTGCATAAGGAAACTAATATGATTGCCTTGCCCGGATATCAAATTTTAGCACAAATTTATGAAAGTATTAACTCCATTGTTTATCGAGCCATTCGAGAAAAAGATAATTTACCTGTTATTTTGAAAGTGCTTCAAGGAGAATTTCCTTCACAGTCCGATCTGCAAAAATATGAGCGAGAATATAAAATCCTGCACTGCTTCAATTTAGAAAGCGTTATTAAAGTTTATGAACTTCAAACCTATCAAAATACTTTAGTTATGGCTTTAGAAGATTTTGGCGGAGAATCGTTAAAAATCTTATTAGCAACCCAAAAATTTACCTTATTAGGGTTTCTAAATATTGCAATAAAAATTGCCCAAGGATTGCGAGAAATTCATGCAGCCAACTTAATTCATAAAGATATTAATCCCTCTAATATTGTTTTTAATCCGGCTACAGGACAAGTTAAATTAATTGATTTTAGTATCTCTAGCGGATTAACTCAGGACTCTTTACGTTTACATCCCCCCCAAAATTTGGAAGGAACCCTCGCCTATATTTCACCCGAACAAACCGGGCGGATGAATCGCTCTGTTGATTATCGCACGGATTTTTATTCGCTGGGAGCAACCTTCTATGAACTATTAACTCAACAGGTTCCCTTTCCTACGGGTGATGCGATGGAAGTCGTTCATTCTCACCTGGCTAAACAACCGATTCCACCTCATGAAATTAACCCCGAAATTCCCCCGATTATTTCTGAAATTGTCTTAAAATTATTATCCAAAACTGCCGAAGAACGTTATCAAAGTGCCTGGGGATTAATTGCTGATTTAGAAAAGAGTTTAAAACAAGTTCAAGCGACAGGAACTGTCAGTCAATTTCCATTAGGAATGCAAGATATTTCCGATCAATTTAAAATTCCTAAAAAACTCTATGGCAGAGAAACCGAGATTGACACTTTAATGCAAGCCTTCGATCGGGTGAGTCAAGGAAAAACTGAAATGATGTTAATTGCCGGATATTCCGGTATTGGAAAATCGGTTTTAGTTCAAGAAATTTCTAAATCAATTATTGATCAACACGGCTATTTTATTAGTGGTAAATTTGACCAATTTCAACGCAGTATTCCCTATTCTGCTTTGGTCAGTGCCTTTTCAGAATTAGCAAGATTGCTCTTAAGTGAAACTCAACAGCATTTAGATCAATGGCGGGAAAAACTGTTAGAAATTTTAGGGCCAAATGGACAAATTATTATTGATGTGATTCCCGAAATTGAACTGATTATCGGAACCCAACCCCCAGTCTTAGAATTAGGCCCTGCGGAATCTCAAAATCGGTTTAATTTAGTCTTTCAAAACTTTATTCGTCTGTTTTGCCAACCCGAACATCCGTTAGTCATTTTTCTCGATGATTTACAGTGGGCTGACTCCGCCACCCTAAAATTAATTAAATTAATGTTAACGGATGATTCAACTCCGTATTTATTTTTAATTGGCGCTTATCGAGATAATGAGGTCAGTCCAACCCATCCGTTAATGATGATGTTAGAAGTGTTAAAATCTGAGTCTTTCACCTTAGAAAATCAACAGCATTCTCATCACTTAGTTCATGAAATTCATTTAACCGCTTTAAATTTAGAACAAGTCACTGAACTCCTAGCCGATACCTTACATAGTGATCGTACCACTGTTCAACTCTTGGCAGAATTAGTGTTAGGAAAGACCGCCGGAAATCCATTTTTTGTTAATGAATTTTTCAAAACCCTCTATCAAGAGAAACTCCTCACATTCAACTCAGAACGAATTGCTTGGCAGTGGGATTTAGACGAAATAAAAGCTCTCGATATTACCGATAATGTCGTTGAATTAATGATTGGAAAATTGCAAAAACTTCCCCTAGAAAGTCAACAAGTTCTGCAATTAGTCGCCTGTGTCGGGAATCAATTTGATTTGAATACCCTATCGTTAATTTATGGCAAAGAATCCTTGGGAACCTTTCAAGATTTATTACCGGCTTTAAAAGAAGGATTAATTAAACCCTTATCCGATGCTGATAATTTAAAACCCGAACAAATTAATCCTTATTTAGTCTTAAATTATAAATTTCTCCATGACCGAGTACAACAAGCTGCTTATTCCTTAATTGCCAACTCTCAAAAACAATCCGTTCATCTCACTATTGGTCGGTTACTACTGGCAAATACTCCCCCTCAATATTGGTTAGAACGGGTTTTTGATTTAGTCGATCATCTCAATGTCGGTCGATCTTTAATTACCGATGAACAAGAAAAATTACAACTGGCAAGTTTAAATTTAGAAGCGGGAAAAAAAGCCAAGGATGCCACGGCTTATAGCGCCGCACGGGAATATTTAAGAGCAGGAATTGAAACTTTGCCCGGTGATATTTGGGTAGAACATTATCCTTTAGCCTTTATCCTTTATCGAGAACAGGCAGAAGTTGAATACTTAAATGGAAATTTTGCAGACAGTGAAACGTTGATTCAATTAATTTTAGAAAAATCCCAATCTGTTTTAGAAAAAGCCGAAGTTTATAATCTTCTTTTAATTCAATATACCTTACAATTAAAATATGAATCCGCCCTCAATGCCGGGATTAAAGCCTTAGCTTTATTGGGGTTAGATATTCCCACAGAAAACCTACAAACAGTCATTTCCCAGGAATTAGAGTATCTCCAAAATCAACTTAATCTTAATAGCTTATCAAATTTAGTTCATCAAAGCCCCATTGTTGAACCAGAGCCCAAAATTATTTTAAAATTACTCAATAATTTAGCACCATCCGCCTATGTCAGTAATCCCAGTTTATGGACAGTTATCATTCTCAACGGTGTAAAAGTGGCTTTGGAATTTGGTTATAGTCCAGAAGCCGGATTTTTCTATGCGACCTATGGAATTTTACTCGCGACGCTGTTTAATCAATATCAAACTTCCTATGAGTTAGGTCAACTGGGATTAAAGTTAAATAAAAAGTGGAATTATCCTATCTATAAGGTGGCTGCGTCCTCAATTAGTTGCCTCAATTATTGGTTAGAACCCCTTAAAAATTCTAATGCCTTGGGCCATGACGGTTATCAATCGGCTTTAGAATCAGGAGATTTACAATATGCAAGTTATATATTAAATAATCAATCTTTAAATTTAATGGTACAAGGAGTCAATCTGCCAAAATTTTTAGTTGAAGTTAAAAACTATTTAAAATTTAGTAAAAAAGCAGAAAATCAGTTAGTGATTGATAGTTTAACGGGACTGCGAGGCATTCTCCTAAATTTAATTGGTGAAACCCCCAATTTATCATCCTTTGATAGTTTAGAAATGACCGAAGTTTATTATTTGAAGAGTAGCCAAGATCATCAAAAATTTTACTCTCTCGGTCTTTATCAAATTTTTAAAATACAAGTGTTATATTTATATGGCGAAGTAGAACAGGCTTTACAATTAGTCAAAGAGACTGAACCGTTACTGCAATTTATTGTTGGCTTAATTTCGGTGACAGAATATTATTTTTATTCATCTTTAACCTTTATTGCCAATTTAGACCGGGTTTCAGCATCAGAACAGGAAGAATTGTTAGAGAAAATCAAGAGTAACCAAGAAAAATTTAAACAATGGTCAGAAAATTGTCCTGCTAATTTCTGGGCTAAATATCTGTTAATAGAAGCAGAACTCGCTCGATTTTCGCAACGTTCTTTTGAAGCCATTGATTTATATGAACAAGCCATTTCTACCGCCCAAGAAGCTGGATTAATTCAAAATGTAGCTTTAAGTCATGAACTCACAGCTAAATTTTGGATGACTCACGCAAAAGTTAAATATGCCAATCTTCACCTACGAGAAGCGTATTATAGTTATCAACGTTGGGGTGCAATTCGGAAAGTAGAACAGTTAGAAACCCAATATCCTCAACTCAAACAGTTAGGGTCGCTTAAAAGCTCTTTATTTGAAGCCCAATCTATTACCTTAAATACCTCTCACGGTAGCCGTTTAGCGTTGCTGGATTTAAGCACAGTGATTAAAGCATCCCAAGCGATCTCGCGTGAAATTGTTTTAGAACGATTGTTAGGAAATTTAATGAAGATTGTGATTGAAAATGCCGGAGCTCAAAAAGGCTTTTTAATCTTATATCAGGGGGAAAAATTAGTGATTGAAGCTGAAGCTTCAACGGATATCGAAGATGTGATTGTTCATCCTAAAACTCCTGTTGAAACCTGCAACTATTTACCCTTAACGGTGATTTATTATGTTGAACGCACGAGTCAAGATGTGGTGTTAATGAATGCCACTCTGGAAGGACAATTTACCCATGATTCTTATATTAATTCCCATCACGTTAAATCAATTTTATGTACCCCGATTATTAGCCAGGGAAAACTTTTAGGAATTTTATATTTAGAAAATAACTTAACGGCGGGGGCTTTTACCTCTGAACGAATTGAAGTTTTAAACTTACTGTCTTCTCAAGCAGCTGTTTCTTTAGAAAATGCTTTGTTATATGCCTCCGTTGAAAATAAAGTTCAAGAACGTACCCAAGAAATCAATGAGAAAAATTTACGTTTAGAACAAGCGTTAACTCAACTACAACGCACCCAAGCTCAACTGATTCAAAGTGAAAAAATGTCTTCTTTAGGACAAATGGTGGCAGGGGTAGCCCATGAAATTAATAACCCGGTCAGCTTTATTTATGGGAATCTTACCCCCGCCAGTGAATATGTGAAAGATTTATTGCGATTAATTCAAGTTTATCAACAGGAATATCCTCAACCTCAACCTTTAGTCGAAGAAACGATTTTAGATATTGATTTAGAGTTTCTCGTAGAAGATTTACAAAAACTTTTAGTATCCATGAAAGTGGGTGCTGAACGCATTCGTAATATTGTTTTAAGTCTGCGAAATTTTTCTCGTTTGGATGAAGCCGAGATGAAACCTGTGGATATTCATGAAGGTATTGATAGCACCTTAATGATTTTACAACCTCGACTGCGAGCTTCTACCCATAGCGGAGAAATTGAAATCATTAAACAGTATGGTCAACTTCCCAAAGTCAACTGTTATGTCTCCCAATTAAATCAAGTGTTTATGAATATTATTAGTAATAGCATTGATGCTTTAGAACATCGTCGCAGCTTGATGAATCCTGGGGATGCACGACCCACTATTATGATTTCTACCCGTTTAATTGATAATAATAAAGCCAAAATTTCTATTTTAGATAATGGTTCAGGGATGAGTCCAGATATTTTGCAACGAATCTTTGATCCCTTTTTTACCACAAAACCCGTCGGTAGTGGGACGGGCTTAGGACTATCAATTAGTTACTCAATTATTGTTGATCGTCATCAAGGAGAAATGAGTTGTACTTCTACCCTTGGGGAAGGCGCAGAATTTACGATTTTAATTCCCATCCATTGAAAGTTTTGGGGACTGAACGCTCTTGATCGATGACGGGGTGGTCATCAGTTAATAACAAAAGGGATGGGAAAAAAGTTATGAAATTCATTAACCGGATCAAGCTGAAAAAAGAGACGTGATTGTTTATGAAAAATCCCCAGCTTTTGGTTGACTGGGGAAAGCGCGAATTGAGAACGTGCGATAGTGTTTTTAATATAAGCGGACAAGATTGGCTGACACATCTACCTTTAGATAGATATGCCAACTGAATTAATTTTCCAGTCCATTTATAGGGAACGTTCAATAGCCCGTCCAGCATCTTCTGCGGTGTCCTGAGCTTTATCTACACCTTGTTTGGCGTTATTTTTGAGGTTCCGAAGTCCCCGTTGGGTTCCCCCTCTCCAATCGTCCGCTACTTCACTAACAGAGTCACCAATACTTTCAGATAAATCTTTCACCCGTTCAGGAAAAGGCTTGCCATTTTTGTAATTTTCAACGAATTCTTTAGGGTTGTTGACTTTACTAATATTGGATTTAGCATTATCAACTAACGCTTTTCCTTTTGCTTCAGCTTTGCGGTTAGGGGTGTCCGTGTCGCTATAAGGGTACATTCCCCCTTTCTGTTCCGGTTGAACCGGGTTATAAAGTTCAGTTTTATATCCTTTTGTTTCATTAATACTACCTTCTCCTGATAACCGAGCCGTTGGAGGATTACTACTACAAGCGGTACTGATAAACAGTAATGATCCTGCTAAAAAAACACCGACAATACTTTTTAAGGAAATAGAGCGCAAAGCTTGAATTAATTTTTTCATGTTGATAACTCCTAAAGTAGCATTCAAATCATTGAATTTGCTTTTATTACTCTCTTAGCTTAAGAATATTTAATGTTTTGAACCTCTAACTCAGGGATGAAATTTGATGAGTTCCTAAAAGTTGATTCTACTCATTTCGGTAAAAAGCAGGTTAAAACTTTAGGAAATCGATTGTATTCTTAAACCCTCATTGAATTTATCAGAAGATGTAGAGTGTCCTGTCTTTAATTTTTCCAAAAAACATCTATCTTCAGCAAGAAACAGTGTTCCTTTGAAACTATCTTTTAATATCGGGTCTGGGGTGTGAGATGGTCAGAGAAAATTTTACCCGCGTTTCTATCTATTCCTTTATCCTCTCCATTCAACTCCCCTGGGAGAAAATGCAGATGGGCCTAGTATTCATGACAACCTTGGCAACTCTACGCTGAACCGATATCCTGATTCAGCAGACCCGGAAACAGTTTTTCGGCAACCGAGCAACCATTTTTGTCTCCCTACGCTAATTTATAATTGAGGGAGCAGATTAACGATGCTCTACCCCCTGATAGGAACCAAAAACAAAATATTCTGATAGCATCAGAACTAATGGATTATCGGTGGACTATCCACCTTGTAGAGAAAACCCGAAAAACTAATGGCATGGATACGCATCTACGCCATTAGAATTTGTAGAGTAATCTGTATCTTTAACAGTTAAAACTGAAATTCTGCCTAGCATGACATCTGAACATATCCGCCAACGCTCCGAAATTCTCGGCACTCAAGTTATCACCCGTGACAGAGGTAAACGACTTGGGATCGTGAGCCAATTATGGGTAGACGTAGATCAGCGTGAAATTGTAGCGATCGGAATCCGCGATAATATTCTGGCGATCGCTGGAATGCCAAAATTTATGTACCTGAGTAGTGTCCGCGAAATCGGTGACGTAATTTTGGTGGATGATGATACCGTCCTCGAAGAAGACGTGGATGTAGAAGGCTACAGTACCCTGATCAATAGTGAAGTGATCACCGAAACGGGAGAACCGTTAGGACGAGTCCGAGGATTCAGATTCGATACCCGGGATGGCAAATTAGAATCCTTAATTATCGCCTCCATTGGTCTACCTCAAATTCCCGACCAAGTGATCAGCACCTACGAATTGTCCATTGAGGAAATTGTCAGTAGTGGCCCCAATCGATTAATTGTGTTTGAAGGATCAGAAGATCGCTTACAACAGTTGTCTGTGGGTTTGTTAGAACGCTTAGGCTTGGGAGAAGCCCCTTGGGAAAAAGAAGAAGAGGGAATGTATTATCCCCCAACGGTTAAACCCGCCAACCAGTTAGGAACCGGACTTCCCCAAACGCCCCCCCAACGAGCCAGTCGCGCCCCTGCTGTGGCTCAGGAAGAAACTTGGGACGAAAATGATGCTTGGGAAGAACATCCCGCCCCCGTTCAACCCTTGCGTCAGCCCCAACCGATTTATGATGAGTATGAAGAAGAAGATAATTGGGGCGATGTGGAACGGGATGAAGATGATCGCTACCGAGAACGGGAATTAGTTCCCATTGAACCTCCCCGTCAGGAACAAAAACTCTACGCCAGAGAATTAAATTACGAATACGAAAATGACGTAGATTCTGATGCTTGGAATGATGATGAAACGCCTAAACCCTATCAGCCACCCCGAATTAATATTCCAGAGAAGAAGAAAATGCCGGAATATGAGGAGTAGTTAGGGGGAGCCACGGGAGCCGAGGAAGAATTGATGAATTCCTGGCTCCTAACTGCTTCTATGCCAAATGTTAACCGAGCGTGATTCCTGGTATTTTGTATTTTAGGATACAGAATGATTGCTGGAACCAATGGGCAAAATACAGATTCACTGTCTGGATAATTTTTGGTTATAGGGAAAGAATAGTAACGTGCTCAAAAAATTAGGAATTATTGGATTAGTTGCATTCGCTCTGCTGGTCGGCCCTCTGACGGGAACCGCTTGGGCGCAAGAAGCCGCAGAAAACCCGATTAATTCTGGGGATACAGCCTTTATGTTGGTTTCTGCCGCCTTAGTGCTATTTATGACACCGGGGTTAGCGTTCTTTTATGGTGGATTAGTCCGCTCTCGTAACGTTCTCAACACGATGATGATGAGCTTCATCTTGATGGGAATCGTTGGTGTAACCTGGGTATTCTGGGGATATAGCCTTGCCTTTGATGTCTCGACTCCCGTTTCTGAAGGCTTTGGTCAAGGCATTGAACGGTTTATTGGTGGATTAGATTGGGCTTTTTTACATAACGTCGCAGCCGATGCTCCTGACCCCATTGGCTATGCAGGAACCATCCCTCACCAGTTGTTTATGGTGTATCAGATGATGTTCGCCATCATCACCCCCGCGTTAATTTGTGGGGCGATTGTTGAACGGATGACCTTTAAAGCTTATTTTTGGTTTGTCTTGCTGTGGTCTACGTTTGTTTATTCTCCCTTAGCCCATTGGGTTTGGGGTCGGGGTTGGTTACAAGCCATTGGTGCATTAGATTTTGCAGGCGGAACTGTTGTTCATATCAGTTCCGGGGTCTCGGCGGTGATTCTCGCTTGGATGATTGGCTCTCGGAAGCATTTTATGGTAATTCCCCATGTCCCCCATAATGTTCCTTTTGTCCTGTTAGGGATTGGGATGTTGTGGTTTGGCTGGTTTGGCTTTAATGCTGGCAGTGCTTTAAGTTCAGGTTCTTTAGCGACTGTTGCTTTTGTCGCCACCATGGTCTCAACATCAGCCGGAGGGTTAACTTGGGCTCTGGTGGAATGGTATTTACGCGGTAAACCCACAGCCGTTGGGATTGCCAGTGGTTTCTTAGCAGGATTAGTGGGTATTACTCCCGCCGCCGGATTTGTTACCCCCGTTGGTGCAATTTTAATTGGTTCAATCACAGCCGTTTGCTGTTTCTATGCCGTGAGTTGGCGGGTGAAATTGCAATTTGATGATTCCTTAGATACCTATTCGGTTCATGGCGTCGGTGGAACCATTGGAGCTATTTTAACCGGAGTTTTTGCAACAAAAAGCGTGAATCCTGCCGGGTTTGATGGAGTTGTGTATGGAAATCCAGGGCAATTAATTCCTCAAATTGTTGGGGTACTGGCGACTTACATTTTTGCTGCTGTTGGAACGTTTGTAATTGTCAAGATTCTCGCTTCTCTGATGGAACTGCGAGTTAAATCGATGGTTGAAGAACAAGGTTTGGATGTTGATCAACACGGTGAAGAAGCTTATGGTGAAGACTTTGCTTCTGGTTTGAGTTTTGCCACCGAAACCTTTTCGCGAAAAGAAGGTTAGAGAAATTTAAAATTCAAAATAATTAATTGATCAATCAGGTTTTTGCCCCATCAGAAGGGAGTAAAAACCTGTTTTTTTGTATTATAATAGGGAGCTAAGAGGAAAAGATTTCATGTTATTTTCGGTTCCACTCCTCACCCCCAGGTAATTTACAAAACTCATCATCAATCACATCTCGCAAACCTTCAGTGGAATAATTGTAAGTCAAAGAGATTAATCTTTTCGCTGTATTGTTCACCTCAACTTTATCGACCATTTGACGTAATTGATTCGGCTTATAAATCCCTTGTTGTACTTCCACACTCGCTTCAAAGATAGCATCTTTAAAGGCATTTTCTAAATCACCATCCCACTCATTAACTTTAATATAATAAGATGTTTTATTAGCCTTAAGATTCAATCGTTGAATTTTTAAGATAGAATCTCTAATAGAAACCGCCCAAGAATTTGTTAGACGTTGTTCGACTTGGTTTTTAATTAAATGCACTAATAACCGTACTAAAAAACTTTCAATTTTTTGTAAAATTTGTTCTTTACTCATCCATTCCCATTCATCTATGATCGCTAAAGCATCGTCATATCGACCCTCTATAATACTTTGTTTTAAATCTATTAATTCTTGACTCATAAATTAATCTCTCAATATTAAGAAGCTTGGACATTTAAACACTCACTTCAGCAATAAAAGCATCTAGGATAGCTGATTGTTCTTCTAAAACCTCTTCGCCAAACATTTCAATATGACAACGAATTGCAGAATTAACATCGACTAAAGCATCTTGATAGGTTTCTCCTTACCCAACAACAACACCTTTAATTCCTAAAGGATAAGCAATATAACCATCAGAATGTTTTTCAACAATAATTTTAATAGATTTCATAATCTCAAAGGTTTAAATCAATTAATTTTTATTTATTTATTTATTTATTAGAAACCCAGTTTCTTAAAGAAACCAGGTTTCTAGTCGGGTTTAAAACGTTCCCGCTAACGCCTCAACACACCGTTCACAAATGGTGGGATCTTCTTTTGATTCCCCAACATGAACAGAATAATTCCAACAGCGATCGCATTTTTCCCCATCCGCTTTCACAACACCAATTCCCAAACCTTCTAACTGTTGACAATACTGTAACCCGTTTAAAGGTTCGGGGTTTTCTAATAATTCAACTTGAGAACAGATGAACAAATATCGTAACTCATCAACTCCATTCTTTGCTTTTAATTCTGTTGTTTTGGGGTTCATTTGTTGCAAATGTTGACGCAAATTCTCATCCGCTACATATAACAACACTTTCGCTTCTAAAGACGCACCAATCATCTTATCTTGACGCGCCTTTTCTAAGACAACATTAACCTCACTACGAATTTGTCGTAACTGTTGCCATAACGCCCCTAATTCGGGCTTCTCCCAGTGTTTTTCTAACGTTACCCAACCCGCTTCAAATACCGATTTATGGGGCGTAGAATAGGGGAGATTTTGCCAAATATCTTCCGCCATGTGACATAATACAGGAGCGATCGCCTCCGCCAAATTTTCTAACGCCACCGCTAACACCGTTTGACAACTACGCCGACGAAACGCAGCAGGCGCACTAATATATAAGCGATCTTTGGCAATATCTAAATAGAAATTCGACAAATCTACGACACAGAAATTCTGAATCACCTGGAAAAATCGGAAGAATTGATAACTTTCAAAGGCTTCCGTTACCTCTGTAAATACTTCCGTAATTCGGTGGAGCATATATTGATCTAAATCCGGTAATTCTTCGTATTTAACGCTATCTTTACTCGGATCAAAATCATGCAAATTCCCTAATAAAAATCGGGCAGTATTTCTAATTTTTCGGTAAACATCCGCCATCTGTTTGAGGATATTTTTCCCCAGAGGAACATCAGAGGAATAATCCACCGATGACACCCACAACCGCAGAATATCAGCCCCATAAGGTGGTTCCTGTTGTTGGTTTTTACCCCCTTCAATTACAATCGCCGGATCAACTACATTTCCCAAGGATTTACTCATTTTCATCCCCTTTTCATCGAGAACAAATCCATGAGTTAATACCGTTTTATAGGGAGCGTGACCATAATTTGCTACACTGGTTAATAAACTGGATTGAAACCAGCCCCGATGTTGATCAGACCCTTCTAAATACATATCCGCCGGATAGTGTAATTCCGGGCGTTGATTCGCCACCGCAGCCCAAGAAGAACCCGAATCAAACCACACATCCATTGTGTCGGTTCCCTTGCGGTAAGTCTTGCCATTATTGCGGTATTCTTCTGGTAATAATTCTGCAACGGATAACTCCCACCACGCATCCGAACCTTTTTCAGCAATAATAGTTTGAACGTGATTAATTGTGCTTTCATTTAATAGCGGTTCGTTGGTTTCTTCCTCATAGAAAACCGGAATCGGAACCCCCCAACTGCGTTGTCGAGAAATACACCAATCACTGCGATCTGCTACCATAGAAGTAATCCGATTTTCCCCTTGGGCGGGAATCCATTGCACCTCGGAAATGGCTTTTAAAGCGGCATCTCGGAACCCTTCAACGGAAGCAAACCATTGTTCTGTGGCTCTAAAAATCGTGGGTTTTTTTGTACGCCAATCGTAGGGATATTTATGTTGATAAGGCTCTTCTTTTAACAAAGAATTAACTTCTATTAAAGCCTCAACAATTGCTCCATTTCCCTCTCCTAAAACATTCAATCCCTCAAATTTTCCTGCTTCGGAAGTAAAGTTTCCATGATCATCAACGGGGGATAAGATTGGTAAACCATATTTTTGACCCACAATATAGTCTTCTTGACCATGACCGGGGGCAGTATGAACTAATCCTGTACCGGATTCTGTGGTAATATAATCCCCCCCTAAAACAATCGGACTTTCCCGTTCAAACAAGGGATGTTTGTAGGTACAATGTTCTAAATCCTTGCCTTTAAACGTGGCTTTAATCGTTAGCGGATAACCCAACGTTGTTGATAATTGTTCCGCTAAATCTTCTGCCACAATTAAATATTTAAACTGAACAGGTTTTTCAGTTTCCCCGACTTCGACAACAGCATAATTTAACGCGGGGTTAACTGCAACAGCTAAATTACCCGGAATTGTCCAGGGAGTTGTTGTCCAAATCGCAACCCCTAATTCTGATAAAAAGGGTGTGAATAATTCCCGCAAGGGTTCAGCCACCGTTAACAGTTTAAAGGCAGCAAATAAACTGCGAGAAACGTGACCTTCAGGATATTCTAATTCCGCTTCTGCTAAGGCGGTTTTAGAACTGGGACTCCAGTGAACGGGTTTGCGTCCGCGATAAATATATCCCTCTAAAACCATCTTTCCAAATACCGCAATTTGGGCGGCTTCATATTCAGGTTTTAAGGTTAAATAGGGGTTTTCCCAGTCGCCCCAAACCCCATACCGTTTGAAACCCGCTTTTTGTTGTTCAACGGTTTGTAAGGCGAAATCTCTGGCTTTATGACGCAATGTTAACGGGGTTAATTGTTCTCTTTCCCCCGCTTTCATGTTTTGTAATACTTTCAATTCAATGGGTAAACCATGACAGTCCCACCCCGGAACATAACGAACTTTACGACCTTGTAAAATTTGATAGCGATTAATAATATCTTTAAGAATTTTATTGAGAGCATGACCAATATGTAGCGCCCCATTCGCATAAGGAGGGCCATCATGTAAAATAAATAATTCACCCGGATTATTTTCTGACAGGCGTTGATAAATTTCCTGTTCAGCCCAAAATTCTTGGATTTCCGGTTCCCGTTTCACAGCATTTGCCCGCATATCAAATTTTGTTTGGGGCAAATTGACGGTATCTTTATAAGACTTGGCTTCTGTCACAGCAGTATCCTGAGCGATTCTCAATAATTTATTCGTATTTTATCTTAACGTTAATTCGCACAAATTGTAGTAAGTCCTTCAGGACTCAACTCTTTCGCGTTCCTAATCTTAAGGGTGAGAAGACCTCACCCCTACGGTTTAATTGTATGGATTGAATTTGTTCTGAAGATAATCCCGTAATTTCTACAACTTGATCCATCGTCATTCCATTTTGCAATAAATTCAAGGCAACTTGACACAGTTGAGATTCAGCTTGTTCAGCCCGTTGACGTTGCTGTTCTGCATTTTGACGTTCTTGTTTAGCATTTTGACGTTCCTGTTCTGCGATTTCTTCTCCTAAAGGAAGTAATTCCCCGTCTAAAGTCGCCCAACGTAACCAAACTGCTTCAGTCCCTTGATAAATTCCTGACCAACGCACTAATGATAATCCTAAAGATTGACTAATAAATTGCTGATGTTCGTTCAAAATTAACGGTTGATAAATTCCTTGTTGCAGGAAGAAACCCGCCCAATCATCAGGGTTAAAGGGATCATACCAAAAATATTCAGAAACTCGTAATTGATTTTGATAAATTAATTTTTTATCGGTTTTATCGGTATTTGCCGTACTTTCTGATAACAATTCTATGACCACATCGGGGGCTTTTCCTTCTTCCCAAACCACCCAACTTTTGCGTTCTCCCTTGGGAACACCCACCACCGCAAAGAAATCAGGCCCGCGAAAATCCCGATTTTTCAATTGTTCTAAACTAAAATACACAAACATATTTCCCCCTGCATAGCCATCGGTTCGCCCGTTTAACCAAGGTTGCAGGGTCAGAATTAACAGGGTCATCTGCTGGACGTGACGTTGACTTTCCATCGGAACTCCATCGGAGTAGGGTAGTTCATCCTGAGTTGGAGGAGAAGAAAGATTTGCCGTTGTAACCATAGCAAACACAGGGGGGTTGAGTTCTGTTTCCCTATGGTAGCTTGTGATTTGGTTTGACTGGGTTGAGTTGTATTGCGTTTTGTGAAAATTCTTAAAATGATGGTGCGATCGCCTGGTAAGATCAACGGTTGATTTTTATAAACACTCAATATCTTACTGGGTCAAATTGGGAGGAACAATGGACGCAATTACAAGTTTTTTGGGCAATATCAACTTTGAGCTTATTGCACAGCTTACAATGTTGGGTTTGATTGTGGTTGCTGGCCCCGTAGTCATCGTGTTACTGGCTTTTCGCGGCGGCGATCTGTAGAGACATCAGGACTTACCAGAAACGGGGTTTCTAAACAAAAATCTGGATTTCATCATCAAAATCTGGGTCAGAAACCCGGTTTCTAACTCTATATTTTTTAGTCTTGAATATAGGGTTGTCCTGTGGTTAAAGCAATTTCAGCCTTCACAAATTCCCGTCCTAAATACAACGCATGATCTAAGCAACTAATCGGATAGGGTTGAGTTTCTTCAGTAATTTTAATTCCTAATTCTTTAGCCGTTCTTCCTTGAAAAACCGTCGTGGGTGTTCGCTTCAAACTCCCAGTACAAGGGAAAGGTTCTCCCGTTTCAGGATCAACGGCTAATCCTTTTTCATTAATAGCGTTCGTATAATGTTCGGCACAGATTAACCGAGCTTCTCGATCAATATAAATAATAAAATATCCTGACGGGTCAAGATGAATAAAACGATTAGAAAGCTGATCATCTAAAGCAGCGAGTTCTTGAGCGTTGGGAGTAGTGGTTGATTGAGCAAACACAATATTAATAATGGATTGATAAAGTTACCTGTTTACAGTTTATCTCATTGCAACAATAAATTTTCATCAACTCCCTAGAGACGGGTTTATTTAGATTATTTTTAACTCTCAAAGATTGTTACAGAACCAGCCCGGACAAGATTTTATGCAGTTTAAAGCGGTCTCTAAAACATCGCCTACATTATCTTCAATTTTCCAAGGGTTGAGTGCTTGCTATTTTTGAGAATCAAACAACCCCAACATCTGTTTTTGGGGTTGTTTTTTTGGGCAACTTAATAATGCTAATAAGTTGGATTTTAAGTAGAGTTATCAAATGTTACACTAAATATAGTGTAAAATAAGATTTTTGTCAATCCCTGTCACTAAATATGGAATTAGAGTAAAGTGGTAAGGCGTGAATTTATTATAGAAGTTGGTACAAATATTGACCATGCAATCAACATCACCGTCGATTACCATCACCCCCAACAAAGATATTAAAGTTATTAAACGGGATGGCAGTTTTGCCCCCTTAGATGTGTCTAAAATTCGAGAAGTTGTCAACTGGGCTTGTGAGGGGATGGAGGCGAACCCCATTACCTTAGAAGCGGGACTCACCACCCGTCTCCGCAATGGTGTGACCACCAGAGAAATTCAGGATAATTTAATTAATTGCGCCCTAGAATTATGCAGTCCCTCTGACCCAGACTGGCGTTATGTAGCCGGAAGACTGCATATTTGGAGTTTATGGAAAGATACCTTAGTCCGTCGTGGTTATGAATACGGCGACTATTGTAGAACGGTTCACAACAAAGTTGAACAGGGACAATATGACGTTAGGATTTTAACCTATACCGTAGAAGAACTTCAAGAAGCTGGGAGTTGGATTAATCCAGAATGGGATAAAGATTATGATTATGCTGGGGCGGTTTTGTTAAGTAAACGCTATTTGTTGTCTGAGGAATTACCCCAAGAGGCTTTATTAACCTGTGCATTACTATTAGCAATTGTTGAAACATCCGAAAATCGGTTATTTTGGGCGCGAAAATTTTATCAAGCGATCGCTCAACGCAAAATTTCATTAGCTACACCCATTTTAGCTAATTTAAGGATTCCTCATGGTTCATTAAGTAGCTGTTTTATTACAGCAATGGATGATAACTTAGAAAGCATTTTTGACACCATCAAAGATGCCGCTAGGATTTCTAAAAATGGCGGGGGTGTGGGAACCAATGTTAGTCGAGTTCGGGCGACGGGAAGTTGGGTCATGGGGAAACAAAACACCTCTGGTGGCGTTATTCCCTGGATTAAATTATTAAATGATACTGCGATCGCGGTTAACCAAGGCGGTCGTCGGGCGGGGGCAATTACGGTTAGTTTAGATATCTGGCATTTAGACGTTCCCGAATTTTTGGAAATGCAGACCGAAAATGGGGATCAACGTCGCAAAGCTTATGATATTTTTCCGCAATTAGTCATCCCGGATGAATTCATGCGTCGGGTAATTAATCGAGAAGATTGGACACTGATTGATCCCTATGAAATTAGGGAAAAATTAGGGATTGAATTAGCAGAAACTTGGGGTGAATCCTTTGAAAAAGCCTATCAACAAATAGAAGAAAATTTAGATACAGAAATTACCCTTTATAAAAAGGTAAATGCTAGGGAACTGTTCAAGTTAATGATGCGTTCTCAAGTGGAAACAGGAATGCCCTATTTATGGTTTAAAGATACCTCAAATCGAGCCAATCCGAATCAACATGAAGGGTATATTCCGGGGGGGAATTTGTGCCAAGAATCATGGAGTAATGTTAAACCCGGAGAGGAAGCACACACTTGCAACTTAGATTCCTTGAATTTGGCTAATATTGAACTAGAAGAACTCCCAGAAATCTGTGAAATTGCGGTGCGAATGTTAGACAATACCATCGAAATTACCAATGCGCCCTTTGAAGCGAGTAAACACCATAATCAAAAATATCGTACTATTGGGGTTGGAGCAATGGGATTAGCGGATTGGTTAGCCAAAAATCGATTAACCTATAATCATTTAACCGAAATTAGTCATCTATTTGAAGATATCGGTTTTTATTGTACTCAAACCTCAATGGAATTGGCACAAGAACGAGGTGCTTATCCAGCCTTTAAAGGCAGCACTTGGAGTCAAGGAAAATTAATTGGGGCGAAACCTGTAGAGTGGTTTTTACAACACGCTGGAAATAAAGAACGCTGGCAAAAATTAAGTTTAGAGATTCAACAATATGGAATTCGGAATTCTCATATTACTGCGATCGCTCCTAACACATCTTCTTCCTTAGTGCAAGGATGTACTGCGAGTATTTTACCTTGTTATAGTCGTTTTTTCTATGACAAATGGGCAAAAGGAACCGTACCCATTGCGCCACCTTTTCTGCGAGATCATTTCTGGTTTTACCCGGAAAATAAAAGCCTCAATCAACAAATTGTTGTGAAAGCAGTTGCTACTGTTCAACAATGGATTGATACCGGAATTTCAATGGAATTAATGTTTAATCTCAACGAAGGAATTTATTTCCCCGATGAACCTGATCGCACCATCAAAGCTAAAGACATTTTTGATACATTAATTTTAGCTTGGCAACAAGGGTGTAAAGCCGTTTATTATGTCAGGACTGTACAGCGTGATAGTTTCAAAGAAGCCGATGATAGCTGTGTGGCTTGTGCAAACTAATAGTTAAATTGTTAAGCTTATAGCACTATGTCATACTTGTAAGATAAAGTAATCTTGCACTACTCTATTTTACAAGTATGACCCTAGACTTCTTTTCATCATCAGCAATGGATAAAAATGGGCATAAAAAACCTTTAAAGATGCCCATAAATCCCATTTTTAACCCCAATGGAAACGATGATATTGCTCATCGTTCAATTTGGTTTGGAGAAACCACAAATTTAATGCAGTTAAACGACGTGCGTTATTCCTGGGCTGTGGGATTATACAAACAAATGCGCGAGAATTTCTGGGTACCTGAAAAATTAGATATTACTCAAGATGTCGTGGATTATGTTAATTTAACTCCCGATGAACGCTGGGCTTTTGATGGAATTCTATCCTATTTAACGTTTTTAGATTCCATTCAAACCTGCAAGTGCGATTCGTTCGGCTCAAAAGTCAGTCTCTAAGATTGATGTGGAGTCGGCAAGGTTGGAAAAACCTTGACAACTAAATGACCATGTAGGTGAAAATCCTACCCTCTAGGTGCAAGAGTGACAGCATCACCCCTACGGTAGCGACTAGCCATCAATCCGTAAAGCGGGGCGAAAAGGCAGACTATCGGGAGTCTAGCTGAATCAGCGTAACCGATAACTGTTGAGCAAAGTACCCATGAGTAGATAACGAAGATGTGTCTGAAGCGTCGTAACTTGTGAACCAGGGAAATAGGGCTGATACCCTGGAGCCAAAAGGCAAAGGCTAATGGAGGTGGCTAATTTGCAATAGACCACCCTGCACTTCCCATAAACCCGGCGTAGAGCATCACTCTAAAGGTACATAGAATGGTCATTTGGAACGAAGTAACCCCTCGTATGCTCTCGGAAAGGTCGAATATTCCGAGTAGGTGCTAACCGGATGCAGCGAGTCGGAAGGATTGAGTCAGAAGCGAAAGCTCAGGGTAATACCTGAGATATGCAGACAGACTCACGATGATTTGGAAGGTAGAGTTTCAATGAGTAGTAAATATGTCTAATACGAGTTTAAAGACTACGGTGGAATGGAATCAGGTGAACTGGCGCAAGTTGGAACGCCGAATTTATAAGCTGCAAAAGAGAATCTATCGAGCCTCAAGTCGTGGTGATGTTAAAGTCGTTCGCAGACTCCAGAAAACATTGATGAAGTCCTGGTCAGCAAAAATGCTGGCGGTCAGAAAGGTGACTCAGGATAACCAAGGTAAAAAGACAGCAGGTGTTGATGGGATTAAATCATTAACCCCTAAACAACGTCTAAATCTGGTAAAAAACCTGAAACTTGGGTCAAAAGTTAAACCAACGCGGCGGGTATGGATACCTAAACCGAATGGAGAAAAAAGACCCTTGGGAATACCAACAATATATGACCGTGCATTACAAGCCCTAGTCAAACTAGGATTAGAGCCTGAATGGGAAGCACGATTTGAACCCAATTCATACGGGTTCAGACCAGGACGCTCATGCCATGATGCAATCCAAGCAATCTTTAATGCTATTAAGCAAAAACCCAAGTTTGTGCTTGATGCAGATATCGCTCAATGCTTTGATGGCATCGACCATGAACAATTGCTCAATAAAATCAATACCTATCCCAAATTACGAAGACAAATTCGGGCTTGGCTGAAAAGCGGAGTTATGGACGGTAAGCAATTGTTCCCGACATCAAAGGGTACGCCACAGGGAGGGGTCATTTCTCCACTTCTGGCTAACATTGCCCTTCATGGGATGGAATATCAGATTAAGGAATTTGTTAAAACTTTACCCGGAAAATTATCACCCAGAGATAAAGCTAAGGCAATAAGCTTAATCCGATATGCCGATGACTTTGTGATTCTTCACGAAGACATAACCATTGTCCAACGATGTCAAGAAATAATTTCTGAATGGTTAAAAGGCATGGGATTGGAATTGAAACCTAGTAAAACCAGAATAACTCATACTCTTAACCCGTATGAGAATCAAGAACCTGGATTTGATTTTCTAGGGTTTAATGTTCGACAATACAAAGTCGGAAAACATCACTCTGGAAGAACCACAAAAGGTGGACGATTACTAGGATACAAAACCCTCATCAAACCCAGTCGGCAATCGATTAAGGAATATTATCAAAACATCAGCGAAGTGATTGACAAACATCAATCAGCACCCCAAAAGGCTTTGATTGATAACTTAAACCCGATAATCCGGGGATGGTGCAATTATTTTTCGGGTGTGGTGAGTAAAGATATCTATGCTAAAATAGATCATCTTATATTCTACAAATTGTTAAGCTGGGGTAAACATCGTCATCAGAATAAAACTGATAAATGGGTGGCGAATAGATATTGGCATTCTGAGGGAAATAGAAACTGGGTATTTGCTTGTCGTAAGGAGGATAAATTAACTCGACTACTACTCCATGCAGATACTCCTATAAAATCCCATGTCAAAGTCAAAGAAAATCTATCGCCCTATGATGGTAACTGGAAATACTGGAGTCAAAGAATGGGCAAACGCCCGGAAGTTCCTAAAAGAGTAGCAATGCTCTTGAAGAAACAAAATGGGAAATGCTCAGAATGCGGATTGTACATTAAAGAAGAAGATGTACTAGAAATCGGGACTTATCCTTCCTTTATCAAAAGGCGGAAAAGATGAGTACAAAAACCTTCAACTTCTACATCGACATTGCCACGACAAGAAAACCGTCAGAGATGACAGTTCTCAAGGTACTCATGACAAGAGCCAAATCATTGAGGAGCCGGATGAGGTGAAAGTCTCAAGTCCGGTTCTGAAGACGAGCAGTAACCGTGAGGTTATTGCTTAGTTTAACTATTCCTCATCTGAAAAGTTGTGTAACTGCCCCAGAAATTAGCCTGTGTATGGCAGAACAAACTTCTCAAGAAGCAATGCACAATCAGTCCTATCAATACATGATAGAGACGATTATTCCATCGGATCGGAGAAATTTTGTCTATGATTTTTGGAGAACAGATGAAGTTTTACGCGATCGCTGTGAATTTATTGCCGGAATTTATCAAAAATATATTGATGATTCCACGGCTGAAAACTATTTCATTGCTCTGTTAGCCGATTATATGTTAGAAGGGCTTTACTTCTACAATGGGTTAAATTAATGGCCCCCTAGCACCGCGAGATGTTAGTGAAAACTCATCAAATTGCTGGAACTCCCTAAAGCCTTTATACCAAAGCGAAATTAGAAATGATAAGCGCGGCTGTGCGAGAGCAGAAAAAAGTTAAAGGATTGATTGGAAGCCGCAAGGGATCTAATCTTTACAATGGGCAATCAGCAGCCAAGCTCCGCATAAAAGGAGAAGGTTCAACGAACAGAGGGTGAGTATCTTTAACCGACTTGACCATAAACGGATTGACTTTGATAATGGATTTATCATCTGATTTAATAGTGATCTGTATGGCAAGTTTAACAGGTGTTGTCTATCAGATTAAAAATCTTAAAAACGACAGGTTAAAGATAATGGTATGTTCTAGCCCCTACTGAAAGGATGGGTAGTAGCGTTATCTACTTCTACAATTTAGCGTCACGGATGTTAATGCCGGGATCGGCTGATATATTCAAAATGATTAACCGTGATGAACTTTCTCATGTTCGGTTATTCCAAAAGTTAATTCCTGAAGCCATGCAAGTATTTACCCACTCCGTTGACCAAATTTATGAAATGTTCAATACTGCCGTTGAACATGAGTGTAAATGGACGAATCATATTGTGGGAAATAATATCTTAGGAATCACCGAATCTAGTACCGAACAATACACCAAATATCTAGCCAATATTCGGCTACGTTCTATCGGTTTAGAACCCCTTTACACCGATAAAAAGTACAGTAAAAGTCCCTATACCCATTTAGAACGCTTCTCGGATACCAAAAAAGAAGCGCATACTAAAGCTAATTTCTTTGAAGCCAGCGTCACCAGTTATGTGATGTCTTCCGGTGTCAGTGGTTGGGACGAAATTTAACCTCTCGTAGAGACGCGCCATGGCGCGTCTCTACCGTTGGGATAAAATTTGTGTCACCATAGATAGAATAGCTTTCTAGCACTATTTGCTCGAACTCTGTATGAATACTATCCCTCCTACAACCGAGAGTCTTATTCCCACAGAAAGACTCAAGAGTTTAATTAATCAATCGATTACAACCCTAGAAACCTTGCTTCAAGATCAGAAAGTTTCCCCTTCAGAACGAGCGAATATTGCCTTAAAAATATTAGAACTGGCAGGATGTTCTTCTGTTACTCCCCTTGAACTTTTACAATCTCCTTCTCTGCTGAGTTCATCTTCACTTTCTAACAAGGTTCCTGTTCCCCAACTTGCTGCAACGACCGTTGAAGTTCTCCCAACTTCAGCACCTATTATTCCTGAGAATCAGCTAACAATTTTACCCGCCAATTATGTCCAAATTGAAAGTTTCTTATCCCCGAAAGAACACGAAGAAGCCTTAAAAATTGCTTTAAAACAACCGAGTAAATTTGTCAATTCTAAAACGACGACTCAAGCCATTAATTATCGTAAATCTTCTATTTTATATGCAACGCTATTCCCTGATTTTTATGAATTTCTCCGTAAAAAAATAATTGCTACACTTCCTTCAATTTTAACCCAATTAAATATTACACCCTTTAGCGTTGCTCAAGTAGAAATGCAATTAACCGCTCATAATGATGGGTGTTTTTATAAAATTCATAATGATTCTGGAAGTCCTGAAACCAATACTCGCATCCTAACTTACGTTTATTATTTTTATAAAGAACCTAAAAATTTTTCGGGGGGAAATTTAAGATTGTATGCAACGGAATGGCAAAATGGTTATGCTTTAAATGAACGGGAATTTATTGACATTGAACCTCATAATAATAGTATCGTTTTTTTTGATAGTCGTTGTAAACATGAAGTTATGCCCGTTAGTTGTCCGTCCCGACGCTTTGAAGATGGACGCTTTACCCTCAATGGTTGGTTACGCGCTGAATAACCTAGTTATCGTGGTCGGGTGTACAGTTTCAAAAACTGTCTACTATTATTAACAAGTTCTGTCAACCCCCATTAAGATAGACCCAAACTAATACAAAATGGGAGCAACAGTAATGAGCAATAAACAAATGGTTGCACAAAAAGACACACCCGCTTGGATTCTTCAAGTTTGGGTTTCGTTTATTCTTGCTGTGTCTACAACTGCGGTTGGGATTGCTTACCTCCCCGTTGATATTTGGGTCAAAGGATTTATGGGAATGGGATTAACTTTCTCGGTGGGTTCCTCTTTTACCTTAGCGAAAACAATTCGAGATAATCACGAAGCCGAAAAACTATTATCTAAAGTTGATCAAGCTAAATTAGAGAAATTATTAGCTGAATATAACCCAATAAAGTAATTAATCAGTAGGGTGCGTAAGAGCTTCTCGCACGCACCTAGTCATACCTATTGAATTGATTATATCAAATGAGAAACCAAAAACAATTAGATATATTATTAATTGATTCCTTTTTTTGACATATAGATTTTAAACAAAGGGTCAAGAAAAAATTTAGAGTGATTTGCTTCTTTTCCTCTTTCTAGTAACCCTCGACGTTGTAGAGATTGTATTCCATTGATGATTTCGTCCAAGGACAATTTTAACACTAATATCATGGGTTCAATCTCTACTTCCTCTGATTGATTTGCCATTTCAATTATAATTTGTTTTTCTACTACAGATAAACGTTGCCAATGGCTTTGAAAAAGAAATTCTAAATCTCCTAAAAATACAGTTTTACTGTTTAAAAAATTAGAAACATAACCATTAAAAAGATTGTCTATTGTATTAGCAATTAGTTTTAAGGCCATAGGATGACCTTGATACAGGTTAATCAACTCTAGCCATTGTTCCTCATCCAGTAATTCTTTCTCCTCTAAAATTGCTTTTCCTCCCTCTCCTAACCCTTGTAAATGTAAAGTCCTAATACAAGAATTTTTTCCCTCTAAGATATAAATTTCTCTCGGTTTTTCCCAACTCAGAAGTATTAAACAACTGGGATGGCATGAAGTCGCAATTTGTTTAAAAAATAAGCCATAATCTTCATAATTCGGTAAATATTGACCCGCTAATTGTCCTGAAATAAAAATAGATTGCAGATCATCTAAAATTAGTAAACATCGATAAGAACGAAAATAATCTAAAACAGTAGGCAAAGGAGAATCTTCTGTTTGAGATAAACATTGAATTAAATTTGTTTTCAATTCTAATAATAGGGGTTTTTGGCTTAAACTTCGCCAAATAATAATATCAAATTCCTGTTGAATTTCTTTAATGAGTTGAACTGCGATCGCACTTTTCCCAATTTCACTCAGTCCGTATATTGTAATAAGTCGCATCTGTTCTTCTAATATCCATTGTTTTAGGGTAGAGAGTTCAGAAGTGCGATCATAAAAGCTTAAAACTTCGGGTGCTTCTGTCAAATCAGATTTTCTAGGTTGATTTAGATTAGGGTTATTGTTATTAGGTGGGTGCGATCTATCTTTTTGTAAATCAGGGTTTTGATGTTGTGTTATTTCTGAAAATTGTGAATTTTTACCATTCAAATTAACGCTATTATTGACAATATTTACACAATTATTAGTGATATTACTATAAGAACCTAATGTTTCAAAAAGAGAACGAAAGTTTGACTGTTTTATATCTTCCTCTAGGATATCAGATAGAAGTTTCCATAATTTCCAAGCTTGTTTTTTAACATGATCATGACTACAGTTATAATTCTCTGCGATTTCTCCGTATTTTTGATGTTGCCAAGTTCCTTCTAGTATCGCTTTTTGCAGAGAGTCGAGATGTTTTCCTGTTTTAGCAAACACCTGTTCATCAGTCCACTGCAAGACTTCTTGAATATCCATAAATGTAGGTGAGGTTGTTGTTGAGTCTGAATTTTTACCACTTTATCCCACTTTTTGCAATTATGGTAACTTTTTCCCACTTTTTCCCACGATTTGAGAACCCGAAATATTTCAAAAGTTCCCACACTATACCACTATTTTCGCTTGTGTCAACCACCAATAGAATGATATTTTATTGAGAACAATGTAATTATTAAATTTTATAATTCAACACCAAAACTTTGTAAATTTCAGATTATCTAGTTTTTCATTAGGAGAGTGCTCATGGCATTTGGATCTAATTCAGTTCGTTTTCAAACAAAATTTTTAATTGGCTGGGCAATTTTAGGATTAGTCCCAGCGATGGGTCTGTTTATTGATGAAATGATTTCACCGTCGGGAAGCTTTAATGGAATTGGAGATCTTTTAGGCAATGCTATTGCTATTATCCCAGGTATGGTCATTTTCGGTGGTTTCTGTTTATTAATTGACGGCCTTTTTTGTCATCAAGGTAGCTTTTCACAAGTAACTCATCCCGAATGGTTTTGGTATGTTTACCCAGTTTTCTTTGTCTGGTCACTTACCCTAACTTTTTTATTGGGTTTCTTAGGTATCAAAAGTTCTAGTTCGGGAAGATCCCCTTCTTCAATTACCCCGGAAGATGTGAAAAAAGAAGTAGATAATATGACTATTGATGAATTTTTAAAAAATTTTGATGACGCGCTCAAACAAGAAGAAAAACAAGGAAGAATAAATCCTGAACAACAAAAAATTATTCGTAAGCTCCGAAAATTAGATCGTTCAAAATATAATCAACGTTTCCAGGAAATTCTTAATGATAATGAGTTGTATGAGTTTTATAAATTATTTATAAAATTGGTAATGTCACTAGGACGGAGAGTAGGATAATGGGACAGGAAAAGAGATATTTTGAAAATATTACAATTGATAAAAATAGTGAGCTATCAAAACGGCTTAATATTGAGCCGGGAGATTATTTTGGAGAATTTGATTTCAACAACCAAAAACTACGACTAACAAAACAAAGAAATACTAAGAATCGTAAAATCTATGAGATGACTGTAACATTTGAACAGTTATTATTAATATTAATGAATGCTGCAAGAGTTCAGGGAGATAAGTTTACCCCTGAAAATTTAGAAGCTATAGCGGAGATTATTAGAAAACCTCCTTCAATCAAGAAATCGAGTGATTCAGATGTAGTACATCACATTATACCTTTGGAAGTTTGTAGAAAAAGTATATTGATCTTAAGAGCTCGACCTGTTTTTTATGAAAATAGTCCTATGAATCTTTTGTCACTGCCCCTTTATTTTCATAATGGATCTCATCCAAAATACTCAAAACTGGTAGAGGATCTTATTGATGACGAATGGTTTGAATTAATAAATCGTGGACAAGAAAATAATATTAATGCGATTATGGAGGTTATAGAAGAAGTGATCCAATACTTAACTGACAAGATAGAGGAAATGAAAGCGAGTGGAGTTTGTACAATCAACGATATTTAACGAAATAACGGTTGAATCATCTGCAATATCAGTTATTCTAATATCTGCTTGTCAGTCAGGCTTGGGGCGAGTTTAGTAATATTTTGGTGAAGTTACAAAGCTCTGGAAGAACCCGCCCCTACAAATTTTTATAAATTCGTTATAGCCGTATTAAGCTAACAATAATCGTCCTTTAGGTTCAAGAATAGAACGTCCTAAATCTTGCGCTGTTTCCATCCATTCTTGCATAATAATTTCTACATTTTCTAATGCTTCTTGATAGGTTGCTCCATCCGCAGCACATCCAGGTAACTCTGGTACTTCTGCAATAAACGCTTGATCTTCATGACTCCAATAAATCACTATTTCATACCGTAGCATTTTTTATTCTCCTAATTTATTATATTTAAGACGAAAGATTAAAATAGGCAAAAGAAGAAAATTCTCCTTTCGCCTAATTCCATAAAATGAATATAAAAAATGGCAGTTTTTAGCCCACCAGAAAAAAGTTATTCGGTTGGAGAATTCTCTCGTTTCCGTTGTTCCTGGTGGCGTTTCCGACGTGCCATCGCGGCTTCGACGGGGAAACCGACAACGGGAATTACCTGTTCTTGACGTTCTGCTTCTAAACGTTTCAGTTCAGTGTAATCAACCCAATGAATACAATTGACCGGACAAGTATCAATTGCTTCCTGTATTAACGCTTCTGAATCGCCATCCTGTCGAAAAACACGAGCTCGACCATAACTTTCTTCGATAAAAAAGGTATTGTGAGCAACGTGAGAACAGTGTTTACACCCGATACAGGTGAGTTCATCCACATAAACCCCTTTTTGCCGTAATGCACCGCCGAGTTCTGGCTCAAACCCAGACCGTTCCGGCGCATTTCGCAAAAATCCGCCCAGTTCCGGTTCTAACCCAGACCGTTCGGAAACGGGATCAGTTAGCGATACAGACCCATCAGACATTAGGCACTCCAGCGTTGTAAAACTAAGCGGATGGAACCATCTTGATGATTTTGTTGTTCTGAAACTTGAAACCCTTGTTTGGCGGTTTCATTAACAACGGTTTGGTAAGCATACCGTTGAGTGATTTTGCTTAAAAAATGATCAACGGGAACAGCTTGTTGCCAAAATTGTAAATCAGCAACAAACTCGTATTCTTGGCCATTCCAAGTAAAGCCTAGGTCATAGCCATTGTCTTGCTCAATGACGACTTGAGCCGGACGGGTTTGACCTTGATAACCGCGCACCTCTTTGGGGCCAGCTTTCCAGTCAATGCCCAGATCGCTTAAAGCAGTTTGTAATGAGGTAAGATTACGAATTTGGGTTTTGATTTGGCTAAAGTGTGACATAGTTGGCGATTTTCAACGAGATGTTTAGTGAACTCAAAAACAGAATTTACCAATGGCTCGAACCCACATGGGTTGTCGCACTATCTGACTGTTGTTGGTTCTGGGCGTAATACTCAGAAGTGGTTTCCTGAGTTAATACAATGCCTAATTCGGCTTCTAGTGCAGCCGTGACTTCTGCACAAGAAGCCCCAACAATGCCAGTGACTTTCTCCTGCACACGGCCGTCTGGATAGATGATGAATTCTAAAGTTTCCATAGGCTAGGGGAATGGCGAGAAAATACAGGGCACAATAGCTCGACGTCGGCGGTTGAACCGTCGGATAGGCTACAAGCGCTTTGTCGAAGTGGGTTTGACTCGAAATGTCCGTACATCAATTGTGACGAATGGATCAAAAACGAGTCACAACTTAACAAAAGTTATTAATACCTGAAGCAGTAGGTAAATTATATGTTAAGTTTATCCGCCTTTGAGATCAAGGTTGTATAGGGGAGGCAATAGGCAATAGGCAATAGGCAATAGGCAATAGTAAGCACTGAGAGGGTTTGCTGAATTTAGTAGAGACGCGCCATGGCGCGTCTCTACACGCGCCTATTTATGCCGTAGCGTTTCTACAACTGTAATGCGTAGCTCTGTAACAGTTCACCGTCAACCCTCAACCGCCAATTGTTCTATAATCTCTGTGATCTGCACTGCGTTGTTACGACCCCAAACCGTTATGCAACTTGCTCCCAAACCTGTTACGGATGAAACCTTATCCCCACCTCAAACGGAAACAATTATTTTAGATGTGGGAGGGATGCAGTGTGCTGGATGTGTTAAAGCGGTGGAGCGTCAACTCATCCAACAACCGGGAGTCATTTCGGCTGCGGTGAATTTAGCAACAGAAGTAGCAACGGTTGAATGTGCAGTCAACCAAATTAAGCCGGAAAACTTAGCTGAAATTTTAACTAATACTGGGTTTCCCACCCAACCTCGCAGTTTAACGTCTAGCGCTACGGACAAATTAAAGGCGTTACAAGAGCGACATCGCCAAGACATGGGAAAACAAATTCAACGCATTGTTACTTGTGGTCTGTTGTTATTGTTATCAAGTATTGGACATTTACATCATTTTGGTTTTCCCCATATTCCTTTACTGAGTAATATTTGGTTTCATTGGGGACTAGCTACCATTGCCTTATTATTTCCGGCACGTTCTATTATTATTGATGGCGGGCGGAGTTTATTGAACAATGCTCCCAATATGAATACATTGGTCGGACTGGGAACTTTAACCGCCTATTTAACCAGTTTTGTTGCTTTATTATTTCCCCAATTGGGTTGGGAATGTTTCTTTGATGAACCTGTAATGTTATTGGGATTTATTTTACTAGGAAAAACCTTAGAACAGTACGCTCGACAACGTGCCGCCACCGCCTTTCAATCGTTAATTGCATTACAGCCCACAACAGCGCGTTTAATACCCCCTCAATCTCAGGATACCGGAATTTTAAATAGTGTGGAAATTCCCGCCGAACAAGTCAAAGTCGGGGAATGGTTACAAGTTTTACCCGGTGAAAAAATACCCGTTGATGGAGAAATTCGATTTGGGACAACCACCGTTGATGAATCGATGTTAACGGGGGAATCCATGCCAATTTTAAAACAAATTGATGATAATATTTCAGCCGGAACAATTAATCAATCTGGGGTGATTTTAATCGAAGCAACGCGCACGGGTTCCGATACAATTTTAGCACAAATTGTGCAGTTAGTAGAAACCGCTCAAACTCGTAAAGCTCCGATACAGAAATTAGCGGATACAGTCGCAGGATATTTTACTTATTTGGTGATGAGTTTAGCGAGTTTAACCTTTTTATTTTGGTATGGGTTAGGAACTCGAATTTGGCCGGATGTGATGACCTTAGCGGGGGTAGAAATTGCCACAAATGCGCCTTTATTATTAAGTTTAAAATTAGCCATTGCGGTATTAGTCATCGCTTGTCCCTGTGCCTTGGGATTAGCAACACCCACAGCTATTTTAGTCGGTTCAGGAATGGGTGCAGAACGAGGATTATTAATTAAAGGCGGGGATATTTTAGAACGAGTCCACCAACTGAATACCATTGTATTTGATAAAACGGGAACCTTAACACAAGGTTCTCCCACAATAACAGATTGCCTTTCAATTTCTGGGTTATCGTCTCAAGAAATATTACAATTCGCGGCAACGGTAGAACAAGGTTCAAATCATCCCATTTCTGAAGCGATTTTAACAGAAGCGAACCATCAAAATTTACCCTTATTAACCGCATCTGATTTTCAAACTCAACCGGGTTTAGGAGTATCCGCAATAATTGATAATAAAAGGGTATTTGTGGGGAATTTAGCGGGATTAATTGAATCTAATATTATTCCGCCTCAACCTTTACCGGAATTTTTAGGAAAAACGATGGTTTATATTGCCATTGAGGGTAAAGTTGTTGGGGTAATGGCAATGAGTGACCCCTTAAAAACCGATGCTAAATTAACCCTTGAACAGTTAAAAAATATGGGGTTGCGGGTGATTTTATTAACGGGCGATCGCCAATCTGTTGCTACTGCGATCGCTTCTGAGCTAAACTTAAAATCAGAGGATATTTTTGCCGAAGTTCGACCCGAAGGTAAAGTGAATGTGATTCAAACTTTACAACAACAAGGTCAAGTTGTAGCAATGGTGGGAGATGGAATTAACGATGCACCCGCCTTAGCGCAAGCGGATATTGGGATAGGGTTAGAAACGGGTACGGATGTTGCTAATGAAACCGCAGATATTGTATTAATGCGAAATTCTTTAATGGATATTGTCGATTCTATTCAATTAAGTCGCGCCACCTTTAATAAAATTCGTCAAAATCTATTCTGGGCATTTGGTTATAATATTGTAGCCATTCCTCTGGCTGCTGGATTATTATTTCCGCAATTTGGAATCTTATTAAGTCCTTCAATGGCAGGTGCTTTGATGGCTTTAAGTTCGGTGAGTGTTGTCACCAATTCATTATTATTGCGTCGTCAGATGAAACCTTAGTTGTTGTGCTTAAGCACATTCTTTATAGATGTAATAGATAAAGACTAAACAGCAATATCTAAAGAAAGGCGAATATCTTCTAATGGCTTTTCCCAGAGACTATTCCATTGGATTCCAAACAGGGGTTTAGCTTTTTTTCCCATAGTCCATCCCTTCGTTAAAGCATCCATAATAGATTCAGCAAACTCTATTTCTTCAAGGGCAGTCTTGAGTAAATTTTTAGATAAGAGCGATATAAATAAACGATCATGATGTAACTGCGCTACACAAAAAGCTTGTAATTGAACTTCACCTGGCTTATCAGTATCACTACCTGTTACAATGTGCCAGATATCATGGGTTTCACCAATATGAATTGCCAAATAAGAGAAGTCATTATCTTCTATTTTTTCAACGGGAACAGGTTTTAAATTATTTTTGAGCATTTTATCAGAATAAATGTAACCCAAAGTATTTTGAGGTAGCTCATGAAGTTGCTGTAAATCAATATTTCCTAAAAGGGGACGCTCTTTGAATGCACGTTCACCTTGAGGATTTTGACGAAGAAAATTGACAATCTGTTCTAAAGTAGAATCATCATTAAGTTCTTTAGAAAGTTTTCCAATTCCTGAAAAATCTCCATAAGGAGCTTTAACAAGAGCCAAAAAACCATCAAAAATTGCTGCGTGTTTATCTTGAGTCATTGTATTTAAGTAATATTCGGGACTTTGTTTTTAATTCAACCGTTCCCTACTATAAAATTAAGGGAATTTGGCTGATTGGTGCAGGTAACATTTCTCCTCGAAAATCCAATACAGAAACAATTAATAAATAAGCCAGTGCCAGCAGAATTGAAATCGCACCTGTAATATAAGCAATCAGTTTTGAACGTTCCATAAATCCCGTTTTCCCTTAATCAGCATAGGAGGTTACTCTTCATTTTAAGCGGTGAACTGATTGGTGAACCGAGATTCTTGAAACTCTTTAGATTTAGAAACATAACGATATTGAGTTTCTTGCATCAACCGAGTAATGGTACTGACTAATTCACCCGGAAGAACAGGCTTGGATAGATACCCATCAAAACCTTCCGTCATTGCCTGATTCACCGCTTCTGAGTGAGTAAAAGCACTAACTGCAATTACCGGAAGCCGTCCTTCGTGGGTGAGTTCAAGAGATCTCAATTTTTGGATCAAGGAATAACCATCTTCATCTGGCATACAAATATCACTAATGATCAAATCCGGTAAAGAGTGCTCAATCGTTGCGATCGCAGTCTGAACCGATGCCACCGCCTGTACCTCGATATCATACTCTCTCAGAACTTGAATTAACAGTTCTCTGGTATCAGAATCATCATCTACCACTAAGACCCGTAACCCCGCCAAAACCGATTCTGCTTGCGGTATTACCCCCTCCGCCGTTTCCAAGTTTTCGGGTGGGGTATAGGAATCGAGATTCACGTCCAGTAAGGGAAACTGAACGCTGAAGGTAGCGCCTTGGTTTTCTCCGGCGCTTTCGACCGCAACCGTTCCCCCTTGCATTTCCACCAAGTTACGAACAATGGCTAATCCTAAACCTAACCCCCCATAATATTTAGTGGTTTTGCCATCTGCTTGACGAAAACGGTCAAACACATAAGGCAGAAATTCTCCAGGAATCCCAATTCCTGTATCTGTTACCTGAATCACCACCCAGGAGTTTGTAGACAAATCCTTGAAATTAAAATTATTTTGAGCTTTTTCCGGGCTAGTTTCTATCAATAATTCTACCTCAACAGCACCGCCTTGGGGTGTAAATTTAATGGCATTTGATAAAAGATTCCAGATAATTTGTTGTAAGCGACGAGCATCTCCTGCTACCCAATAAGAATGATGGAGTTTAGAAGCAAGAGATTGAGAATGTTTAAAGTTTAAATCAATTTCTTTTTCTGCAAAGCTCAAATATAAATCATCAATAGCAGCTTCCACTACAGAAATAATATTAACCGGAACCCTATTAAGCTGCATTTTTCCAATAATAATCCGCGAAATATCTAAAATATCCTCAATGAGTTTCGCTTGTAATTTAGCATTACGTTCAATGGTTTCTAAGGCTTTTCGAGTTTTATCTTCACTAAATTTCTGATTTCTTAAAAGTTTAGACCAACCTAAAATTGAATTTAATGGAGTGCGGAGTTCATGGGAAAGGGTAGCTAGAAATTCATCTTTTAAACGATTAGCTTCTTCGGCTTGTTGTCGAGCCGCTTGTTCCCGAATAAACTGAGCACGAGCTTCTTCGGCTTGTTTGCGGTCTGTAATATCTTCTATGGTTCCCACATGACCGAGTAAATCACCATCGGAAGAAATCATGGGGGCAGCTTTCATCTTCACCCAGCGCACTAAATTAGACGGAGTATTCAGGCGAAACTCCTGGGAATATTCCTGTTTTTTTTGAATCCAAGTTAACCACTGTTCCCCAGTTTGATCTCGATCCTGGGGATGAACAAATTCTAACCAGCCTTCAGGAAAACTTGCTTCATTGACCTGATCAAAAATGCTTTGAAAGCGAGGATTGGTATAGGTACATCGAGCTTCTATATCAATTACAAAAATTCCCACTGGTGAACAAGCACTTAAGGAGCGAAATTGTTCTTCACTTTTTTTTAAGGCAATTGTCGCTTGAAATAATTCTACAAAAACCGTTACTTTGGATAATAAAATTTCCGGTTCTAGGGGTTTAATTAAATAATCTACCGCCCCTAAAGAATATCCCTTAAACATGAAATTTTCATTTTTACTAAAAGCCGTGAGAAATATAATCGGTGTCGAGCGGGTGCGATCGCGTTGTCGAATTAAACTTGCTGTTTCAAACCCATCCATTCCCGGCATCTGCACATCTAATAAAATTACGGCAAAATCATTTTGCAGCAGACATTTTAAGGCTTCTTCCCCAGAAGATGCTTTAACAATATTCTGACCCAGAGAGATTAAAATAGCCTCCAAGGCGAGTAGATTCTCCCAATGGTCATCAACGATAAGGATATTAACTTTAGAATTAGGCATATTAGTTCAGTTATCAGTTATCAGTTATCAGTTATCAGTTATCAGTTATCAATTGGTAATGGGTAAAAATATTGATTACTGTGCTTCGCACAATGGTCTATTTCCCTTTTCCCTAACTTTTACAAGGATGACTGTTTACTGATAATTGATTACTGATGAATGGGAAGATAGAGCGTAAAAATAGCACCTTTACCCAAGTAACTCTTGACCGTAATATTTCCCCCATGAGCTTCTACAATACGACGGGCGATGGCTAAACCCAAACCCGTTCCTCGACCTTGACGCGATCGCTCGGCGGTGTAAAACTGTTCAAAAATATGGGGAAGATCCGTCGGACTAATTCCCTTGCCTTGATCTTGGATTTCCACAGCCACCTGAGACCCCTCCTCCGTTCCCTTCAGAGAAACGGTAGATTGAGGATGGGAGTGCTTAATCGCATTATCCAGAATATTGAGAAAGGCTTGTAACAAGCGTTCTGGGTCGCCCTGGAGTTCTACATCAGGAATATTGAGGGTAATTTCCACATCGGCACGTCTCAGACGGGATTCCATCGCTCTAACAGCCCGATTAATCAAGTTCCGCAGGTGTAACGGTTGGGTTTCTAGCTCCGTAATTCCGGCTTCTAAGCGTCCCAAATCTAACAAATCATGAATGAGTTGGGATAAACGTTTAGTTTCCTCTTGAGCCGTCTGCATAAACCGTTGGCGCAGTTCCGGTTCTTGATCCGCTCCACTGGCTAAGGCTTCTAGGGTAACATAAACGTTGCTCACCGGAGTCCGTAACTCATGGGAGACATTTGCCAAAAAAGCCCGTCTCTCCTGATCCAGAGCCGCTAATCGTTCGCTCATGCGATTTAATTCCAAGGCTAACTGCCCGACTTCATCGCTTTGATTCAGGGTTAATTTTTCGCCAAGATGACCACTACCCAAACGCATTGCAAACAGAGACATCGCCTGAATGGGCTGGGCAATACTGCGGGTAAACCATTCACTAATTACCGCACACAAGAGGAATGTTACCACCAGAGACCCTAAAATTGTCCAGATCACCGTTTGAAACTTCGCCTGAAATTGAGCCAAAGTAATCGACATTCGTAATACCCCTAACATTCGTTGATTACGAATAATGGGACGGGCAACAAATAAGCGATCTTCTTGGGACAAAACTCCTTTAGCGAGTCCTTTGGCCGTTTGCTGGTTAAACGCTTGTCGCATTCCAGGTACAGCAAACCAGTCTTTCACCTGAATGTCCGTTTCGAGGCTAGAACTAGCCAGTAAACGACCTTCGGGGGAAAAAACCCGCAGCGTGAAGGCTTGGGGTGCACCGTAACGTTGAACAATGACTTCAACCCGTTGGAGATCTTTCTCTTCCAAAGCGTCAGCCACACTTTCACTCAGAGCCCCTGTCCAGTCCTCTAATTCCGCCTGTCGGGTTTGCATAAAATAAGCGTAGAAGGAAAAGAGGATATAACCCGCTAACAAAGACGTTCCGAGTGCTGTTAAAACCAGATAAGTGGTTAACAACTTGAGATGGATAGAATTCCATCTGAGTTTGATTTGGGGAAAACCGACGCTCATGGATTTAATCACTGGTGTTTTCTTCTGGGTGACGACGGCGTAAAACGGCCTTAATTCGAGCCAGAAGTTCACGAGTATTAAAGGGTTTGGTTACATAGTCATCCGCCCCCGCTTCTAAGCCCCAAATTTTATCGATGTCTTGGTCTTTCGCCGTTAACATCAAAATCGGGATATTAGAAAAAGCTCGAATTCGCCAGCACAGTTCCATGCCATCAATTCCCGGTAGCATTAAATCTAAAAGAATGACATCAGGAACCTGTTTATGGAATAGTTTAAGGGCGGTCATGCCATCGGTGGCTGTGGTCACGGTGTAGCCGTCCTTGGTTAAGGCATAAGTCAAACTCGCACGCAACGCTTCTTCATCATCGACCAGTAGAACATGAGTCATGGGAATCAGTTATCAGTTATCAGTTATCAGTTATCAGTTATCAGTTATCAGTTATCAGTTTTCTAGTGTTAGTGTCCTCCCTGGCTAACTGTTGAAGATGATTAACGACTAACGGTTAACTCTTCCACTGATGACTGAACACCGATGACTGACAACACCTCTAATATCTAATACTTCAGGTGTATTGTGACTCCATCTAACGGTAGAGCCAGACGCGGAGGAGGGAGAGGAGTTGTTCTGTATCGACGGGTTTGGTAATATAGTCGGAAGCTCCAGCGTCAAGACATTTTTCCCGATCGCCTTGCATCGCTTTAGCCGTTAAGGCAATAATCGGTAAGCTCTCAAATTTAGGGACAGCCCGAATCGCTCGCATGGTTTCGTAACCGTCCATTTCGGGCATCATCACATCCATCAACACAATATCAATTCCGGTTGTGGCTTGTAATTTAGCGATCGCTTCTTTGCCATTTTCAGCATACATCACATCCATAAGATGTCGTTCTAACATACTGGTGATCGCATAAATATTTCGCACATCATCATCGACGACTAACACTTTCTTCCCGGCTAAAATCGCATCAGTTTGACGCAACACCTCCAGGATTTGTCGTTTTGCTTCCGGTAATTCCGCCGGAACTCGGTGCAGAAGTAAAGCTGTTAAATCCAGTAAACTTTCGGGAGATTTGGCGAATTTAAGAGTAATATTATTAGCCAAATTCTTCAGATTTGTTTCTTGCTTTTTCGTTAAGGGTTGAGGATGATAAAAGACAATCGGAATGGTACTTAAATTTTCTTCAGATTCTAACTGTTCTAGCCATTCTATTCCGTTCATATCTGTCAGTTGCCAACCGACCACCACAGTGTCAAACGGTTCGGCTTTTAGAGTTGTTAAAGCGGCTTCCCCAGCTTCAAAGGAAGAAATCGAAATATCCCCATTTCCGATGATATCAATAATACTCTGACGTTGTTCAGGATTGCCTTCTAGCATTAACAATTTTTTCACAGATGTTCCAATAAATGCCTTGAGTTTGGCAATATGTTCAACTAAGATTTCCCGGTTAATGGGTTTTTTCAAAAAGCTTAGAGCTCCAAGTTGTAAACTCCGATGTTGGGCATCTTCTTCCGAAATCACATAAACCGGAATGTGACGGGTGGTAATTTCATGTTTTAACCGATCTAAGACTGTCCAGCCCTCAACTCCGGGGAACTGCAAACTTAGAAGAATGGCTGAAGGTTTGAATTCCCGCGCCATTGTTAAACCTGCATCACTGGAACAAGCGACAATTCCTTTGAAACCCTGTTGTCGTGCGACTTCTAAGAGTAAGCGTGCTTCAGCGACATCTTGATCAACAATCAGCAAAACGCGCTGGCCCGGTTGCAGAAGTTCTCGATCATCTCGAATTTTCACTCCCGCCGACAGTTGAGCCTCGGTTTGGGGTCGAGCATAGGCTTGAGTCGCTTTCTGAGCCAGGGTGGGCGCAGCAGAAGCTAAGGAAGACTGTTCTTCGGCAGAAGAGTCGGTTAGGTTGCCGTTATTTTGCAGCTTTTGGGTTTCTGGTTCTCCGATTTTCAGGTTTTCTGAAGGCAGGCTGATGGAACGCAAGGAACCGAAGGCTGCGGGTGTGGAGCGTAACCGTTCTCGAAAATGGGGAGAAGAGATCGGCCCGGTGAGGCGGGTTTCTGAGGTTTCTTCGATCTCTTGGATTTGATAGTGATAAGGTAAATAAAGGGTGAAATTGCTACCAACGCCTAAAGTGCTGGTGAGGATAATTTCTCCGCCTAGAATTTGAGCGATTTCCCGACTAATTGATAATCCTAAACCCGTACCCCCATATTTACGGCTGGTGGTTCCATCAGCTTGTTGGAAGGCTTCAAAAATAATGCGTTGCTTTTCAGGAGGAACTCCAATTCCGGTATCAATCACAGAAAAAGCAACCACCATATCCGCTTGATTTAAAGTATTTTGTTCGTGACTCCAACCAAAGGTCACAAGTTCAACTCGCAGGGTAACTTGTCCTTTTTCAGTAAATTTAAAGGCATTGGAAAGCAGGTTTTTGAGGATTTGTTGCAGACGTTTGGGGTCTGTGTAAATGCCTTTGGGGAGTTTAGAATCAAAATCAACCAGGAAATTCAACCCTTTATCAACGGCAATTTGGCGGAAGGTTCGATCAATATAATTTTGCAGTTCGGAGAAGAGAATTTGATCAATTTCAACGGAGATTGTACCCGATTCAATTTTAGCTAAATCTAAAATATCGTTAATTAATCCCAGTAAATCCGTTCCAGCCGCATGAATAGTTTGGGCATATTCCACTTGTTTTAAGCTGAGGTTACTATCAGAATTTTCCGATAATAATCGCGCCAAGATTAACAAACTATTCAGAGGAGTTCGCAACTCATGGGACATATTGGCTAGAAATTCCGATTTATATTTAGAGGTTAAAGCCAGTTGTTCGGCTTTTTCTTCCAAAGACCGTCGAGCTTGTTCAATTTCTCCATTTTTCCGTTCAACTTCTGTATTTTGTTCAGCCAATAATCGTGCTTTTTCTTCGAGTTCTTCGTTTTTCTGTTGCAGTTCTTCCTGTTGACTTTTCAGCAGTTCTTCCGAAGCTTTTAAGGAACGAGCTTGTTGTTCTAATCGTTCATTGGTTTCACGGAGTTCTTTTTGTTGACTTTGCAATTCTTCAGCCAAAGCGGTTGATTGTTTTAATAATTCTTCCGTTCGCATACTCGCCGCAATGGTATTCAACACAATGGCAATACTTTCTGTCAATTGATCAAAGAACATTAAATGAATTTCACTAAACCGCCGGAAGGAAGCTAACTCAATTACCGCCGTAACTTGTCCTTCAAATAACACGGGTAAAACCACTGCATTTAAAGGATTTGATTCTCCTAAACCCGAACTAATTTTAATATAATTTTCAGGGACTTCAGTAATTAAAATTCGTTCTTTTTCTAAGGCGCATTGTCCCACTAATCCTTCTCCCAATTGGAAACGGTTTGCTAAATGTTTCCGTTCCCGATAAGCGTAGGTACTGAGAAGTTTTAAATAGGATTGATTGTCTCCCGAGTCCATTAAATAAAAGACCCCATGTTGAGCCGAAACTAAGGGAGCTAATTCTGATAAAATCAGTTTAGAAACCGTTTCTAAATCTCGTTGACCTTGTAACATTCGAGTGAATTTAGCCAGGTTTGTTTTTAACCAATCTTGTTCGGTATTCTTTTGGGTTGTTTCTCGTAAATTGGCAATCATTTGGTTAATATTATCTTTAAGAATTGCCACTTCTCCTTGAGCTTCAACGGAAATAGATCGAGTTAAATCTCCTTTTGTAACAGCCGTTGCGACTTCTGCGATCGCCCTCACCTGAGTGGTTAAGTTCGCCGCCAGTTCGTTCACGTTGTCCGTTAAGTCTCTCCAAGTTCCCGACGCCCCCGGTACCTTCGCCTGACCTCCGAGTTTTCCTTCTATTCCCACTTCCCGCGCCACCGTCGTTACCTGGTCAGCAAAGGTTGCTAGGGTATCGATCATTTCGTTAATGGTATCGGCGAGGGTTTCAATTTCCCCCTTGGCTTCTAACATTAATTTGCGCTTCAAGTCCCCATTCGCAACCGCCGTCACCACCCGCGCAATACCCCGCACCTGGGCTGTTAAGTTTCCAGCCATTGAGTTAACATTATCCGTAAGGTCTTTCCAGGTTCCCGCTACCCCTCGCACTTCCGCTTGACCTCCGAGTTTTCCTTCAGTTCCCACTTCCCGTGCTACCCGTGTTACTTCTGACGCAAAGGAAGATAATTGATCGACCATTGTATTAATTGTATTCTTCAGATCCAGAATTTCACCCTTCACATCAACGGTAATTTTCTTCGACAGATCCCCATTTGCAATAGCAGTAGCAACTTCCGCAATATTCCGCACTTGGGCTGTTAAATTTCCCGCCATTAAATTAACATTATCCGTCAAATCTTTCCAAGTGCCCGCCACCCCTTTTACATACGCTTGAACCCCTAATTTTCCTTCCGTTCCCACCTCTCGCGCCACCCGTGTTACCTCAGACGCAAAGGAGTTTAACTGGTCTACCATTGTATTAATAGTATTTTTCAGTTCGAGAATTTCCCCTTTAACATCTACTGTAATTTTCTTAGACAAATCTCCATTCGCCACAGCCGTCGTTACTTCCGCAATATTCCGCACCTGGGCTGTTAAAGAACCCGCCATAAAGTTAACACTATCAGTCAGATCTTTCCAAGTACCTGCAACCCCTCGAACTTCCGCTTGTACCCCTAATTTTCCTTCTGAACCGACTTCTCGCGCCACCCGTGTTACTTCAGATGCAAAGGAGTTTAATTGATCCACCATTGTATTAACAGTATTCTTCAGTTCTAAAATTTCACCTTTAACATCAACGGTAATTTTCTTCGATAAATCTCCATTCGCTACAGCCGTCGTTACCGCCGCAATATTCCGCACCTGGGCTGTTAAGGAACCCGCCATAAAATTAACACTATCCGTCAAATCTTTCCACGTTCCCGCCACCCCTCGAACATCCGCTTGTACCCCTAATTTTCCTTCTGAACCAACTTCTCGCGCCACCCGTGTTACTTCAGAAGCAAAGGAGGAAAGTTGATCCACCATAATATTAATAGTATTCTTCAGTTCTAAAATTTCACCCTTCACTTGAACTGTAATCTTTTTCGATAAATCACCATTAGCAATAGCCGTCGCAACTTCGGCAATATTTCTCACCTGTGCGGTTAAGTTACTTGCCATTGAGTTAACATTATCGGTGAGATCTTTCCAGGTTCCTGCTACTCCTCGAACTTCCGCTTGAACCCCTAATTTTCCTTCCGTTCCCACCTCTCGCGCCACCCGTGTTACTTCTGACGCAAAGGATGATAATTGATCCACCATTGTATTAATAGTATTCTTCAGTTCTAAGATTTCACCCTTAACATCAACGGTAATTTTCTTAGACAGATCTCCATTAGCTACAGCCGTCGTTACTTCTGCAATATTTCGCACTTGTCCCGTTAAGGAACTCGCCATAAAATTAACACTATCGGTCAAATCTTTCCAAGTACCAGCCACCCCCCGAACTTCCGCCTGTCCTCCGAGTTTTCCTTCTGAACCCACTTCTCGCGCCACCCGTGTTACTTCGGAAGCGAAGGAGTTAAGTTGATCCACCATAATATTAACGGTGTTTTTCAGTTCTAAAATTTCACCTTTAACATCAACTGTAATTTTTTTCGATAAATCTCCATTCGCAATAGCAGTGGCAACTTCCGCAATATTCCTTACCTGTCCCGTTAAGTTTCCCGCCATTGAGTTAACACTATCGGTGAGATCTTTCCAAGTCCCTGCAACCCCTCGAACTTCCGCTTGTACACCTAATTTCCCTTCCGTTCCCACCTCTCGCGCCACCCGCGTTACCTCTGAAGCAAAGGAATTTAACTGATCCACCATTGTATTAATCGTATTCTTCAGTTCTAAAATTTCACCCTTAACATCAACGGTAATTTTTTTCGATAAATCTCCATTCGCTACCGCCGTCGTTACTTCTGCAATATTTCGCACTTGGGCTGTTAAGTTTCCTGCCATTAAATTAACATTATCCGTCAAATCTTTCCACGTTCCCGCCACCCCTTTTACTTCTGCTTGAACGCCTAATTTTCCTTCGGTTCCCACTTCCCGTGCTACCCGTGTTACTTCTGATGCAAAGGAGTTTAATTGGTCTACCATTGTATTAACGGTATTTTTGAGTTCGAGAATTTCCCCTTTAACATCAACGGTAATTTTTTTCGATAAATCTCCATTAGCAATAGCCGTGGCAACTTCGGCAATATTTCTCACCTGTCCGGTCAAGTTTCCCGCCATTAAATTAACGTTATCGGTGAGATCTTTCCAGGTTCCAGCTACTCCTTGAACTTCCGCTTGAACGCCTAATTTTCCTTCGGTTCCCACTTCCCGTGCTACCCGTGTGACTTCTGAAGCAAAGGAAGAGAGTTGATCCACCATAGTATTAACAATTTTGGCGGTTTGTAGAAATTCGCCTTTGAGGGGCCTATCCTCTATATCTAAAGCCATTTTTTGGGACAGATCCCCATTGGCTACCGCCCGAATAACACGGGCCGTTTCTGAGGTGGGTTGGACGAGATCGGTGATCAGGGTATTTACGGAGTTAACGCTGGCTTCCCAAGACCCTCCCGCAGAACCGAGGGTAGCCCGTTGATTAATTTGGCCTTCTTTACCGACAACTTTGCTGATGCGTTCGAGTTCGGCGGCCATTCTTTGGTTGAGTTCAATAATATCATTGAGGGTATCGGCAACTTTTCCCGCTATTCCGGTTTGATCTAAAGGCATTCGCACGGAAAAGTCGCCTTTTTTAACCGCGACTAAGGTTTTGAGGAGTTGTTTTTCATCAAGTTGATCGCTGACTTTGGCTAATTGTGTTGTAGACATAAGCTGACGTTTAGGGGGTATTATTTTTAATAGAAGAAAATTGATGACTTAGACTAATTTCTGAAATGAGATGGCAACTATTATCAGGTATAAACCTATTCCAAGTATCTCTATCTAAAGATAGAAGACTTATAATCTGAAGTCCTGCTAATCTTGTTATTTAGGGTTATTAATATAATTCAAGACTTCCTCAACACAATCATCACTTTTAGGAAGTTTTAAAATAGCGTTTAGAACATAGCCAATCTTTTGTTTTTTCCCTAAGTAGAGACACGCCATGGCACGTCTCTACATGGGTTTTAGGAAAACATCTGTAGGATTATAATTTAAGGATTTTATATTAAACCCCCCAGGAACTCTGTTTTTAAGAGTTGGGGGATGTAAAACTTGAGAAAAGTTAATAGTCAACCGTCAACAGTTTTAAAAGCTGCTATTAGCGGGAGATAGATTATTTTGATAGCCATCCTGAATACCGACTCGATAACCGGAGGTATAGCCTGTTCTATATTCCGAACTTGTACCCGGAACACTGGCGTTTACAGCATTGGGGCTAGGAGTTGGATTAGAAGGATTTGTGTTAGGATTACTGGAATTATAATTTTGAATTTGTTGTACTCCTTGTTGATAGCCATCATTAAAGCCTTGGACACATTCTGTGGCGTTATTATCTCCTGTATATCCTGTACAAACGCTTGTCCTAATGGGTACAGGAACAGCCCCAACGGTCAAAGGATAACTGAGGAGTAAAGTTGATACTCCTAATAACATTTTAATTCCGTTTTTTGATAAATCTTGAATCCGTTTCATTTGTGTCCCTTAACCTCCATTAATCTTCATAATCATTCCCTTAAGGTAAGAGAAAAGACTGAGATTAGGATTCTCTCAAAAGGTTGAAGTTTACCTCAAGATTTAGTCTGTCTTAATGAAGAACTGAGCAGAGGAGGAAAAATACTGGTTTAGTAATTCAGTTGCTAAATGTTCAGCTTGTTCCCGAATTTCTCGAACTGCGGTTGTTTCCCAGCGACATCCTTTACAGGGAGAACCTAAAGTATATAATTGTTGAGAAATATTTCCCTGTTGATCTATTAACGCCCCATTTTCAGCGACCTCTAAACCTAAGTTTAATTGATCAGAACGAATTAAACCCATTTTCAATAAGTTAACAAGCAGGGGATGTTTAAGTGTCTGATAGTTAACGCCAGAACCCGTACAATTTACGACTAAACTGACTCGTAAATTTAATAATTTCTGATTGTGTTTTTCACGAATGATGACTTCTACACTATCAGGATTTTCAAAATAATCTAAAATGCGAGCCGCATGAAAAATTACCTGTTTCTGGTTTAATAAGTCTTGAATCTGTTGATAAATCATGGGTGCAACTCGATGGCGGCACACATCCCAATAAGGTTGAACATGGCGCAAAAATCGGGATTTTTCTTGAGGGGAAAGCTGATTCCAAATCGATTGAGTTTCTGGTCGTAATGAATCAATTACGGCTCTCCAATCATACCCTTTTTGGGCAGCCTTTTCAATTTCTAATCGAACTTTATGGTATAATTGACGGATAGTTATTGGTGCAGATTTTGCATTTAAGAAAGGGGGAAAGGGTTCTACTGTTGCGTGAGCTTGGGGAAATAAACCCCGTCGAGAAACAACATAAATTTTTCCCTGATAATCTTGTTCTTTTAAGGAGACAATCATATCAATGGCTGTTAATCCTGAGCCAATTAATAAAATGGGTTCTGTCAGCGATCGCAAAGGTAATTTGGATTCAGACCAAGCCCAAGGAATATAACGAGAACTCTGATAAAATGAAGGATTAGAAATAGAAGGATTAGCGGGGGGAAAATTCCCAATCGCTAAAACAGATTGATCAACAGTAAGTTGCTTTCCACTGCTTAAGGTAATGATTAAATAATCAGGGGTTTGATGAAGGGCGATCGCTTCATCTCGAACTCGGTATAAACGCACTCCCATCGCCGCTTTTTGTTCAGCATTCTGTAAAATTGAACGTAAATATTCACCATAAAAACGTCGAGGAACAAAAGTTTCAGATGTAATTAACTGTTCTGGATAACGAGTATTAAGCCAGTGGATAAAATGATTCGGTTGATCGGAAAATGCACTCATTTTTCCCGTAGGAACGTTGAGTAAATGCTGATCTGAAACGGTACTATAGGCAATTCCTTCACCAAATTGGGGTCTGTGTTCAATTAAATAGATATCTAAAGGATAAGTTGTTTTTTGTAGGAGATGAATTGCCACCATCACCCCACTAAAACCACCACCTACAATCGCAACGCTTTGAGTCATAAATCAAAATAAAGTTGATCGTGAATTGTCAGCCATCCAGCATAGAGCTTGATAGAAATCAACTGCTATCCCGGAGAGTGGTAGCAGTTGATTAGCTGAGTTTAAGTCTAAATGTATTTTAATTGTATCGTAATACATTTGAAAAGTAAAGACAATCCATCAGACATGACAGGATAGGATGGATCACCATCGGGAAGCGGGTTAATCACATCCTGAATTCTTGATATTTCCGTCGTAAGTCCCTAAAAAGGGGAGATTCTAAAGACGTGAACTTTCGCCTCCAGACGGGCAAATTTTCAGAACATTCGTTACCCTGGACTTAGGCGCAAAATATTTCCAGTTTTAGTCCTAGATTACAAATGACATAGACAACAAGAAAACGTCCCGTTCTCCTTAGCTCCCAAATCCCAACTCCAGAATCATAATGACTCAGGAATTTCACATTTCCGTCACCCCGGTTGGGGACAATCAATATTTAGTGCGAACAGAAAAAGTCGCATCCGGTGTTCCTTTAGCCGAAGAACAAGTTAAATGGCCTGTGGATGAATGGTTAGCCCACACTCGCCAATTAATGAATGATCCTCTTTTAGGGTTATTAGAAGGCCAAACGGTGGCTCCGTTTCGGGCTGTGGGGAAAAAAACAGAAACTCAATTAACCAGTGACCCCCCTTTATTAAGTTTAGTTGAATTGGGTCAACAGCTTTATCATGGGTTATTTCAAGGAACGTTACGCGATAGTTGGACTTGTGCCCAAGCGATCTCCCAAAATCGTCGGGAATTATTACAATTACGATTAGGCTTAAAAGGTAGACGGTTATCGAGTTTACCTTGGGAAGTATTACACGCCGCAGATCGTCCCATAGCAACAGGAACGGATGTGGTGTTTTCCCGTTACCAACCGGGGATGAATTCTATTCTCCACACCCAGGTTAGAAAACCCAATCAACCCTTAAAAATTTTAATCGCCATTGCGGCACCCACTGACCAGGACACGCTACACCTGAAGCGGGAAGTGCTGCATTTACAAGAAGAACTACGACGGGAAAATGGACGCAGTAGAAATACCTTAGAACCGACAACTCCTGATATTCAACTGACTATTTTAGAACAACCCGATCGCGAACAACTCACCCAAGCCTTAGAACAAGGTCAATATCAAGTTTTTCATTACGCCGGACATAGCAATTTAGGTGCTTCTGGGGGAGAATTATATTTAGTCAGTCGTCGGACGGGGTTAACAGAAACCCTGAGTGGGGATGATTTAGCAGGATTATTAGTCAATAATGGGGTGCAGATGGTGGTGTTAAATTCCTGTCGGGGAGCCTATGGAAATACACCCAATGTAAGTGATGATACCGCCCAATTGAATCTGGCTGAATATGCGGTGAAGCGGGGAATTCCAGGGGTGTTAGCGATGGCTGAACGCATTCCCGATGATGTGGCATTGACCTTAACGCGGTTATTATATCGAAATCTGAATCAGGGTTATCCGATTGATTTAAGTTTAAGTCGAGCTAGACAAGGATTAATTTCCTCTTACGGTTCCCATCAATTGTATTGGGCTTTACCGATTTTATATTTACATCGAGAATTTGATGGATATTTAACTGCAAGTCAACCCCATGATTCTATTCTGGAAGTCCCAGAATTTTTACCCTTGCCTTCTACTCCTGCCGAACAAGGCTTAAAGTTAAAACCACCTTCTAAAACCCTATCATTATCTGAATGGGATAGTATGAACGAGGATGATGTTGAAGAGCTATTAGATGATTTGGTTTATGATGATAATTTAGGCGATCTCGTTGAAGATCGATTAGATGATTTTGTCCCTGAAAATGAGGGAAGAAATGAATTAGGAAATACAGATTTTATTGGGGATTTTTTGCGTCAGTCAACGGTGACAGAACCTACACCAAAACCGACAACGGTTGAAAAATCCGACTCGTTCAAGTTAACGTCAGTCTCGCCAAAATCAACTTCTTCTCCATCGGGTATCACCTCTGTTGATGGGTTAAAGGGAAAACGATTATTATGGGGACTTCCGTTGATCTTCCTGGCTCTCGGTTTTGGGATTTGGTTCGGTCAAAATCAAGCTTTACAATCGCAACGATTAGACCGTGAAGGAACGTCTTCTGAAACCACCTTAGTTCGAGCGAATTCTAATCAACCTCAAGCTACAGATTTAAAAACAGCTAATACAGATTATGTTTTAGGTATTGCCGTTGAACAATTTTATCAAAGAAATCTATTAGCAGCAGAAGAAGCTACCACAGAATTATTAGATCGAGGCGCATTAGAAAAAGCAAAATCGGCATTAGCGGCGGTACAGGTTCAGGATCTCAATCATCCGATTGTTAATTTTCTCAATGGTCGGTTAGCTTGGCAATCCATTCAACAGGGAAGTGCAGATTATAAAATTGATGATGTGCGTCGATATTGGGAAAAAGCTGCTCAACAAAATCCTCAATCTGTTGAATATAAAAATGCCTTGGGTTTTGCTTATTATACCGAAGGAAAGTTAGAGAATGCCTATCAAGCTTGGACTCAAGTTTTAGAGATTTCTGAACCTGCTTTAGTGGGGAAAGCGAAACCGGGAACGGCTAATAATACACTAACTCAAGTACAACAACACGATAAGTTAACCGCTTATGCAGGTTTAGGATTGGTTTGGCGTAAATTTTCTCAAACTTTACCTCAAAAACAACAAAAATTTATGTTAAGTAAAGCGGCTAAATTTGGTGATAAAGTTATGAGTGAATCTCCCACAGAATTTAAAACCAATCAATTATCTAAAAATTGGATGTGGTCTAAAGAGTTAATTCGAGATTGGCAATTATTACAAGAAAACAAATAGATGATGAATCAATCAAATCAACAAAACTTAACAAAGTTACACAATTATTAGCTATAGCAGTCACGGAAATACCATGATTGATAGAAGTTGATAATCTGCAATTTGTCTCGGCTGCGGTGTGGCTAGGAGAAAGTTATCGGGTACTGGGGAATGATGGGGCGAGTCACCAGTGGTGGGAAGAAGCTTGCGTGCGAAGTCAGGAACTGAGGATGTTCAACCCCGTTATAGCTGATTACTGGTTAGGGAGGGCTTTAGAGGGGTTAGGGGATGTTGTAGGGGCAATCAAGGTTTATCGCAATGCCTTGAGTCAACAGTTACTTTATCCGGCTCGTGGGGAGGTTGAAGTGGCTTTGAAACGGCTAAAAGCTTTATTGCGGAAGGATTAACCGCGTTGAAGATGAGTTTCTAGTGGCATTGAGTTAGAGGAAAAAACAGCCTCTAACTCAAAAAATTCAGAAATTGAGGTTGGAAATCGTCTTTAAAGTGTAACAGAACACACAAAATTAGCTCGATTGAATCAAAAACATGAGGTCTTAAATGCCACTCCAATGGAATCAACAGCCGGATCATGTGAAACAAGCCTTCCTAGACCAAAAAGCGACATTAGTAATCCTCCCCAAAGGGATGAAATTATGGAAGCTTACTGGTTATAAGCCGTCAAGAAATCCAAATATTCATCGTTTTACACCCCCAATTACTCCTTGGTGGTCTAATTATGACCCATTCAAGGATGATACACGGGGAGTAAAAGGTGTATTAAAAGATTCTATTGCAAAAAGTCAAATATTTTTGGCTTATGTTCGAGACAGATCAGCAGTGACCATTGAGTGGAATAGCTTGACTTACTATATGGAAACAAAGCTTCTGAACGATAAAGAAGCTTTTTGGGGTCGCTACGCGCCACAGCCTGTATCCAAAAACCCAATTTATCAGACGCTATACGACGGTGTGTATTATCCTGAAGCGTTAGGAGGGTGGCCTGATGCTTTTCAGTTATATATCCCGAATTTACAAACAGCAGATCTGGCAACACCTGAATGGTTCAGTTCCACTGATAACAAAGCATTGAAGGCGCAGTTCGGCATATAAAGCCTGAAAAAGGGAAAAAAACAGTCTCTAACTCAAAAAATTCAGAAATTGCCATCTGAGATCGTCTTATAGCCCATATTTCGCAGATGGGCATCGAATTTTTTACTAATTCTAATTAGGGCTTGCTGAAAAAGTAACAGAAAAGGAAACGAATGATGAACTAGCGAATGAAGTTAGAAGGGTAAATCAGTTTTTTTTTGAGGAAAGAAGTTGGTTCTTCATATTCTGCTTCAAATTCTTCCCAGGGTATCACTTTTGCCATGATGACCCAGCGATTCTCTTCCGACAGCTTTCCCTCAAACGGCAGTTTGAAATCTTCTGCTGGTGTCCTTGGTTGTTCGTCTTTACGGTACATTTTCCCCGACTCCTGCAAGGTTTTTGGGCTATTTTACACCCCTCCCTTGCACCTGATTCATTTTTTCTTGTCTTCTCCTCCCCTCTGTTCTGGCTTTTCGCCTTTTTTCAGCAAGCCCCAATTAAGTGTAGCGTCCCTGTGGTTGCCGATAATTGAACACCTGATCAAAACCCATTTTAGTAAAGATAAGCGTTTATTTGTAAGCTGTGATAGAACCCAATGGAAAGATTATAATTTGTTTGTCGTTAGTGTGATTTGGGCGAAAAGAGCTTGGCCGATTTATTGGAATTTTTTAGACAAACGAGGGTGTAGTAACTTATCAGAACAACAAGCATTACTGCGTCCTGTTATCCGAATGTTGAAAAGTTATGATTATGTGGTAGTTGGAGACCGCGAATTTCATAGCGTAGAACTCGCCAAATGGCTTCAAGCAGAAGGCGTAGCTTTTGCTTTCCGTCAAAAAGCAGATACCTACATTCAGTTAAAAGGCGAAGATTTTCAACAATTAAAGTCCCTAGATTTATCACCCGGAATGAAAAGATTTTTAACGGGAGTTAAAGTCACTAAAAGTAAGGGGTTTGGAAAAGTAGCACTCGCTTGTTACTGGAAGCGAACATATAAAAGTAGGAACCTAGATGAACCTTGGTACATCTTAACAAATTTGGGCAATTTGGAAGAAACTCTAGCTGCCTATAAAGCCAGGAGTGGAATTGAAGCGATGTTCAAAGATTGTGTGCGACTCGTTGGCTAGAAACCAAAAGCCGCAAAGGTTTTGGGGGATTAGCCGCAAGGTTTCTCAAAGTACCTTGACAACTTAGTAGCCATGAGGGTGACTCAAAGTACATTTTAAATTTATACAGAGAAGTCCCTTCCCATAGGTGCAATGGTGACAGCATCACCCCCAGGAAATGCGACTAGCCATCAATACCTGAAGCGGGGTGAAAAGGCGGCTCTATTGGTAGACCTAAATCAATACCCGTCGAGCAAGAACCCATGAGTAGCCAAAGCGCGAAGATGCGATTGAACCGTCGTAATGAACAACCAGCGGTGTTAGGTTAGGACGCTGGAGCCAAAAGGCAAAGGAATAGGGAGTTGGCGAATGCAGTCTCGACCAACAAGCACTTCTCATAAACCCGGCGGATAGCATCACTCTAAAGGTTCAAACATATGGCTACTAGGAACGAAGTAACCACCCGTCAATGCTCTTAACAAGGTCGATTGTTAAGCAGGTGCTAACCGCAAGCTGCGGGTAGGTGAGATTGGGTCAGAAGCGAATGCTCTGGGTAATGCTAGAGATATGCAGACAGACCCACGGTGAATTGGAGGTAATGGTCTTCAGTAGGAGTATAAATGTCTAAAACGAGTTTCAAGACTACGGTGGAATGGCGCTTGATACCCTGGCACAAGCTAGAACGTCGAGTGTACAAGCTCCAAAAGAGAATTTACCGAGCCTCTCAACGTGGTGATATCAAAGCAGTTCGCAGACTCCAAAAGACGTTGATGAAGTCCTGGTCAGCAAGAGCATTATCGGTTCGTAGAGTTACCCAGGATAACCAAGGAAAGAAGACGGCTGGTGTGGATGGCGTAAAATCGTTGACCCCGGTGCAACGTCTTCGCCTGATAGGTGAATTAAAACTGGATACCAAGGTTAGCCCGACCCGGAGAGTATGGATTCCCAAACCGGGAACGGAAGAGAAGCGACCCTTGGGGATACCTACAATGAAAGACCGCGCCTTGCAAGCGCTTGTTTTGTTGGCATTAGAGCCAGAATGGGAAGCGCGATTTGAACCCAACTCATATGGGTTCAGAACCGGACGCTCATGCAATGATGCAATAGCAGCAATTTATACTGCGATCAATCAAAAAGCCAAGTTTGTATTAGATGCAGACATCAGCAAGTGTTTTGATTGCATCAACCAAGAAGCATTGCTGAGAAAATTGAATACATTCCCTACCCTACGCCGACAAGTTCGTGCTTGGTTAAAAGCGGGAGTGATGGACAGCAAGCAGTTATTTCCTACATCTGAAGGAGTGCCACAAGGCGGAGTTGTTTCCCCACTACTGGCAAATATTGCCCTTCACGGGATGGAGTATCGAATTAAAGAGTTATTTCCGAAAAAGAGCTACTGCCGTAATGGCAAAACCCATACAGTAGCTACACCAGACTTGATTCGATATGCCGATGACTTTGTGATTCTCCATGAAGACATAACCGTTGTCACTAGATGTAGAGAAGTAATCTCTGAATGGTTAAAAAGCATGAGTTTGGAATTAAAGCCTAGCAAAACCAAAATTGTTCATACCCTCAACCCGTATGAACTAGAAAAACCGGGGTTTGATTTTCTCGGTTTTAATATCCGTCAATACCCAGTTGGTAAACATCATTCTGGGACAAATGCTAGAGGTCAACTACTAGGTTTTAAGACCATCATCACCCCAAGCAAAATTCAGCGGAGTATACATCAAGACCAAATCGCAAGTGTGATAGATGCTCATAAGTCAGCACCGCAAGCGGCGCTAATTAAACGATTAAACCCGATGATTAGGGGATGGGCTAACTACTCATGACAATGAGCCAATTTACTGAGGAGCCGTGTAAGCTGAAAGGTTTACGCACGGTTTTGAAGACGAGCGATGCTCGTGAGAGCATCGCTTAGTTTAATAAAAGTGGGGGTTATAATCTTGAAGGATCTAAAGCATCAGTTGAACGCTTAACTCGTCTTGTTTTGTTGGTAGCAATCGCCTATACCATAACAGCCTTACAAGGTTTAAAAATCAAACAACTTGGACAACAAAAATATATCAACCGCCTCCAAGAATTAGGACGGAGTGTTCAACGGCACAGCAACTTTTGGATAGGACAATATGGGCTTTTATGGATAGCTGCAATGGAAATTTGGGCAGATTTGGCTCAACAACTAATGAGAACTAAGTGCAATAAACTCCCTTTTTTTCAGAGGGGTCAGAGAGCTATGATGTTGATGCAGTCTACCTTTTAGCTCTCTTGTCACCCCGTCAGCTTTTAGAGTTCGAGCTAATCTTCTTTCCTTTAATTCCCTTACTGACCAAGGCGAATTGGCTAAAAAATGATGGAGTGATTGTGGCGACCTAATTCCTACTATTTTAGCAATTTCCGGTAAAGATTTTCTCGGAATTGGTGAGATGATTCCTAGATGTAAGTATTTAAAACATTCGTAACTTCTCACTTCTGGAAATAGGTCTTTATAACCTTGACAATATTCATCAATCACTGAAACTGTNGAGCAGGGGGAGCAGGGGGAGCAGGGGAAGCAGGGGGAGTAGGGGAGTTAGAGGGGGACAAGGGCACAGGGAGACAACTGGAGGAGGAAAGACTCACCCATCGTCAACCGTCAATATCTCCCCATGTAGACTGGGGGGAAGCAACGGATGTGTCTCAGTTTTATGGCAGAATTGAAGAACTGGCTCAACTCCAACAATGGATTTTACAGGAAGAATGCCGCCTCATTGCGGTGTTAGGAATGGGAGGAATTGGGAAAACCTCTTTATCGGTACAGTTAGCTCAAAAAATCTATCCCCAGTTTGAATTTGTGATTTGGCGATCGCTGCGAAATGCACCGCCTTTAACGGAAATTTTAATGGATTTAATTCAATTTCTCGCTCAGGAAACGGAGTTGAATTTGTCTCCCGACCCCCATCGGCAAATTTCCCAATTGATCGATTTTTTACGCACTTCTCGATGTTTAATTATTTTAGATAATACAGAATCAATTTTACAAGACGGAAATCGAGTCGGACGCTATTATCCCGGCTATGAAAATTATGGAGATTTATTTAAACGTCTGGGAGAAACTCAACATCAAAGCTGTCTCCTGCTCACCAGTCGGGAAAAACCTAGAGAAATTGCCGCTTTAGAAGGTCAAACCCAGAAAGTCCGGTCTTTACCTTTATTAGGATTAGAACCGGAAAATTGTCAAGAAATTATTCAATCTAAAGGCGTTGCAGGTTCCTTTGAACAATGGCAAACCTTAATTGAACGCTATGCGGGAAATCCCCTCGCCTTAAAAATTGTTACAACAACGATTTATGATTTGTTTGGGGGAAATGTTGGTGAATTTTTAGAACAAATTCAGCAAGGAACGGCGATTTTTGGCGATGTTAGAGATATATTAGAACAACAATTAGGACGAATTTCCGAACTCGAATTAGAAACCATGCACTGGTTAGCGATTAATCGAGAACCCTGTACCGTTGTTGATTTGAGAAAAGATTTATTATCGATTATTTCTCCGATTGAATTAATTGAAGCCTTAGAATCCTTGAGTCGGCGATCGTTGATTGAAAAAAGTGCTGGCAGCTTTACCCAGCAACCGGTTGTTATGGAATATATGATTGAGCGGTTAATTGAAAAAAATCTGCAAGAAATTGAAACGGAAACCATTAATATTTTAAATCAATATCCTTTAATTAAATCTCAAGCCAAAGATTATATCCGAGAAAGTCAAACTCGGTTAATTTTACAGCCAATTGTTCAAAAACTCTTAAGCCGTTATCGAATTTCAGGAGAACTGAACCAAAAGTTTAAAGTTCTGATTGAACGGTTAAAACAACATCGTCATTCTTCAGGTTATGGTGGCGGGAATATTATTAATCTTTGCCATAGTTTAGACTTAGATTTAGCGGATTATGACTTTTCTCAATTAACCATTTGGCAAGCGTATTTACAAGATGCTAATTTACAAAATGTTGATTTTTCCGGTTCCGATTTATCTCGATCTGTGTTTGCCAAAACCCTCGGTCATTCCCTCACCGTTGCTTTGGGTGCTAACGGAATTTTAGCTACTGGAGATGCCGAAGGTAAAATTATTTTATGGACAGTGGAAGACGGTCAACAACTGTTAGTTTGTCAAGGACAAGTCGGAGGAGTTAAGTCTGTCACCTTTAATCACGATGGGACTTTACTGGCGAGTGGGAGTGATGATGAAAGTGTGCGACTGTGGAAAGTCTCAACGGGAGAATGCTTAAACCGTTGGCGAGAACATCAAGGAAGCGTTAACTGTGTTTGTTTTAGTCCCGATGGGGATTGGTTGGCCAGTGGTAGTAATGACAAGACCGTCAGGGTTTGGGATACCCGTTCTGGACAGTGTGTGCATCACTTCACCGATCACACCGACAGCATTCGCACCATTGCCTTTAGTCCCGATGGTGATACCTTGGCGAGTTGCAGTGAGGATCAAACCGTTAAACTCTGGAATCTGCAAACGGGAGATTGTTTACGCACCTTCTATGGACATAACGCTTGGAATTGGGCCGTTACGTTTGTGCGTTCTGCTTCAATTCCGGGTAAAATTCATGCGATCGCCAGTAGTACCGATGAAGAAGCCGTCCGCCTTTGGGATGTAAATACGGGTCACAGTTTTCATACCTTTCACGGTCATCAAGACTCGGTGTGGATCGTGGTATTTAGTCCTGATGGAGAATTATTAGCCAGTAGCAGCGATGACCAAACCGTAAAACTTTGGAATCTGAGAAGGGGAACTTGTTTAAAAACCTTGCCCGGATTAGAAAGTCAAGTCTGCTCCTTAGCCTTTAGTCCCGATAGCCAAACCTTAGCGACGGGGAGTGTGGATCGCATGGTGCAGTTATGGGATGTGAAGACGGGACAACGGTTGAGAACCTTACGCGGTCATCGTCATCAGGTGTGGTCGTTTGTTCTGAGTCCCAATGGCAGACGTTTGGCCAGTGGTAGTGATGACGATAAGGTGCGACTCTGGGATGTACAGACGGGTCGCTGTCTCAAACAGTTACAAGGTCATCAGGACTGGGTATGGTCAGTCGCATTTAGTCCCGATGGAAGTTTAATCGCCAGTGGCAGTTATGACCGCACGGTGAAACTCTGGGATACTCAGACTGGGGAATGTTTGAAAACCTTGCATGGCCATAGCGATCGCATTCAAGCGGTAATGTTTAGTGCTGAAGGTAGGCTATTGGCGAGTGCCAGTGATGACCAAACGGTGAAACTTTGGGATGTGCAAACGGGTGAACTGTTACAAACCTTAGAAGGACATCAGCGTTGGGTGGGTTCAGTCGCCTTCAGTCCTCAAACTTCAATTTTAGCCAGTGGCAGTAATGACCAAACCATTCGACTGTGGGATGTGGAAACAGGCGACTGTTTGGCGGTTCTTGAAGGCCATAATGATCGGGTTCATGTTCTGACTTTTGCCTCGAAGGGTTCGATTTTAGTGAGTGGGAGTTATGATCGTTCGGTGAAATGTTGGGCTGTGGAAACCGGTGAATGTCTGCAAACTTGGCGGGGTGAAATTGAACGAGTCCAGGGAATTTTATTGACTCTTGAAGGTCAGATTTGGGTCAGTGGTAGTCATGATCATGATATTAGATTATGGGATATTGCGACGGGAAACTGTGTAAAACATTTAGAAGGCCATAGCCATCCTGTCTGGTCAGTTCATGTTGATGCTCAGGGCCATTTTCTAGCCAGTGGCAGTCATGATCAAGGAATTAAGGTTTGGGATTTACACACCCAGGAGTGTTTGAAAACCTTACGCGCTGATAAGCCTTACAATGGTTTGAATATTACGGGTGTGACGGGAATCACTACAGCACAAAAAGTTACATTGAAAGCGTTAGGCGCGGTGGATCTTAACCCAGAACGAATATTATAAGAACAGCTTTACCGAATCTTTACAATTAACGACTGATTTTTGCTAAATCTTTATTGGAGTGGGGTGGATTTATCACTAAGATCAAAGTATTAGAAACACAGCTACACGCCACCCCAAATTTTCAGTCATCCTTAAAGTTCGGGTCTCACCCCAAGGTCTGGTGTTATCAGGGAAAAGTCGGGTAGGGTATAACAGGATGTTATATTCTACCCCACAGTCAGGGTATCTCAAGAAGCAAGCGATCGGAAGCGATAAAATGTTACTCATTTTAAAATCCAGATCCAGGGGGAAACAAGGCACTAAGGAGAAAACAACGAGAATTTGGATGTGAGGTCAGAGTGTGTAGCCCACCCAATCCACCTATCCCTGACCAAAGAGGGGTTCTACCGTGAATAGTTCGGGGTTTAGCCAGTATTATCATTCATCGGATGAGCAGGTCATTTATGCTCATCTACAAAGTTGTGTCGAAATTGAACAACCCCAACACCTGATTCAACGGTTCTTTAATTTGTTTATCCAAGGAGGAGAATACCCTGATTTGGCTGTTAATTTAGCATTAGGTCGGATTGTCGATTCGGATTTAGCAAATATAGAATTTCAGTATGTTCTCAACCGCAGTTGTTATATTTTAATTAATCGGTGGCGCAAACAACCTCGGCATCAATGGGCTATTCCTGAACTGATTAATAGTTTTGAGCAAACCCCATCGGGTTTACCTTCCTGTTGGACAGCAAAACGCTTACGTTCTTTAGTTAAACGGTTTATCCAAACGGAACAGTATCAAGCTCTTCGCCGTTTAAGTAAGGTCTTTGAAGAAAAAATTGAAGCAAACCAAAAAGAAAAAAACGATAATGTAGAAGGTTTAATTAGTCGTTATCCCTATTTATATGATCACTGTTTTTTAACGGATGATAGTCCTGATGAGCAACGTCAAGAAATCCGCGAGATGCGAATGCAAGCTCAAGAAACCTGGGAGCATGATTTATCTCAATATCTCACGTTTAAACGCACTCCCCGCGAACAACGCTTAATTTTACCGTCGGTGGAAAATCCAACGTTATTAACAGACAAAAAGTTGAATTTTGCAGTTAAACATTTTACCGGGAAAGTAGATGGTTATCATACTTATAATGATTTAGCCTACATTTTTACAAATCAAAGCCAACAAACGCGAACCTATCGCACGTTTAAAGAAGAATTTTATGAATATTTGAGTAGTACGGTTGATACTAAGTATGGAAAAAACCATTTTAATAATCGTTTGTATCGAGAACTACAAGCGACTTTATCCCACAATGATAGTCAAAAAGTGAATGCTACTTTGATAGCGGGAACCTGTCGTAAATTATTAAATTTCTTGGTTGTGGAAAGTCCGCAACAACCCCATCACTTTGTGTTTTTAGATTTAAGCAGTAATATTGGAGTAACTCGTTCTATCGGGTTGTTATTAAAAATTGTCTTATTTTGTCGCAAAGTTAAATCGGATTTAGAAAAACGGTTTTCGATTTTATTTAATCACTATTCTACTTTTCCCAGAAATAAGGTGTTTTGGCTGGTGGAAGCGTTAGAAAATCTTAATATTGCTTTTAGCTTAAACTGGGGAAGTTTAAAATTTAATTAAGTTTTGCCTCAATTCTGGCAATTACGACTATGAGCCAACACTTTATGATTATTGATTTTACACTAAAAGCGATCGCTGTTGCTCATAAAAATAGCGATCGCTTAATTATAAGGGGATAACCCATAAAGTTAACTGATCTGTTCACTTGCGCGACTTAACATGGCTTCATGAAGATGATCATCATGGAGACGTTCCTGAATTAATAACTCCCGTGCTTGTTCGTGAGTTTGTTCAATCAGATTTTCTTCTTCCGCCGCCCGGTTTCGCATGGTTTCCTGGACGTGTTCTTGGTGTTGACGCTCTTGAACCAAGAGTTCCCGTGCTTTGTCTTGCATAGTCATGGCTAGATTCTCCTAATTCCTGTTCAATATTTCTCTATCTAAAATTTTTACATAATTTTAGTAAAATGTATCATAAGTAACAGAAATTTTTATAATTTTAGCTTCTAAGTATTTCAACTCATGCTGAACAACTCTAACCCCATATTAGTATCCCCCAAGGCTTCGGATAGCTAGAAAGTCTCAATAAAAAAAATTTTGCGCTACCTATTGAGAATAGTTTGCATTTAAGTTATGCTGATCACTATCGGTTGATGGGTAAAAGCAATGGATTATCCCTAGGCTTCCCGTCTCTATTAGTGAAAATAGATTTCATTTGAGTAAAACTTATGAACTCATCTCATCTTGACCAAAGGGCGATTTGTGAAGTTTTTGGCATTAACTGGGTAGACCGTTGGCTGATTGATAAGCGATTTCTCAAGTTTTTTGATTAAAAAATATTGACTAGGCGTGACCTTTTTTAAGTTTGTCTATCGCTGTTTTCCCTTAAGTACAGTTTGAAATTTTCCTGACCCATTACCTTTAGTAAACCCATGTGTAAATCCAACAAAAGCTATACAGAATTTAACTTAACAGGAACGATCAAAAATGTGTGGATAAAAGAAGATAAACCTAAATTAATGACGCTACAAACTCCTGTAGGATTATTGCTGATTAAACTGTCTAAAGCAGCGCGGATGATGGGAATTTCTAATTTAGCTCCTGGTCAGGAGGTGCGGGTCAAAGGTCAGAAAAAACAAGATTTTAAAACCGGAAAGATTAAATTAAAAGCTGAACAGATACTTCCTGCTTTCCCACCCCTATCAACTTTAACTCCTGTATTCTATGATGAAAGCAAAAAAACTGCCTCTGAGGATTTAGTTTTTTCTTCGCCTTTGGGTGTTCAAAGTTCTAACACTTCTAATATTTTATATTCTCCAATTCAGAAAGACTGTGAAACCTCGGAAATTTGTCCTTCAGTTATTCCCGGTGAACCTGTACAACAGCCTGCGGTTAAACCTGCCAAAATCTTAATCTGTCAAAAATCTGATTGTCGTAAACGGGGAGGCGATGCGATTTGTACCCTATTGCAACAAGAATTAGCTCAACGGGGATTAGAAGATCAGGTAATAATTCAAAAAACAGGATGTTTGAAAAAATGTAAAGCTGGCCCTAATCTGGTGATGTTACCGGATAAAACCCGTTATAGTAAAGTTGAACCGGAAAAAATTCCCGCGTTGATTGAGCAACATTTTTAAAATCATTCAGGAAAATCATTCAGGAAACAGATCAAAGAAACGTTAATCTTGCTTATTCTTAGACAAAAGCGCGCTTTGCAACAAGAACTGAAAAGACAACAAGAAAATCAAACACCTAGCTGAAAGAAATAGGGGTTTCTGTTTTAACCTCTGATTTTTTCAGAAACCTTTTTTGCGGAATGATTTGAAGCTGTTTTATAAGTAAAGCTAATAAATTATAGATACTTGTTTTAAATTTTAAAAGAATTCGAGAAAAATTGGATTTTTTATTGAAAATAGCTTGCAACTACTTGACGAAACCAATGGGTTTGAGGTATACTAAAAAAAGCACACCCAAGGGGTTACTGTGTCTATCGGCAAAAATAGAGGCTAAAACCCTTTAAACTCGTTCAAGATTGAGAACATTTAACAGGTTTATGGCTACTGCGATGCACGAGTTTTTTGGACAAAAGGGCAAGGCACGAGTTTAGGTATTGACAAAATCAATAAATTGTGCATCAGCCATAAAATCAAGTTTCACGGAAAATTAAGAATTGGGTTGCTTGCGTGTCCCAAGTGGTGAGATGATTGAGATGCAGTCTGAGGGGAATTCCAGAGCCACTTATGGCGTAGAATCTGAACTCGTTGAGATTCGATGCTTCGGCACTCACACACTCACTAAAGTCTACAGATAAAAATAAATTATGGTTGTTGCAGCCCAATCACTTGAAGAACTTTGCATTAATTCGATTCGCTTCCTTGCCATTGATGCCGTAGAAAAGGCAAAATCTGGCCACCCTGGATTACCTATGGGTGCTGCGCCGATGGCATTTGTGTTGTGGGATCGGTTTATGCGGTTCAATCCTAAAAATCCTAAATGGTATAACCGCGATCGCTTCGTCCTGTCAGCCGGTCATGGCTCAATGTTGCAATATGCCCTACTGTATCTAATGGGATACGATAGCGTTTCCTTAGACGATATCAAACAATTTCGTCAGTGGCATTCTCAGACTCCTGGCCACCCAGAAAACTTTGTTACCGCCGGGGTTGAAGTCACCACTGGCCCATTAGGTCAAGGGATTGCCAATGGTGTTGGGTTAGCTATGGCCGAAGCCCATGACGCTGCGACCTTCAATAAACCCGATGCCAACTTGGTAGACCATTATACCTATGTGATTTTAGGGGATGGTTGCAACATGGAAGGGGTTTCGGGTGAAGCCTGTTCTTTAGCTGGACACCTGGGACTCGGTAAATTAATTGCCCTCTACGACGATAACCATATTTCCATTGATGGAAATACCGAGATTTCCTTTACTGAAGATGTCAGCAAACGCTTTGAAGCCTATGGTTGGCACGTTCAGCACGTTGAAAATGGCAACACTGATTTAGATGCCATTGCAGATGCGATTGCCAAAGCGAAGGAAGTCACCGATAAACCGTCTTTCATTAAAATTACCACCACCATTGGCTACGGGTCTCCTAACAAACAAAACACCGCCGGCGTTCACGGGGCTGCTTTAGGGGGAGATGAAGTAGCAGCCACTCGGAAAAATCTGGGTTGGGACTATGAACCCTTTGTGGTTCCCGATGATGCCTTAGCTCATTTCCGCAAAGCCGTTGAACGCGGGGCCAATTTGGAAGGAGAATGGAGCAAAACTTGGGAAAACTACAAAGCCAAATATCCCCAAGAAGCCGCTGAATTTGAACGTCGCATTAGTGGAAAACTCCCCGAAGGTTGGGAAAAAGCCCTACCGACCTTTACCCCCCAAGAAAAAGGTAAAGCTACCCGTCAATACTCAGAAGGGGTTCTGAATGCCTTAGCCCCCGTTCTGCCTGAATTGATTGGAGGTTCGGCGGACTTAACCCACTCCAACTTAACGGAAATGAAAGGGTTTGGTAATTTCCAAAAAGGACAATATCAAAACCGTAACCTGCGTTTCGGTGTCCGTGAACACGGAATGGGTGCAATTTGTAATGGAATTGGTCTGCATTACTCTGGTTTAATTCCCTATTGCGCGACGTTCTTAGTGTTTGCAGACTATATGCGGGCGGCGATTCGTTTATCCGCCTTATCAGAAATCGGTGTTATCTATGTGATGACCCATGACTCCATCGCCCTTGGGGAAGATGGCCCCACCCACCAACCCGTCGAAACCATTGCGTCCCTGCGGGCTATTCCTGAGTTGTTGGTGATGCGTCCGGCGGATGGGAATGAAACCTCTGGTGCTTATAAAGTCGCCGTTGAAAATCGGAATCGTCCCACCCTGATTGCGTTAACTCGTCAAGCGTTACCGAACTTAAACGGTAGTTCCGTTGATGTGGTCAGCAAAGGCGCTTATGTTCTGTCTGACTCGGAAGGCACTCCCGATTTAATTTTGATCGGAACTGGAAGCGAAGTGTCTTTGTGTGTGGAAGCCGCCGAAAAATTAACGGCTGAAGGTAAGAAAGTTCGGGTGGTTTCTATGCCTTGTTGGGAACTGTTTGAAGAACAAGATGCCGCTTACAAAGAATCTGTGTTACCTAAAGCCGTGACAACACGGTTAGTGGTGGAAGCTGCCAGCCGTTTCGGTTGGGAACGCTATATTGGCGATCAAGGCGACATGATCAGCATTGATCGCTTTGGTGCTTCTGCTCCGGGTAACGTGTTGATGGAGAAATTTGGTTTCACCGTTGAGAATGTTTTAGACAAAGCGAAAGCCTTATTAGGTTAAGTCTAAAGTTTAAGGAAACAAGGAACAGTTCTTCTTACTGTCTCCTGTTTCCTCTCTTCTTATTATTGAGTGCGGTCATCTACCGCACTTTTTTTATTGAACTTGAGCACCATGAGAACGGGGATCAACCGTACTTGGTTTATCGGGAGTCAGAGGAGAATTAAAGGCAGAAACTTGACCTATTGATTGAGTATAGGGGAGAGGATTTTCAGCAATTAAAGCATCTAAATTTGCCTCTAGGATATTTCGAGGAATTTCACCAATAGTTTGTGCAATGGTATCAGCATTTTGATTCAAATAAACAAAATGAGGAATTCCATCAACTCGATATTTCAGTAGTTCAGGCAACCATTTACTATTATCCACATTCAACATAACAAAATTCAGTTGTTCAGCATATTGCTGTTTAATTTCATGCAATTCTGGAGCCATTGCTTGGCAACTGGTACACCAATTGGCATAAAATTCAATTAAGGTGGGTTTTCCATTCCTCAAGGCGACATCCATCGGAACAGATTCTTCAGCGAGTTGAGGTAGGGAGGTTGAGGTCGCATCCATCCGTACCCCCAGGAAAACGGCGACAGCCAAAATAATCGCAGCCATGGCAATTAAAAAGTTTCTAATGCGTTTGGCTAAATCGGAGGGTTGAGTTGATATTGTTGAATGCAATGGATTTTCGTTCATGTTCCTAACGTAAAAAATGATCACCTATTCTAGGAATGACACAGGAGACAGAAGAAAAAAGAATTCACAGCTGACTCTGACTCCTGGCTTCTGATTATTTTAGCTTAACTATATTTTTCTGAAAATTTTAACGATTCCCTGGAAGTTGCAGTAAAATAGGATAAAAATAAATTAGCTCTAAAAATAATCTCAGAAAGTGTAATAGCCATAACTTCCAAATTCGTAATTCGTAATTCGTAATTCGTAATTTTATAATAATGAAAAAAAGAGTAACTTTAACCTTTCCCAAACGATCTATTCAAATGCCGATTACCTATCGATTGGCAAAAGATTTTAATGTAGCTGCTAATATTATTCGGGCTCAAGTCGCCCCCAATCAAGAGGGAAAATTAGTGGTAGAATTGTCAGGGGATATTGATGAACTAGAAGCAGCTATTGAATGGATGCAAACTCAAAATATTGGGGTTTCTTTAGTAGGACGAGAGATTTTAATTGATGAAGAGAGTTGTGTTGATTGTGGATTATGTACTGGAGTCTGTCCGACAGAAGCCTTAACGCTCAATCCTGAAACCTTTTATTTGACGTTTACCCGCTCACGATGTATTGTTTGTGAACAATGTATTCCAACCTGTCCCGTTCAAGCGATTTCAACGAATCTCTAAACGGGAATTTAACACAAAACTTTTTTTTCTCTTAATATTTCAATGAAATCAAAAAAAGAACTGACAATTATTACTTGGCTTTCCTTTGGATTACTCCTCCTAACTTGTCTTCATTTCGGCTGGTTTTTATTTGAATCTCATCTATATTTTATAATTTCAGGTATAATTTTAGCCTTAATTTGGGCAGTAGATTTATTCTTTACGATTCCGCTTAACTTTTTCCAAAATACAGTATTAAGATGGATTAGAACTGATCTAGGAACATTCTTAATGATTGTTTTTTTATCAATCTTGGGTGTGTTTATGATCACTTGGTTACAAATTTCGATTAATATTTTATTAATGCTTTCAGCCACAGCATTAGCTCGCTTAGAATTGCAAACTTCCCGATTTAGTAATTGGCAATCTTTTATTATTTTATCAATATTATCTACCTTCGGCTTAATATTAGGATGGGCTCTAAATTATTATTTTTCTGTAGATCATTTAGAATTCAAATTTTGTTTCCCCTTTGATTTAGGATGTATTGAAATTCCGCATAGTGCACCAACTCCACCTCATCAAGAGTAACAAGGGTTAAGCGATTAAATTAATTTTATTGGGTGCGTCAGCTTGACGCTAACACACCATTTCTATTATTTTAAATCTAATAATCCATTACTTTTGAGTTTGGGATTAAAGCGAATTTCTTCTTGTAATCCCCGTTCTTGGAGTTGAGTTAAAATTTGCTCTTCCACACGACGAGCAACTTGTTTTAACAGTTTTTCTTGACCGATTTCATCGTTGTTTTCATAAGCTATTTTTTCTTCGGCTGTCATTAAAGGTTTGACTTGAATGGGATGATTCCAAAGAATTTCATCTTCTGCATTTCCCAGAGGAATTGAACCATTTTCAGCAATCCAAGCTGCTTTAATTTCTTCTAAAATTGTTCGATTTGGACGAGTAATTGTTTGTAACTTCAGCCAATAACAACCTTGATATTGCCGAACAAAATGTTGCTTTAAACTCAGATAAATATCTCTGGAATATCCGACATATTGTAAAATTTTATCTTGATTAAAAATGGCATAAACACCAATTTGACCCTGAAGCAAGTCAGGGATTCTGCCGTTTTCATCCAAATAGGATATATAGTCTAAACTATTGAGAGGAGGAATTTCAGTTGGATTAGTCATTGATACAAAAAAACGCTTTTTCCCTAATTTTAAATGGATCAGTACCTATTTAATTATACCGTTTTATTGAATTCTTTTTAACGGCGATTAAATACATGAGGAGACAAATTTTCCCATTCAACTCAAATATCTGTTATCTTGGATCTTAAAACTCTGCTGAATAACTGGCGAGTCGTAAACTTCTGGAAATCTCAGAGTTGCCTGGTTCAATACCCTATTCCCTCAGTCAAATCTGTATAAAAAAACTCAATGTTTACACAAGTGCATTTAACAGAGCGACATCATCATATCCTGTGGGCAACGATTCGTCACTATATTGCGACGGCTGAACCTGTTGGTTCTAAAGCGTTGGTGGAGGAATACAACCTCAAAGTCAGTCCCGCAACCATCCGCAATAGTATGGGGGTCTTGGAACGCGCCGGACTCCTGTATCAACCCCATACCTCCGCCGGACGAGTTCCCTCAGATTCAGGTTATCGAATTTATGTTGATAAATTAATTACGCCTTCAGAAACTGTTGCAGATGAAGCTCTGCAATTATTACGCGAACAACTGAGTTTAAAAAACTGTAGTTTGGAGGCGGTTTTACGGGGTGCATCGCAAATTTTATCGACTTTGAGTGGGTATATTACATTAGTAACATTACCCCAACGAATTACAACCCGGTTGCGACATTTACACCTGGTTTCGATAGAACCCGGAAAAATTATGTTAGTCGTGGTGACGGATTCCTATCAAACCCAATCGAGTTTAATTGAATTATCTTCTCCGAATTACCCTGCTAATTCTAACACAATGGGAGTTAATCCGCTACCCGAAAATGAAGAAGTTTTAGAACAAGAATTACAATTAATTTCCAATTTTTTAAATGCTCAACTGAGAGGAAAATCAATTTCTGAACTCTCGACTTTAGATTGTACAGAATTAGATCGAGAATTTCAACGGTATTCAGATTTTTTACGAAAATTATTAACGGATTTAAGTTATCGTAGCCAAACCCCAGAATATACTCGAATTCTAATTAGTGGAATTGCGGAAGTTTTACATTTACCCGAATTTTCGCAATTGCAACAGGTGAAAACTTTAATGCACTTATTAGAAGAAGAACAGGAACAATTGTGGCCGTTAATTTTTCCCCCCTCCCAAACTGAACGGGTTACAGTTCGGATTGGGTCAGAAAATCCCTTAGAACCCATTCAAGGCTGTACTCTGGTTTCGGCTCAATATCGACGGGATAATATTCCGGTGGGCAGTGTGGGAATTTTAGGCCCGACTCGGATGATGTATGAAAATGCCATCGCCGTTGTTGAAGCCGCTGCTGATTATTTGTCGGAAGCACTGAGTTAATGTTTAATTTCTATATTTATGGTCGGTTTAGAACCCTTAGAAAATAGTTTATTTTCCTTTGTCCATCTCCTGAGATTTGGCTTAGAAGCAATTTCGGCTTTTTGCGTATTTTTAGGATTAATTACCACCTTAAAAATTGCCCTAAAGGCTTTCCAGCGAAGGCTGGTTTTTCCCTTTATAGAATTACGTCTCCACTTTGGAACGTGGTTAGCCTTAGCCTTGGAATTTCAATTGGGTGCGGATATTGTTTCTACCACGATTACACCCTCTTTTCAGGTATTAGGACAGTTAGCGGCAATTGCTGTGATTCGGACATTTTTAAATTATTTTTTGAATAAAGAACTGGAAAGTGAAACTAACTTTCAGAAAAAGCTAGAGGAGAAATCTTCTATTCAAGAATTATAAAATCTCATGGTGAATTCTGACCCTTTAACAATCGCAGAAACAGCAATTGCCGAGTTTGAACGTTCAAAAGTTCCTGGGGTTTGGACGGGACTTAATAAACAGCAAATTATTGCCGAAATGCGCTCACGTCTGCTAAATCCCTTTAACATTAATCAAGGTTCTCAACCTTTTTGTGGCCCTGCTGCTATTATTTTTGAACTCGCTCGAAAACAACCTACTGCTTATATTCAACTCTGTCGAAATCTGTTTCAAATTGGTGGCTTTCATACCCAAACAAATCGTTGGATTCCTTCACCTATCTATTTACAACAGAGTCCAGTTAATGTTAAGATCCCTCAAGTGGATTGGATGGTGTTATCAACCTTAAGAGAATCGGAAAATCTGATTTTTTCCGTTGACCCGAATGCACCTCAACTCTTCAGAAATTTAGCGGGAATTACCAAACCTTGGGAAATTGGAGGATGGACTCAAGAAATTTTAGGCTATCAAACCATTCATTATAATTATGCTTATTTATTCGGAGATTTAGAAGCCATTCAAAAGGCAAATCAAATTGTAAAATCCGGGGGTGTTGCCTTTGCATTAATTAATGATTTGGGTTTACTCCTGAACAAACCTTCTGTTTTTTCCTATCCAAGTCATTGGGTTGCCTTACTGGATGAATTAAATATTGATTACAATAAGAATATGATTGAGTTTAATCTATTTACCTGGGGAAAAGAGATGCAAATTACTATTGATTTAACTATCTTTAAAACCCATTTCTGGGAAGTTGTTACAGGGATTTAGTAGAGACGCGCCAAAAGCCTACGGCATGGCTGGGCTCAGGCGCGTCTCTACACCAGACAAATGCGTAGCAAACATTTCAGGATTTCAAATAACTTCCTATTAATGAATTGGTAATAATCCGCTTAACGCCTAAATTAACTAAGGTGTTAAAATCATTGAGATCATCCACCGTCCAAACCACAATATCGACTCCTTGATTTTGACTTTGGGTTACGATTTCTGGATGTTGTAATACAATCGGATAATGGATGCTTAAAATCGAATTTCCTTTGTTAATTGCTTTTTGAAGCTGTTCTTCAAACTGATTAAAACCAATTAAAAAATATCCGAGGGGTATTTCAGGATGATAGTGACGAATTTGATCTAAAAAATTTTCATTAAAAGAAGTCATAATTGATTTATTAAGGAGATTATTTTGAACTAAAAATTCTCCTAACTTTTGAACTTCTTCCTCTAACCATTGATGATTTGGTTTAATATCAAAATATAAAAAATCCTTAACATTTTGAAAAGTAGCGATCGCATCTTCTAATGTGGGAATACTTTCTCCAGCAAATCGTTCAGCAAACCACGAACCTGCATCTAATTCTTTGAGTTCTGCAACAGTTTTCTCGGAAACTTTACCCGATGTTCCCGTAATTCGATTTAACAATTCATCATGAAAAATGACAGGAATTCCATCCGCAGAAACTTGTACATCAAATTCCAGAGAATCTGCCCCCTGCTGTAAAGCTGCACTAAACGCAACCAGGGTATTTTCAGGTGCCATCACTGAAAACCCCCGATGAGCAATAATTTCTAAATCCATAATTTTACCTCTATTTCTATAATCATTATTTTACCATCATTTGATCTTTTAAAAACGCTTCAACGGTTTGATTAAAACAATCGGGTTCAACTAAAAATGACCAATGATTGCCCGCCACACGCTCAATTTTTAACTGGGTTAAATACTGTTGATAAGGTTTTAATTGCCAGTCCATACGATTAACTCCCTTTTCCGGTTGAATCAATAATGTGGGAATATTAATGTTTTCTGTTAACCCTGGAACTTCCATCACCTGTTCAAAAATTTCATTTCGGGCGGGAATTCCAAATTTACTTCCCCAAGTTCCATCTGGTTTTTGTTCCATTCCCGCTTCAAATAATTCCTGTTGTAAATCACTCCATCCCACAAATTGAGCTAACTGTTTAGCTTGATTTTCCGCCTGTTCAAAACTAGCAAACGGGCCGATTAATTTTAAACAATCTAACTGACGATACAAAAGCGGCAGAGTTAATTTAAACAAACCGGGAAGTTTCATAATAAAAATTGGATCAACTAAAATCATACTATTAAACCGATCAGGATTTTGTCTTGCCCAAATCGCTGCCATTTTTCCCGTCCAAGAATGCCCTAAAATATGGGCTTTTGACCAATTAAGCTGATCCATTAATGCTTCTAAATCTTCAATAACTTCAGTAAAGGTATATCCCTGTTCGGGTTTACTACTTTCTCCATGTCCTCGCATATCCGGTGCTATAATATGATGGTGATCGCTCAATTTCTCTCCTAACTTTTTCCAAACCAACGCTTGATCTGCTAACCCATGTAATAATAAAAGGTTGGTATCCGAGGAACCCCTAACCCCAGGATTCCATTCTAAATAAGAGAGGTTAGCCCTTGATAGGGATAAGGTTTTTCTAATATAACTCATAGTTTTACTCTTTAAAACTAATAAATTAGCAAACTGGATATTTTCAGTATAAAGGATTAGATCTCTCCCTATCAATCCGCGCCGAGGTTGTAATATTTTATCGTAGAGGGGTTGGGAGACTCAACCCTCTTTGCGCCTGGCTTTGGAAACCAAACTCCTACAGAACTTTTTCATAAATTATTTAGGATTGCTATAGTATAGGGTGGGTGATTAGAAAAAGCTTGTGATTTCAGCCGTTAAGTTAGGGTTTGTCACTGACCCTAGGTTTAACAATGATGAAATTTTAGGTAAAATATGAGATAATAATATCAACCTTCTCTTAACTTTATTTTGGCAAACTCAGTCAGACATCATGCAAGCATCTACAGAGTGGCAACAGGTAAAAACTGCCTTTAAAAAGATTTGGGGTTATGATGATTTCCGACCTCCCCAAGGGGAAATTATTAAAAGCTTACTAGACTACAAAGATGCTTTAATTGTTATGCCAACGGGAGGCGGAAAATCCATCTGTTTTCAACTTCCAGCTTTATTAAAAACCGGATTAACCTTAGTCATCTCGCCCCTGGTGGCATTAATGGAAAATCAGGTACAAGAACTTCAAGAGCTCAAACTTCCCGCCGCCTTAATTCATAGCCAATTAATGCCCCAACAACGACGTAATACCTTACGTTTAGTTGAACAAAATCAATTAAGACTTCTCTATCTTTCTCCTGAAACTCTATTAAGTTCTCCTGTTTGGAGTGTGATTTCTCAACCCCAGGTTCAAATCAATGGTTTAATCTTAGATGAAGCCCATTGTTTAGTCCAATGGGGGGATACATTTCGCCCTGCTTATCGACGTTTAGGGGCTATTCGTGCGACTTTATTAAAACTAAAACCTACGGGAACGAAAATAGCGATCGCAGCCTTTACGGCTACCGCCGATCCTGATGCTCAAGCTATTATTAAACAGGTTTTAAACCTCAAAAATCCTCAACAATTTCTCCTCAGTCCCTATCGATCTAATTTAGAATTAAACATTAAAACAGTTTGTACTCCCAGAGGACGACAACAACAGTTAATTCAATTTATTCAACCTCGAAAAAATCAGACCGGTTTAATTTATGCCCGTACTCGCAAAGACTGTGAACAATTAGCCCAATGGTTACAAACCCAAAATTATTCAACCGTTGCTTATCATGCAGGTTTAGGTTCCGATGAACGCCGAAAAATCGAAAAAGATTGGTTAGAGGAAAACGTTAAATTTGTGGTTTGTAGTAGTGCCTTTGGCATGGGAATTAATAAAAGTAATGTTCGATGGGTTGCCCATTTTCAAGCTCCGTTTTTATTATCAGAATATATTCAAGAAGTGGGGCGGGCTGGAAGAGATGGTCAACCTGCAATCGCATTAACAATTATTAGCGAACCTACAGGTTTTTTCTATCCTGAAGATAAACAACGGCAAAATTATTTAAAAGAAAATCTACAAAAACAATATCAAGCAGCCAATCAATTAATTAAGAAACTTCCCTTAAGAGGAAATATAGAAACGGTTTCTGAACAATTTAACAATAGTGAGATCGCCCTTTCCATTTTACACGCCCAAGGACGCTTAATCTGGCGTGATCCGTTTCACTATGAAATTCAATCTAAACCTGCTAAATCGACTTTGGATCTAAATCATAAAGCCATTCAACAAATGAATCAATACTTAAAAACTCGTCAATGTCGGTGGCAATTTTTATTACAAGCGTTTGGATTCAATTTAGATCAGTCCTTCAAAAGATGCGGTCATTGCGATCGCTGTAAATCCCCTCAAAAATCTTAACCCCAAAATCCTTGTGTAGGATGGACACCATTATTATGATTGTACAATTCATTTAGACTTGCTATTTATAATAATTTTAGCCTTAGCTTTACTAAATCTTCATAATTAAATTGATCATCTTTACAAAACACTCTTGTTTTCTACTTAACTGAGTTAATATTATAGGCTTAAAGGTGCAAACGAAGAATTAACTCAGAATTTTAAGCTACAATTTTTAATTTTTTAATAGTCAAGCAAGGAGTCAGAAGATGTCTACTCAAACTATTCGTAAACTAGCTTTGTTTTGTCTAACAAGTGCTGCTTTAAGCGGAGGTGCAATGACAACAGCAAGTTCAGCAATTGCTGGCCCTATTGATACCTGGGATTTAGTCAGTACATTTGATTTTTATTTTCTCAACCCAAACTTGTTCTATCCACCCCCCACTTATAAGCTAGTTATAGATGTGGCAGGTTATACAGCAGATAATAAAGATAACTTATTTAATAATGTGGACATTAGCCCATTGGCTACAAGTATGACTTATTTCCAAGTTAAGGGTGCTGGTGGATTTACTTCCCATACTGATACTTCTTTTTTACCGAGTGGAACGAATTTATTTTCGGCTGAGTTGCAGCCGGCTCAAGATAATACATTGGGTGCTCTAAATATTTCTTCCATGAAACTAGACATTAAGCGAACAGCAAGTAATTTGTTTAACCTCACATTATTTAGCACAGATGCTAATAATATTCCTAAAATTTTCGCTTATGATACGAATGTAAGTTTTAATCACAAAGGTTCTGTTCCAGAGCCAAGTACAGTTTTAGGATTATTAGGATTATCTGCTTTCAGCTTAAAAGTTTTAAAGAAAACTCAAAAGAACTAAGGTTCTAAAGAGAAATCAATATCAGTATTTTTCTCAAAACCAGGATAAGCAATCAACTCTCATTCTTTTTATTTAGATTTGAGAGTTTTATTAATTTATAGTATCTTAGCTTTCTTTAAACACTTTTGAAACAACTCCATCTATTTTAAAAATCGACAGGTTCATCGGAATAAAATAATAAACAAGACTTGTTTTTTATTTTATTCTAGGATACAATTAAATTTATTATTCCTATTAAAAAAAGATTTTTACAGGAATTCCTTAAACCCATTAACCAAACTCAAACAATGGAAATCAACACCCCCGAATCAGACCTTACTGCTGAAAAACACCGCTTGAAAATGCAACGCCGCAAAGAAGTTCAAGATCAACGGGTAGCAGAACGCAATCAAACTAAAGGATTAATTATTGTTAATACTGGAAACGGAAAAGGCAAAACCACCGCCGCATTAGGAATTGTTTTACGTTCCCTGGGTCATGGCTATCGGGTTGCAATTATTCAATTTATTAAAGGTGCATGGGAACCCGCCGAAAAAGCCGTATTCAGTAAATGGCCTGAACAATTAGAATTTCATGCGTTAGGAGAAGGCTTTACTTGGGAAACCCAAGACCGAGATCGAGATATTGAAAAAGTGGGGGAAGCGTGGAATTTAGCCCTTTCTTTTATTAGAAATCCTGAGTTTAAATTAATCTTACTCGATGAAATTAATGTAGCGATGAAATTGGGTTATTTACCTGTTGAAGACGTTCTAGCTGGACTTGCAGAGAAACCCCAAGATACTCATGTTATTTTAACGGGTCGAGGCGCTCCCCAAACCTTAATTGACCAAGCAGACCTCGTAACAGAAATGTCCCTAGTTAAGCATCCCTTCCGCGAACAAGGGATCAAGGCTCAACCAGGGATTGAATTTTGAATTAATATCCCCGTAGAGACGCGCCATGGCGCGTCTCTACAGAAGTCGGATGTCCTAACTAGCTAAATATTCCCGAACTTGAGCTTTCCGACGACGCAGATGGTTTAAAGCTTGGTTTTCCAGTTGACGAACCCGTTCCCGGCTGATGTTCATGCGAACACCCACTTTAGACAGGGACATCTCCTTACCATCTTCTAACCCATACCGCAGGGTAATCACTTCCCGTTGTTGGGGGGTTAAGTCCGCCAGTAAATCTTTTAAGTCCTGACGCAGTAACTCTTGAGTCACAAACGTATCGGCGGAGGTGCTTTCATCTTCTAAGAGATCTTGCAATTCCGTATCTTGATTATCTCCCACTCGCAAATCTAAAGACACCGGATGACGAGACGCCAACAAATAATCTCTAATTTGGGCGGGGTCTAACTCTAGCGCTTCTGCAATTTCCGCCGCCGTCGGGTTACGGCCTAATGTCTGCACTAAGTCCCGTTGAACTTTTTTAATTTTGTTCAATTTTTCGGTAATATGGATCGGCAGACGAATGGTGCGAGAATTTTGCGCGATCGCACGGGTAATGGCTTGGCGAATCCACCAATAGGCATAAGTCGAGAACTTATAACCGCGCATGGGATCAAATTTTTCCACACCTCGTTCTAAACCGAGGGTTCCTTCTTGGATTAAATCCAAGAATTCCATATTGCGTTTTTGGTATTTTTTAGCAATCGACACCACTAAACGCAAGTTCGCCTCAATCATTTTTTGCTTGGCTCGGCGTCCTTGCTCCAGGGTGGTTTGAAGTGCAGCTTCACTCATTCCCACCGCGTCAGACCACTCGTGCTGGCTCGGTTCCCGACCGAGTTTGTCTGCGAGAACGTCTTTCGCTTCCAACTGTTGCATCATGTGTTGCACTTGTTTGCCGTAAGTGATTTCTTGTTCGCGTGTTAGCAAAGGGACGCGACCAATTTCGTGCAAATAGGTGCGAACGGTGTCAGTGGTGGCAGGTCGAGCGTTTTTGGAAGCCGCTTGATCTTTGTGTTTGGTGTTGACAGTTGGCATGGGTATGAATTACACTCCTAAAACAGAATTTACAGGGGTAGCAAATTTTCCTCCTCTATCTACAGGAGGTTTTACAGGACTGGACAACACAGGTTAAGTGGGTTTCAGTCGTAGGGCTGGTTCCAAATCTTGTCTTGCTCTGTAAAAAGTAAATGTGAATTCTGTCCTATCCGTCTTGTCGCTGCGATTGAATGGTGGTTCTCTAGGGTCTAGGGCTATATATTTCTTTATAAGTGATCGTTTTTTCCTAGTTTTCCCTAAAGCTGAATAACTCCATCAGGCTGTTAGGTTGCCAACCGAGGCTCGGCTTAGACAGAGAATCAGTGTTGATTTTCCTCTTTTCTCTCCCGCTTCCTGATTCTAGGAAGCTTAAGGTTGTTTACATAGATTTACATCTCTCAAGATTATGACATACAACTAGGGGTAAAAGTCAAGGGCTTCTATGGGAGGATTTACCATTATAGCAACTTTTACTTTTGTTTGAATATTTTGATCATTCCCTATTTCTTTTAATAATACAACTGTAGTAATTGAGTAATAACCGAACTTGGGGTTATCGGTTATCAGTCATCAGTCATCAGTCATCAGTCATCAGTCATCAGTCATCAGTCATCAGTCATCAGTCATCAGTCATCAGTCATCAGTCAAGGAGGGGGCAGTTGATTAACGCTTAATTCGTATAGACTATAGTTCTGGAAGCAGTAATTATTTATAAGTTTATAGTTGAAAAGTGCATCCAAAGTCGGTGTTCACAAATCTCCAAAACCGAGCCTCGCCATTCAGTAAAAATGCACTCTTCAACCAACATAATCGTGTTCAACGGTTTCCACTATGTCATGGTTTCAGAGGGATGTTTAAAATCTTTACCAACGATAAAGCGGTTTATATCTAAAGGATAAGTCTTAACATACAGTAGACAACCTGTTGCTGAGGAGGGACTATAGGAACAACCTGGTGGATACCTCAGCCAACTTCCCATCGGGTAATTCCCCCACTCATCACTCCAAGTTCCTTCGATCAAAAAGATTTCTTTGACCTCAGACTCGACAACTTTTGATAATTTTGTGCCGGGTTGCCAGCGTTCAATCCAGACTTTTTCAGGGAAATCCGTTTGTTCATAGACAGGTTTGACTTCAATTTCAGGAATTACATCGGATGCCCAGGGTAAATCGTAAATATTAACTCTCACTTGCTGACGAGTTTTTCCACCATGTTGCCGTAGTTTAACAAAAGTTAAACACCCTTTTTCGCTATAGGGACGATGGTTAAACCCTTCAGGATTAAGCATATACGTTCCGGGCGGATGCACGCCTGTTTCGTCAGCAAAGTTTCCTTGAAGTACCAAAATTTCTTCTCCCCCAGGATGTCCATGTAGGGGGAAAAAACCACCCGGATCGAAACGAGTTAACATTGTTACCGGATGCTCTTGAACTTGCTCATCAGACTCAAAACAGCCAAACCAGATTCCGGTAAACTCTGTTTGATGCCAAGTTAATACAGTTGGTAATACAGCTACACGGCTTAATAGGTTAGTGTAAGTTTTTTGAGGTTGCCATTTAAGTTGGGAAGACACCATTGTCAAATCTCAAATCATGTACTGGATGACAATGAATTGTACAACAGTTTAGGCCGATTGTTAAAATCCCAAATCATCTTTTGCTAAAGCGGCTGCTTTTAATACCTTTTCATCTGACATTTCTGTCCAGTCGGTTTCTCCAATTTCTTGATAGAAGGTTTCATCATAGGGACGAGTTCTAACCACAACAGGCATGGGGACAGCATGGCCTAAGACTAAAGCTTGTTGTTTAGAATCTAATTTAGATAACACAGACCGCAAACTTTGTGCCCCAGAAACCCCGGTAAAAATAGCATCAATATCTTTATCATCATTAAGTAAAGCCGTAATTCGGGTTCCCACTTGAGACATCACTTCCGCATCAATTCCAGAGGGACGTTGATCGACAATTAATAAGGTAACAAAATATTTTCGCATTTCTCGCGCAATGGTTCCAAAAATCGTTGAACGCACAATTGCAGGGTCTAAAAAACGGTGAGCTTCTTCAATAGTAATCACTAACTGTGTCGGACGATCTACGGGATTTTTGGAGGCTAAAAAATTCTCGGCTTTTCTAACGTAAGCTTGGTGAATGCGGCGAGTTATCATGTTAGTTACTAACATATAAGATAACATATCCGATTGGGAACCAAATTCAACAACCACATTTTTTCCCGCATCCAAAGATTGCAAAATTCGATCCACATAATTCGACGGACAAGTTGGACGCATATATTTTAAATTATCCATCCGCATTAATTTGCGTTGCAGAGACATAATCGAACCTTTATGTCCTCGACGTTCATCACAAAACAGTTGTATTTCTTCATTGGTCATGGATAATAATTGTGTTATCCAATCTTTCCCAAATTCACTGCGGAGAATATTAGCATTATCAATCGTCGCTTCGGAAAGATTTAATTCCCGTTGGACTAACATAATATCTTCGACTTCAATTTGATTATAACTCAAATACAATTCTTGAGCATCTTTAATTCCTCGTCTTCGGGTAGATTCAGGATCAAGGGTATACACTTCCACTTGACCTGGAAATAGTTGTCTTAACCCTTTAACGGTACTAAATTGTTTCCCCTCTGATACGGCTTCCCAACCATATTCCGAGTGCATATCAAAGATTAAATTAACCGCCGCTTTTTTCTTGATAATTCCCGATAATAATAACCGCGTTAAAAAGGATTTTCCCGTTCCTGATTTTCCAAATACCCCATTACTCCGTTCTACAAATCGATCTAAATCTAAACAAATGGGGACATCCATATCTAACGGTTTCCCGATGGCAAAATTGCGCCGTGTGGGGTCATCTTCCCACCCAAAAATAATTCTAAAATCCCGTTCGCTGGCTTCATGAACCTGGGAAAAATGAACGGGAATGGTTTTTACAGGTAACAGTTCAATTTCTGTACTATTGGTTTGGGGTTGAAAAGACGCGATCGCCGCTATGCCATTTTTACCATTATTCAGAGAACGAGAAGATCTACCCCCGACCTTTTGTTGTTGTGTGGCGACACGAATGAGTTCTTCTTCTTCGGAAAATTCCCGACTCAACATTAACATCGGACTCAATTCAATGGTTCCGTAGGTGCTATTTCCGGCTAAAATTGCTTGTAAAAAATCATCATCCGGCTGAGGAGGGTTGGCGATAATTCGGGCGCTGGAGGTTCCCAAGGATACATCGGTCAGTAAACAGAAAAAATGCGATCGCTTCCCCCGCACCACTAAAAATTTTCCAACCCGCATTTCCTCGACAGACACATCAGGATGTAAGCGAACTTCTAAACCTTTTGTTAGGGAACCTTGAATTACAGAACCCAGGGGTTTCTCAGTGGTCATAGTTCAATTTTGGGGGGGTTAGCAACGGGGAACTTTCGTTACACATTGGGAGTTTATCGGGGGTTGTTGTATTGTTCATGATTCAACCTTTTGACTTAAAATCAATCCCAACTCACAATTTCCCTGTCCTCAATATCTAATGTTTGCCGTTTTCCGTCAAGATATCCAACGAATTTTAGTTTAAATTTGCTCTCAATTATTCCCCAACAAATTCAAGTCGGCTGTGTCAACAACAAGCACACCCACGACAAGAACCAAAACCCATCATTAATATTTCCCAACCCCACTCAACTTTCAACCGTCTCTAATCCAAAGTCCGTCAACTTAACCCATGTTAGCCCTGAAATAAATTTCGGGCTGTAGAGACGCGCCATGGCGCGTCTCTACGAGGGCTTTTGGGGATCATCTTTTCCTATCCTCTATTCCCTGGGTATCTTGAGAAAAACTATAGATAGTTTGGGGTTGTAACTGTTGACAAATAGAGGAGAGTTGTTCAGGGAGTAAAACTTGTTCTCGTTTGAGTTGAACTTGTAAATTTGTCAGGGGATCTACCCCGGAAGAAATTAGAAATTGTAAATTTTTGAGGTGGGGCCATTGAGTAATTTGTTCTAAAATTGTTGTAATCGCTTTCAAGTAAGGATGATCCAGTTGTTGATACCAGTGCGAATCAGCAACTCCGGCTTGATCAAAGCCTAAATTAATAATTAATAATGCTTGATCAAACAACGCGATCGCCACAGGTCGAGCTTCTTCTTGGAGTAATAAATCATTAGTTTGGGCTAAAAACCGTAACTTTTCTAACCGTTCATAACGACTTTGTACAGAAGTAGGATGTCTTTTACGTTCAAGATATTCTTCTTCTAAATTTAAAGATGAAGGTTGAGGTTCATCCCAATTAATCGCAATAGTAATTAAGTAAGTTTGTAATAATAAATGCCCTAATTTTTGAGCTTTAGTTGCCAAATAAACCGTATTATAATCCGTTGCTTCAATAATAAGCGGAACTCGATCTACAATTTCAATTCCATACCCCTTTAACCCAGCAATTTTTCGGGGATTATTGGTAATTAAACGAATTTGCCTTACCCCTAAATCATTCAGCATTTGCGCCCCCATGCCATAATCGCGTAAATCAGGGGCAAAGCCTAAGCGTTCATTCGCTTCAACGGTATCGAGCCCAATATCTTGTAAAGAATAAGCTTTAATCTTATTAATTAATCCAATCCCTCGCCCTTCTTGTCGTAAATAAACAATCACGCCAGACCCGGCATAATCAATCATTTTCATGGCTGTTTGTAACTGCATTCGACAGTCACAGCGCATGGAACCAAAGGAATCTCCCGTTAAACATTCTGAATGAACCCGCACCATTACAGGCATTTCTTTAAAGTGTTCAGGATCACCTTTAACTAAAGCAATATGTTCGGTATTATCTAAGGTATTGCGATAGGCATAAATTTTAAAATCGCCAAATTGTGTGGGTAATTTAGCAACGGTTTCTCGATAAACAAAACGATCATGTTTGAGGCGATAACTAATTAAATCTGCAATGGTAATTAATTTTAAATGATGAACTTTGGCATATTCCACTAATTCAGGAAGTCGCGCCATTGACCCATCGGAATTTTGAATTTCACAAATTACACCCCCCGGATATAACCCCGCCAACCGAGATAAATCAACGGCGGCTTCCGTATGTCCCGCCCGTTTCAATACCCCGCCTTCCTTCGCGCGTAGCGGGAAAATATGGCCAGGACGTCGTAAATCTTCGGGGCGAGTCGCCGGGTTAATGGCAATTTGAATGGTTTTAGCCCGGTCATCGGCGGAAATTCCCGTTGAAACCCCCATTTGAGGAGACGCATCAATACTAACTGTAAAAGCCGTTTGGTTAGCATCGGTATTTTTCGTGACCATTAACGGCAAGTCTAACTGATCAAGACGTTCTCCCGTTAACGCCAAACAAATTAATCCCCGTGCATATACCGCCATGAAGTTAATCATATCGGGTGTGGCAAATTGGGCTGCACAAATTAAGTCGCCTTCGTTTTCGCGGTATTCATCGTCAACCACCACAATACAAAGCCCCGCTTTGAGATCTGCTAAGGCGGCTTCAATGGTGTCAAATTGGACGGGAGGAGAGGGATTTGTGGGTAACACAGACTCGTTCAAAATCGCATCATTAATTAATCATTGTAACTCTGTTGCTCAATTGAGATCCCATTCTCTTGGAATTTTAGCCTATAGCGATCAGATGAGTGTGATCGCATTGGCAAATAATTGATTATAAATTATTTTAGTCCGTTTTCCATTCTGTTTCGGGAATATCAGCATTAATCATAATATTGCGTAGCGTACCAACAGGTAAATTACACCCTTTGTGATAGGGTACAATTGTTTGAAGTTGGCGATCTAAATTGCGCTATTTTCGATGACTACCTTTCTGTGAAACTAACTCAAACCCATAATTTTTTAAGATATTTTCAACTTCATCTGCATTCATTCTACGGATACGAGTCATGTCACAGAAACCTCTCGCATCAGAGATCCTGCTTTTAATATAATCGGATCAGGTTCCAGATAAAGTGCGATGGCTTCGGTGATATTTTCTAACGCTTCTGCTTCTGTTTCACCTGCGGAAACACAACCGGGTAACTCTGGACACCAAACAGCATAATCTCCGGTTTCAGGGTCAGGTTCTAAAATAACACGCCATTTCATAAGGTTTTCTCCTGGGGATGTTTAACCCTCAAAGACGTTGAGTTCGAGGCTATTGTTTAACTCATTAATTATTATAGATCGCATTTTCAATTCAAAATTTTATTGAATGGGCCATTCAGGAATGATTTGATCAATCTCTTTCATTATCTTTAAGGTTGCTGTTAACGCTACAACAATTTTTTGATAATGCAGAATATCTTCAAAGGATAAACTACGATTGGCTTTTTTACGATCTTTTAACCATTTATCTAATACTTGATAGCCTCCGATTTTAAATTCCCAGATTTCCGGCTGTATTCCTTCAAAATAACAAGTTTTATTAATATATATTCGTTGCTGTTGAGGTTTATAGGTGACTTCTGTAACCTTGTTATCTCCTTCTCCTTGATATTGGGTAATTAAACGATTGAGTTGTTGAGATTCCATTAAATGTAATTTAACTAATTCTTCACCTTTTGTGGCTAAATTATTAAATAATGGCTCATTGCTAGTTAGGGGTAAACGAGGAAAGTCTATTTTTAGGAATTCTGCATATCGTTTTCGATAGGTAGGACTCTGGAAAATAGAATAAGCATAATATAAAAATTTTTCTGGGGTTGGGATATATCCTAATTTTGCTTTAATTTCACTGAGGAAGTTTTCGGAAAAGTTAGGGGTGCGCTCTGTAAATAATGTCCCTTGGTCATTTTGAGTATCTGGGTAAATATAAAGCGGGAAAAGACAAGATTGAGTTGTGGATTCTCCACATTTCGTTTCAGTGATAAAACGAGAACAATAAAAATGATCACAGTCTTTTGATTTATTGCTTCTAGCAGAGACAATGGCTAGATTATCTTTTAACATATTACCCATGACTTCAAACCGAGGCATACAAATAAACCCTCTTGTTTGTCCTGTATAGTAAGTAAATCTAATATCAAAAGGACGATATAAAATCGGGACAATATTACTATTTTCAATTCCATTTTTCTTTAAATCATTTTGAGCAAGTTCAACCTGCCAATCTCGTGCATCTTTTCCTAAATCATATTTTTGTCTAGCGACTTCTATAGGAAGTGAAACAAAATCTTGAACCGTATCTTGGACTTCCTGCTCTGACCATCTTATGGTTAATGAGTCTCTTGCAGTAACAATACCTACCGAATTAACAGGCATTATATCCGTAATTTTCCAGCCTTGATTATATTCAGCTAATAAATCTTTATTTTGAGGAATAAAAAGATAAAAAGGTGAAGTCGGAAAAATTTCTTTCCACTCTATTGTAGTAAAATCATTTTCATTAAGATAACGATACTTATCTTCCCGTGAACCCCAGATATCAATATGATAATATTTAGTCATTAGATAACCTCCATTTAAGCGTAAGCGATTTTGGATTTCTGAAGGATCAGCCACTTCAAAAAACAATTCTAAAGCTTCAATCAAATTATTTCTTGCATTTTCAATAGAATCACCTTGACTAGCAATATCGAATTCTGGACATAAAGCAACATAACCATCACCTTCACGCTCAATAATTGCTGTAAATTTTTGGGTTCGGATCATCTTGTTTCCTGGGGATATTTAATCATAAAACAAACAGCGACACCCTGCTGAATATCAAATACATTTTTATCGGGTAAACCATTAGGAGTCACTTCTTTTTTCTTACTATTCCCATGTAAATCCATTATATAAATTTCATCAAAGGTTTTCTCTAAACTTTGTCGCATTCCTCGAAAGGTAGGATTATCCAGATAACCATGATTGGTAATAAATGCTAAAATTCCTGAACCTGTACGGTCAATTCGCCATTGTCCAAACCGAATAAATTTAACATAATCATCTTGTAACCATTTCGGGTTACGTTCTCCTAAAGGTACACCATCTACATAATAATAGTCTTTTACTAATCCTGATATCCATTCACTGTTATTCGCAGAATGTCCCGAATAAGGGGGATTACCGATGACTATCATCACTGGAAAATCTCGTTTAATAGCAGCGGCTTCATTGGCTTCTTGGGCGACATATTGACCAAATAAAATCTCAGATTTTTTTAACGCTTCGTCTAAAGTATTGGTTAAATAAATCCCTAACCGTTGTTTCTGTTGAAATTGATAACCATAATTTTGTAATTGTAATCCTAATTTTAAGTGAGCGATCGCATAAGGAGCCATTAACAATTCAAATCCATATAACCGATTAAATAAATGCTCCTTAACATAATCATTCCAACTACTTCCTAACCCCATTTCATCTAAATTTTGGTAAATTTGATTCACCACAGTATAGAGAAATGTTCCCGTTCCCGTTGCGGGATCAAGAATTTGTACCCTCGGCTGTTTTGTGGTTTTATCTTGACTATAATCAGCCAAACCTAACGCTAAATTAAACCGATTTTTAAGAATTAAATCTACTGAACGGACAATAAAAGATACTACAGGTTCAGGTGTATAATAAACCCCTCGACTTTTCCGCAAAGCAGCATCATAAGCCGCGAGAAAGGTTTCATAAAAATGTACAACCGGATCTTCCTGTCGGGTAGTTTTGCCAAAATTTTCTAAAATATTCGTCATATTAACTTGGGCTAAAAGCTGCACTAAATCATCAACAGCCCAATTAATTTGAGAAATCGCATCCGTATCAACAACGGTATTAAATAACCGCTTTAAAAACGGGTTGGTATCAGGAATATATAACCCGGCTGTGCGTCATTCAAAAGCATAATTTTGAGGGTTTTGAGCATGACTAACCCTAGCTGTAAATAAACCATAAGCAACGGTTTGAGCATACATATCCGCAAAAGTAGATTGTTCTAAATTCGGTAATAACACCTCTTGAAATCCTTTTTGCAGTTGATGCAGTTGTCCGGTTTCTGTTTCTAGTTTTAAGGCTTCTATGACTGCATAACGAATCGCTTTTGTCAATCGTGCCATCTGTTTTGCTAAATCTTCAGGGTTATTAATAATTTCGCCCTGATAGTTCAGAAATCCTTGAATTAATTGATTAGTCTGTTCAATATCAATTAATTGAATCTGATGATTAACTTGTTCTGCTAAAACTGTTTTTAAGCGCAGTTTCTCGTTAACATACCAACGAAATTCTAAATAATTAGTTAAAATTAAATTATCCCCAATATGGGATTCTCGATAACGTTCTAACTGTTCTGTTTTTTCAACGGTTGATAAATCAATTCCGATATCCTTCGCTTCTACATATCCAATTAATAACTCTCGTTTTCTCACGGTAAAATCAGGTATTCCGGCTTTATTTCCTTTTTCCTCAATACTGGCTTCAATCTGTTCTGAGGGATGATCTAATAAGGTTTTTAAAGTGGGGTAGTGAGTGCGTTCACTCCCCCGTTGTAAATTTTTTTGAAGCGATCGCAAATAAATTTCAAAATTCATGCTAATCATTCCTTAAAACAGATTGTCTTGATGAGCATTATAGGTTAAAAAGGCAATTGTTTAACCTATAATGCTCATCAAATTCTCATCAAGTTCTTATTTTTAAAGGATAATGAATGAGCATGGAGTCAGGGAATAGCCCCAACTAGAAAAATTACAAAACTGTAATCTAAACAACATTGTTTCTGTAATTTCCACAACCGTTAATAGTAAACAAGATAAGTTGTGAGTTCAACCTAAGCCAGACCCTTAATATAGTAATCCCTTTATTCAGGATTCTATTAGAGTCATCCCCATCAAAAAATGTAACGAACAACTTAAATTAAACACTTAATTAAGAGAGATTTTATTATGGCTACCAGCACAGAATCACCCCTTCTCGAAAATCCAGAAAGCGTCCCAAGTGGGGTAAATAGCCTCAATAATCAAGGAACGAGCGGACAAGGGAATAATCCGCCTTTTCCTCCTAATCAAGGAACGAACGAACAAGGGAATAATCCGCCTTTTCCTCCTAATCATGGAACGAATTCACAAGGGAATAATCCTCCCTTTCCTCCTAATCAAGGAACAAATGAACAAGGGAATAATCCTCCCTTTCCTCCTAATCAAGGAACAAATGAACAAGGGAATAATCCTCCATTCCCTCCTAATCAAGGAACAAATGAACAAGGGAATAATCCTCCCTTTCCTCCTAATCAAGGAACGAATCAACAAGGGAATAATTCTCCTTTCCCAGGGAATGAAGATGATAGTTTAACGGGAACTACTGGGAATGATTATTTAACAGGTTATCGCGGAAATGATACGCTTTTAGGTGACGCAGGAGACGATGTAATCCTAGGGGGACGAGGACGTGATTCCTTAACAGGTGGCGACGGTAATGATTTGTTAGATGGGGGTGGGGGTCAAGATACTTTGATTGGTGGCGGTGGTACAGATACCTTTGTATTAACTGGCAAATTTAGCCCGCCTAACGCTGATTTAGCAGATATTATTATGGATTTTGAACCGGGAACGGATCATATTTTGCTAAAAGGGATTGCAGATATTTCTAATGTCACCATTACTCAAGGTACGGGTCTTTATGCCAATGATACAATCGTAAATATTGCGGATACAGGACAAGTTTTAGCGGTCTTCAAAGGGATCACATCTACAAATCTTAATCTTTCCGATTTTACTCTGGGTTAACAGAATTGTGTTCTGATACTTACATCTATTTTAACATTCTCCCCCTGTTGAAAAAAAGGGGGATTCTTGTTATTTTAAAATCAATTCAGATCGTCAACACCATCTATTCTTTAACTAATTGTTGCACAAAGTCTTGATGGGACTGACTTGCCAATCCTTGTTGTAATCCTTCTAAAACTTTGGCTAAATTTCCCGCTAATAAAGCCGATTTATCTAACCATAAACCGGGAAAAACTTGCGAATAAATGATACCGTTGCTATCAGATTCAAGTTTAATATATTCTCCCCCATTTAACCTAAACCAATCAAATTCACTATCATAAATTCGCCAGACTAAATATTCTTGTACTTGATTTCGACGGTAAACGTTAAGTTTGTGATGTAAATCTATTGAGGCAGTAGAAGCAGCAATTTCTACAATTAATTCTGGCGCACCTTCGACATAATCATCTTCGCTAATCGTCGATTGTCCACCCTGTTCTATTCTTAATAAAGCATCTGGTTGCGGTTCGTTATCGGCATCAAGGCGCACAGTGGCATTATCCAGTGTTTCCACTCCTGGTGTAGCTGCTTCGTAGGTTCCTAACCAAGTGATCATGTGAGAATGAGGTTTGCTATGTTTTTTTGCTCTAACTGGAGATGCCATGTAAACGATTCCTTCGATTAATTCTGCCTTTTTGATTTCAGGCATTGCTTGATAACGGCGTTCAAATTGGATACGAGTTAGTTTGTCGCCGTTTTCTAATGGCGGAATTGTTGCCGGAGGAGAAACAGTAGAAGCGATCATGGTTTTTCCAGAAGCGACTTATAATTTATTATAAATTAAATTTGCGATCAAAAGGGCGATCGCAAATTTATCTGGTCTGCGATGAGTGCTAACGCGCTCCGAAGATAGCCAACGCCATCTACTCCTGAGCTAATTGTTGCACAAAATCTTGATGGGACTGACTTGCCAAACCTTGTTGCAAAACCGCTAAAACTTGGGCTAAATTTCCCGCTAATAAAGCTGCTTTATCTAACCATAAACCAGGGAAAACTTGCGAATAAATGATACCGTTGCTATCAGATTCAAGTTTAATATATTCTCCAGCATTTAACCTAAACCAATCAAATTCATGATCATCAACTCGCCAAACTAAATATTCTTGTACTTGATTTCGACGATAAACTTTCAATTTTTGGTTAACATCAATTGACACAGTGCTGGCAGCAATTTCTACGATTAATTCTGGTGCACCTTCGACATAGCCATCCTGACTAATCCTAGATTGTCCGCCAACTTCAATTCTTAGTAGTGCATCAGGTTGAGGTTCATTATCCAAATCGAGACGTACTGTAGCATTATCCCCCAATTCAATTCCTGGTGTACCCGACCAATAGTATCCTAACCATGTCATGATTCGAGCGTGAGGATTGCCATGATTAGTGATTCGCAAAGGCGATGCCATATAAACGACTCCTTCAATTAATTCTGCCTTTTTCTGATGAGGCATAGCAGAATAACGACGCTCAAATTCAGCACGGGTTAGTTGATCTCCGTTTTCTAAAGGAGGAATCGTTAATTTAGGAGAAATTGTTGTTGATATCATGTTTGATTTTTCTCCCGAATTAGACAATAATTATACTCTTAAATGATAGCAAATCTAACTTTAGTTTTCTTCGGCTTTGTTTGTCAAGGGGAAATAACAAAGTATCAGAACAATGTTAAGCAACCAACAATCAGAGCTTCTCAATGATGGGAGTATTCAAGATCAGGACTCGGTTTCGACCCATTTCCTTAGCTTGGTATAGGGCGGCATCAGCGGCTGAATAAAGGGCTTGTAATTTAGCACCATCCTGAGAATACTCAGCGACTCCGGCACTGAATGTGACTTGAAAGGTTTGATGAATAAACTTCTGCTGACCCCAGATATTCAAGAATTCATTCAGCCGTTTTGCACCCTGCTCTCGCGTCATACCATATAAACCGAGAACAAATTCCTCGCCACCCCAACGAGCGACGATATCTTCAGACCGAAAGAACTGCTTTAAGTGCCTTCCGAATTGGCAAAGAATTCTATCTCCCACCTCATGACCGTGTAGATCATTGACTTGTTTGAAGTGGTCTAAGTCGAGAATGATAAAACACAACGGTTGATTTTGGCGCTGTGCCAAACGGATTAATCGCTCTAAATCCAAAATAGATTTGTGCCGAGTTGCTGTACCTGTGAGTTCATCAATTTCTGCAAATCTCTTAAGAATTCGGGTTCGCTCCAGACGATTTAAAATGCGGGCAATCAGTTCAGGCCCAATAATGGGTTTCTGCACATAGTCATCTGCACCGACAGCGAACACCTGATGGATGATTTCAGGATTATGATGAGCAGATAGAAACAGCACAGGCAACTCGCGCCAACGTGGATCACCGCGAATGACTTGACACAGTTCAATGCCACTAAAACCGGGCATCTCAATATCTAAAATCAGCAAATCGGGTACAGAAAATCCGAGAGTTTCCTCAAATTCCTGGGGGTCTGCTAAGGTTTTGACCTGAAAGCCCCAAGGCACTAAGAGACTTGATAAGGCCGCTAGTAGCTGATAATCATCATCGACAATCAGGATTTTGGCTTCCGGTTTCTGGGGGCGGTTGAGTTCGTAACTAACGGCTTTGAGAATTTCTTCTGGACTAATGGGTTTTTCTAAACAGACATTTCCGCCCAAACGGGCAACTTCTACTCGAACGCCTAACTCATTTTGGGTCGTCAGCACTAACACAGGAATTTGGGGGTGGTGTTGCGCCAATTCAGCGAGTAGGGTCATTCCATTTTCTGGAGTCTGGGGAAAAGTGAGGTCAAGAAGAATGACATCCGGTAGATGGGATGCAATGGATCTTCTTGCTGTTGTTAAGTCTGTTGTCACTTCCACCTGAAAACCCCAAATGAGTGCTTTTCGTTGAATCTGTTGAGTCAGTTCTGTATCACCACCAACAACCAACAACCGACCCGACCCCAGATTGAAACCGGAAGTCAGTGCCATTGTCGATGGCTTGCTGTCTACAATTTGTTTAAGATGCCCAACCCATTCTTCCAGTTGTCGCGCCTCATTTTCACCTAACGACTCTAAGTGAAGCAACTGTTCAATCTGTCGTGCGACTTCTGAACCTTGTGGTAAGCCCAATGAACCGAGTGAGCCAATCAATCGATGCACCTCCCCTTGAACAGAATCTCGCAGTTCCTGAGCTAGACTTCCGGTCGAGAGTTGGGCAATGGCTTGCTCGAAAACCGCCATCCGCAGATCAAAACCTTCTTTGAAGTTGTCCCAGACTTGTTGCATAACAGCCTGAACTTGGACTTGAGCTTGCCACTTGTTGTCTGCTGAAACCACAGACATTGGAGTGGATAGGGTTCTTTGCTCTAGTGGTGTCTTGGCGGTGGGAACTTCTTCCGGTAGAGCTTTTAGCCGATAACCCAATCCGTACACCGTCTCAATCAGATTGATCGTTATTCCCGCTCCTTTGAGCTTCTGTCGCAACCCTTTGATTTGGGTGGAGACGGCATCTTCTTGGGGGAATTCCCCGCTTAGCCAGATGTGATCTAAAATCGCACTGCGGCTAAAGATTCGCCGAGGATTGCGGAGGAAAAGCTCTAAAATACCGTATTCTTTTGGGGTTAGGTGTAACAGTTGTCCGTCATAGGTCACTTGGCAAGCTTCTGGCTGAAGTTGAAGTTTTTCCCAGGTCAATACCGGAGGTAAGGTTGAACTACCTCGTCGCAATAAAGCTTGAATTCGAGCGATTAATTCAGGGAGTTCGTAGGGCTTGATCACATAATCATCGGCTCCGGCTTCTAAACCCATGACCCGATCACTACTATTTTCCTTTGCACTTAATAGTAAAATCGGTATTTGTGACCCGTGCGATCGCAATTGGCGACACAGATTAATTCCATCTAAATTCGGAAGCATAATATCGAGGATGATGAGATCATAGGGGATAGATTGAGCCAGTTCCAAACCCATTTGACCATCTGTTGCTATCTCAACCGTGTAATGGTGAGTCGTGAGTTCTTGTGCTAGGATATTTGCTGTCATCTCGTCATCTTCTACGAGCAGAATTTTCATTAGAACTCATCCCTTACTTTGTTTTCAAAAAGCCTCAAAATTTTTTATCAGAAAAATGGGTTTAAAACCCTGTTTTTCTAGGACGGCTTTATATTGCGTTGTCTATTGACATCCAATCGTGCTACCATTTCGGATAACAGGAAAGGTAAATAACCTGTCTAAAAACCTAGTTGCCTAACGGTAAATACTGAACCTTGACAATTGAATCTATAGGGTTCTACTGCATAGTTTTAGCTTCTCCCCAGCAGTGGGTAAAAGATTCGTGGGAAGCTCAACAACCCGTTTTTGAAACGTATTTGTTTCAATTAAAAAAGAACTCGCAGTCATGCGAATAGGGTAGGGCTTACCCAAATCTACGCTTGGGGAGAACCCCACCTCTGATCAAGGCACTGCAAGGTACTTTGATTAAGTGGTTTCGACGAACCAAGAATCTTCACGCCTTCAGGCTGAGGAGTGTCAACTCAAGGAACTCATTGGAGTTAAGCCCCTGGATTTCCTTACATTAGGAGTTGTTTCTAAGTCAGCTAAAATGCTATCATAATAGGGCATTTCCAGATAACAGTGACGACAAAACCAGTGAATTTCTCTTGCACGAATGTGCCGAAGTAAAGTATTAGAGCAGCAAGGACAAGTTGAAAATAACATTTTCTAATCTCCTTTTTTAAATGAGGTTTATTAATCTTTTTTTTGTTTAACTTACTTTTCGGGAATTGCGAAAATTTTGATTATTATTGGGTTGAATGTCCATGTTATTTGAGCTAAAAATGCCAAAAATATCACGGATGCCTAAATGAATATAATATTCGATATCTAAGAACCGTTGACTTGAATAGGCAATCGATAATTTTGTCTGTTCCAGGTTTTCTGTTTTGTCTACTACAATGTATTTATTAGGAACACGACTCAGAACATAAGCAACTAATTCCTGACGTAAGTTATTAGCCGAGAAAGTTTCCTGATGGAGAGACTTAGGATAGGTTTCTAAAATGTTGTCAATCTCCTCAATGACGAAAGGTAAAGTCAGATTGAGTAGCTTATTTTCCATTGTTTACTCCTTAAAAGATTTAATCGGTAATAGAGGCAAAATTTGCCTAACCCTTTTCTGCAAAGAAAGGGCGAGGAGGCTGTAATGCTTCAAAGATTAAAAAACAAATTTGAGGGAAATTTGAGGATTTTTTCTCACATTCTTTGTCAAAGCCGTAAAATCCTTTAGATTTAAGTTCAGCAGGGATTATTACTGACTTGTGAATAAGGGTGTAATTGTAATAATTAGCAAATTTCTGAAACTTTTCTTTACAAACTTTTGAGGATCAAGATGTTAACTGTTCCCTGTTCCCTAGTGCTATAGATTCCAGCCGAGAGCATGGGCAATTTGGGGAACTAGGGTGAGAGAATCAAAGGGTTTAGCGATCGCACCTTTCACACCCAACGCTTGAAACCGATGAGGTTCAGTCAAACTGCGTCTTGCCGTTAAAAATATCACGGGGATAGGCTGGGTAACAGGATTCGCTTGTAGTTGTTGCAATACAGCTAAACCATCCATATCAGGCATCATCACATCCAGTAGAATCGCATCAGGCTTCTCTGAAACAGCCTTCACTAAACCCTCTTGACCCGAAGCTGCCAATGATACATTCCAACCCCCTAGTGTTTCCAAACATATTTTCACGATTTGTCGGATGTTGGATTCATCATCAATAAATAAAATTTGTTTACCTGGAGTCACTAGATTAGTCATATTTATGACACCTCTTAGCATTCCCCAAGAGGCATTAGAAAAAATAATTCAACGTAGTAATTTCCCTACACCTAGAGATTAAAACAACAACTTGAGGAAATTTAGAGGGAAGCGAATACGGTCTTGGCTTGCTATTGCATTACCATCCCAGGGTAGAAGCCACTTGATCTGCCAGGGTCATAGGGTCAAAGGGTTTTGCAATCACTCCTGCTATATCGAGTTGGGCAAATTGTTCTAAGTCGGTGGACTGTACTTTCGCAGTAAACAAAATGACTGGAATTGTTGAAGTTGTTGAACTCTCCTGCAACAATTGGAATACCGTGAGTCCGTCCATGTCAGGCATCATCACATCGAGTAAGATTGCATCCGGGTGTTGAGTTTGGGCGATCTCTAGTCCTTCTTGAGCCGATACAGCCGTTAGCGTCTCCCAACCCCCTAAATTTTGCAGACAAGCCTGAATGATGATGCAGAGGTTGAGTTCATCATCAATCACCAGAATCCGTTTCGGTTTTAGCATCAGTTTATGTCCTAACTACCTTAGCGACTGCTATAACATTGATTTCATAGTTAATCAAGTTGTTTTGGCAAAGTGAAATAGAACTTACTGCCTGCTCCAACAACACTTTCTACCCAAATTTTGCCCCCATGTTGTTGTACGATGCTTTGACAAATTGCTAAACCTAAACCAGTTCCTCCCTTTTGTCGGGAATCAGACGCATCGACTTGTTGAAATCGTCCAAAAATTGTTTCTAATTTATCAGCCGGAACACCACGCCCTTGATCTGTCACTTCAAATAAAACCCGGTCTGCAAGTTCTTGAGCTTTAAGGGTTACGCTACTTTGAGGCAGTGAAAATTTAATCGCATTGCTAATTAAATTAACCAGGGTTTGAATAATCCGATCACTATCTGCCCAAACTTGAGCAGAACTCGGTTCAACTAATAAGGTGATATGGCTTTGTGCTGCTAAAGATTGCAGGGTTTTAACCGATTGTTCCATGAGGGTGATTGCATCACACCACTGCTGATTTAGTTTAACTTTCTGTGCCTCAAGTCGCTCTAAATCCAGAATGTCATTGACCAAACGGACTAAACGTTCTGTATCGTGAACGGCGATATCTAACATTTGTTGAGTCGCATCTGGCTGGTTTTTGAAGATTCCCGCAGCCAGTAACCCCAGAGAACCCCGAATTGAAGCCAGGGGTGTTCGCAATTCATGGCTGACAATGGAGATAAACTCGCTTTTCATTTGTTCAATGATTCGACGTTCAGTGATATCCTCGACGGTTCCCACATAACCCATAAATTGGCTGCTTGTCTGATACAAGGGAGAGGTTCTCATTTGGGCAAAACGGATAATGCCATCTGGATGAACATAGCGAACCTCAGCCAAAAATTCCCCTTGTTCGGATAGGGTTTGTGACCATTGCTCCATGAGCCATTCTCGGTCTTCGGGGTGAACAAATGCTAACCAACCGTCTCCCAAGGCCTGATCAAAGGTGTAGCCACAAATTGCTTGACAACGGGGATTGGTATAAATCCATTGTCCCTGGGCATCGATGCGGAAGATCCCGACCGGAGAATTCTCACTTAAAAACCGGAATTCCGCTTCACTCTGCTGCAATGCGATCGCTACTTGCTGACGTTCCTTGAGTTCGTTCTGAAGTTGTTGGTAGAGTTCCGATTGCTGAATGGCGATCGCCATTTGATTCGCCAACTGCTGAATTAATTCGATTTCCCCAGGTTGCCATTCTCTTGGCCGTGAACATTGATGAGTAATTAACAATCCCCAAAGATGATTATTTTGGAGAATGGGAACGACCAGTTCGGCTCTGACTTGAATCTGTTCGAGAAATTCCACCATACAAGGCAGTAACGCTTCGTTGCAAAGGCGGTCAGTCAGGGTAAACACTTTCCCCTGAGCGTAAATCTCACGGCAGTGTTCGGGGAATGCCTCTTCGGGTAAGGTGATATTGGCAATTTTTGGCCATTGGGGTGCGATAGCCTCCGCAATCACTGTTCCGGTATAGTCAGGCCAAATACGATAAACCACTACTCGGTCAGCCCCCAACACTTGTTGCACTTGATGAACGCTGGTATGGAGGATTTCTGTAAACTCTAAGGATTGGCGGATTTGTTGAGCCACTGTCACCATCAATCGTTCTCGTTCCATCTGCTGTTGTAAGGTGGCTTGAGAGCGTTCGAGGGCTTGAGTTCGTTGTTGCACTCGCATTTCTAACTCTTGATTGAGTTGCTGTAAAGTAGCTTCAGCTTGCTTGCGTGCTGTAATATCTCGTTGCACTGCTATCCAATTGGTATACCCGCCCGTGTTATCTGCAACGGGTACAATACTAATTTCAACCCAATACGGCGAACCGTCTTTGCGATAGTTAATCAGGTCAACTCTGACAGGTTGCCAGTTTTGTAAAGCCGTGCGAATTTGTTCTAAAGCGGTTCGGTCTGTGTTTTCCCCTTGCAAGAGTCGTGGCGTTTTGCCCAAAACTTCCTCTGGGGTATAGCCCGTCATGTGAGTAAAGGCAGGATTGACATAAATAATCCGGGGGCCAGGGTCGTTAATGGGTTCGGCCTCAGTAATCACAACTGAATCATTTGTTGAGAGAATAACGGACTCAAGAAGATGCAGTTGGGTTTCTCTGGCTTTGCGATCGCTAATCTCCACCACCGTTCCCAACATCCGCAGAGTTTCACCCTCAGTGTTATAGAAAAATTTACCCTTCGCCTCAATCCAGTGGAGACTTCCATCCGGCCAAACGACTCGGAATTGATGCTCATAATCCTTCTGTTTTTCCCGGCGTGCTTCTTCTACGGCTAAAGCAATTGTGGCTCGATCTTCTGAATAAATGCAGGCTTCAAACGCTTCATAAGTGCCATTAAATGTTCCAGGTTCTAACCCAAATAACTGTTCATGACCCCTTGACCAAGTAATCTGATTAGTCAGTAAATCCCAATCCCAAATGCCCATTTGAGCCGCAGACAAAGCCAGGGTTAATTGTTGATTAATTTTGGCGATTTCATCCGCTTTCCGCAAGACAATTCCAATAATTGCACTTCTGAGTTTTAAAGCAATTTCAATTTCACAGGGTTGCCAAGGTAAAGACTTTAATCGAACCGTTTCTTGCCACAAATCAAAGGATTTGCGAGGGGTTAGTTGCACATCTCCATTCTGCTTAATTTCAACAGGTTTATTTGGATTTCCAGCCCAATTTACCGTTTGAATTAATTCTGGGCGAAACCACAACACATACTGCTTGTGGATGTGAGATAAAGAAAGTGCCAGCAATCCACTGCCAATATCTTTAAATTTCTCAGCCGTTGGATACAGTTTAGACAAAGAATCCGTATAAACAATATCTTGATTCAGGGGAGTTATTAACTCATTAATTAACCCTTGAATATCAGCGATTTCAGGAGTTTGCCCAATCAAAGTTAAATTTTCATTCGCACAAATCGCTACTCCTTGAGCACCAACTAATTCTATTAAATGATTTCTTTCTTTTAACAAACCCGTGACAAAATTCTCTTCTTCAGAAATTGCTTCGATAAATTTTGCCAGAATTGAGTTTAATTTAATCCGATAATCTAAAGTTTCATTCTCTTCTTTAGAATTGAGTTCTAAAGCCATCACTTTCCCTAAAAGCTCGCAAGCAGCACGGATTTCATAAGAAACAGACTTGGGTGATTGATGATGACAAGCGATTAACCCCCAGAGTTTTTGGTTCCGCATTAAGGAAATAGACATTGAAGCTCCAACCCCCATATTTTTGAGATACTCAATATGGATTGGAGAAACGCTTCTTAACACACTAAAGCTGAGATCGAGGGGGTGATTTGTGAGGGGATTATTAACCGGAAAAAGTTCAACAGCTTGGTAATTGACATCAGGAATTAACCGCAGTAAATTTAACCCATACAAATGCCTTGCTTGTCGGGGAATGTCTGAAGCCGGATAGTGTAAACCCAAGTAAGGATTCAATTCCTCTAATTTATCTTCGGCAATAATTGTACCTGCATCTTCCGCATCAAATTGGTAGACCATCACTCGGTCAAACCCAGTTAGTTTTCGGATTTCCTTAACAATTGTTTGGCAGAGTTCATTTAAAGTAAATGTTTTTTGAATTTGGGCTAGGGGTGCTTGAACTAAATGATAAAGGCTAAAAAAATGACTAAATTGTTTTGAGGTTACAGGTTCTAATTCAAGAATTAAAACACCATCTGAACGATGAAGAATTCCATCAAAAAACCGTTGTTTTTTTTGAGTCTTAATTGATAATTTGAGTGGATTTATAGTTCCCAAGCCTTCATCTCGTTTTTGATGAATTTGTTCAATGAAGCGTGATTCAAGAATTTTATCTAATTTTTTTCTTAAAAGTTTTTGAGGATGAATTCCAAGAAGGTTAAAAGTATTGTTGCTAACTTGTAAAATTTTTAGCTGAGGTTCTTGTAGAACAAAAAGAATACCATGAGCCTGAATCAATCCCGGAATGTGAATTGGTTCTGTGTCACAGTTCGTTAGATCAACTGTTGATGGAAATAAAGGATCTATTTGATTCATCTTTAGATTTGACCTAGGGCTAGGGGTCAGTTCAGTTATGTCATCAAAGATATAGCAAGGTTAAATCAATCAATGATTGATTGAAATAATTGTTGATATATAGCAAGTCTAAATCAGTTGTATAAATGTCTTAAAATCTAATTGATCGTAGGGGCGAGGCACGCCTCGCCCCTACACGAGGATTTGTGTCTATTTTATCGTAAAGTGTACAACTTTATTGTTGTTTGACAACATTTGTACAAAATCTAACCGAATTATTCCACCGTAACAGATTTCGCTAAATTCCGAGGTTGATCTACATCTAATCCTCGCCGTGCTGCAATATGATAAGCTAATAATTGCAGGGGAATTACGGTTAAAATGGGAGATAAAATTTCATCAACACAAGGAACCCCTAAAACATCATTAAAGGTTTCCTTGGCTTCCGGTTCTTCCTTCGGCATCACCCCAATTAAACGAGCATCTCGCGCCTTGGCTTCTTGAGCATTAGAAATCACTTTTTCATAGACACTTCCGGGCATTGCGATCGCCACAACAGGCACTTTTTCATCTAATAAAGCAATGGGGCCATGTTTCATTTCTCCAGCCGGATATCCTTCAGCATGAATATAACTAATTTCCTTCAATTTTAACGCCCCTTCTAAAGCGATCGGAAAATTAATTCCTCGCCCTAAAAAGATAAAATCATGGGTTTCATTAAAATCATGGGCTAACTCCTCAATATGTTTTTCTTGATCCTGTAGTAACTGTTCCATTTGAGCCGGAATTTGTCGCAAATCTTTGAGAATTTCTAACAACCGAGATTGCGGTAACGTTTGACGATGCCAAGCTATATCTAAGGCTAATAAATAAAAGGCAATTAATTGAGCCATAAAAGTTTTTGTCGCTGCTACCCCAATTTCTATTCCGGCTCTGGTATCAATAATATGGGGAACTAATTGAGCTAAAGAACTTTCGGGACGGTTTGTAATTCCTAATAGTTTTGCTGCGTATTCAGGGCGCGCATTAACTCGCCGATGCTGTTCCATCGCTAGAGAAGCTAGGGTATCAGCTGTTTCTCCTGACTGTGTAACCCCAATGGTGATTGTATTTGGTCTGAGGGGAGTGGGTGCATAACGCGCTTCCGAAGCATATTGTACAATGGTGGGAATACCTGCTAATTGTTCTAGTAAATATTTGCCAACTAAACTGGCGTGCCAACTGGTTCCACAGGCTAAAATTTCAATTTGTTCTAAATCTTGATACCAGCTAGAAGGAATACTTAAATGAATGGGTGAGGGTGTTTTTTTCTCAGAAGATTTTTCAGCCGATTTTTCAGATATTTTTTCCGATTCTAGTTCACATTCAGCATCTAAATAAGCTTGTAAACAATCCCGAACAACTCCCGGTTGTTCATGGATTTCTTTAAGCATGAAATGTTTGAAAACGTGCTTTTCAACTAAAGTAGGACTCCAATTGAGAATCCGAGGAACTTTATGCAAACGTTCTCCAGCAAAGGTATAAATTTCCACACCCAAATGGGTTAAACGAGCAATTTCACCATTTTCTAAACTTAAAACTGCTTGGGTATAAGGAACTAAAGCTGGAGTATCGGATGCACAGAAAAATTCCCCTTGACCTAAACCAATAGATAAGGGAGCTTGTTGACGGGCAACAATTAATTCATTAGGATAATCTGCACATAAAACAGCAATAGCAAAGGCTCCTTCTAAACGATTAACGGCTTTAATAACAGCCTCTAAAAACGTTATTTTTTCCGAAGTTTTATTTTCCAAAATATCCGCGATTAAATGAGGAATTACTTCTGTATCCGTATCCGATTTAAACTCATAACCTTTAGCTTTTAATTCTTCTCGTAATTCTCGATAATTTTCGACAATTCCATTTTGAACAACCGCCACTCGTCCTTTATGATCCATGTGAGGATGGGCGTTTCGTTCTTCCGGTTTGCCATGGGTCGCCCAGCGTGTATGACCAATCCCAATACTAGAAGGCATTTCAACCTGGGCTAATTTTTCCCGCAGGTTATAGAGTTTCCCTTTGGCGCGGACAGAATGAATATTTCCTTCCCAAATCGTCGCTAAACCCGCAGAATCATAACCCCGATACTCCAGTTTTTCTAATCCTGCAATCAAAATCTCGCTGGCGGCTTGAGTTCCAATATAACCCACAATTCCACACATACTTCACAACTCCTACTTTAATTGCCTTGATCTTACAATTTGGAACCATTCTATTCCGGTAGAGCATCAAGAAGCTATAAAACATAACCCACCATTTCACCCTATTTAGTTCCAGTGCGTCAGTCCTGGTACTATATTGACGACGCAGACATTAGGGAAATCCAGTGGAGCCAAATTTTCAACCTCTCAATCCTGAGAATCCTGGGGTACAGGAAGTCATACAATATATGTTGTCACGTCGTCAGTTTCTTGTGTTAGGTACTGGCTCTTTTGTGACAACACTGATGCTTTCAAGCTTGATAGGGGAAGCTGAATCTGCTCAAAATACCGATGTTTCTTCTGCAAGCAATTCAATCAAAAGTGAGGTAAAAAGAATGGATATTCAGCCCACTAATCCTGACTATTTTATTCCCAATCGATTTCAAGGAAAAACGATTTTAATTACAGGTGCGGCGACGGGAATTGGATCGGCTACGGCGATTAGAGCCGCTCGTGAGGGTGCTAATGTGGTGGGAGTTGACCGCAAGGAAAAAGAACTCAATCAGACCATTAGCAACATTAAAGGGGAAGGACATAATGCGATCGCAATTGTCGGGAATGTGGTAGAAACGGCATTATGCGATCGTATGGTAACAGAAGCGGTGAAGGTCTTTGGCGGTGTCGATTTGGTGCTGAATGCGGCGGGAGTCATGGATGGAGGCGATCCGGCTCAACCTCTGAATTTTGAAGGTCAACGCAATTTGTTACCTAATTCAATTCATCTGGCTACTGATGAATATTGGGATGCTGTGGTAGCAACGAATACAACGGGTGTATTTAAGTCGATGCGCTCAGAACTGCGACAGATGGTTGCACAGGGTCAAGGGGGAGCTATTGTTAATATTGGTTCGATTGCAGGCTTAACCGGATTAGCTGGAAATCCCGCCTACGTTGCTAGTAAACACGGAGTTACAGGCTTAACGCGAAATGCAGCCCTAGATTATGCGCCTTACGGGATTCGCATCAACTCAGTTAATATGGCAGCCACAGATACACCAATGGTAGCGAGAGCGGGTGAATTTGTGCAAGCCAGCAAAAAATCTGGAGAGGGTAGCTCAATGGGTGGACTCAAACTCCAGAGCATTTTGTCTGCTGTTGATTCTAAACATCGTTCGGCTACGGTTTGGGAACAAGGAGCTATTATTCTGTTTCTTTTGTCTCCAGATGCTTCTAATTTAACGGGTTGTACTTATGCGACGGATGGAGGTTGGACGGCTTACTAAAGAGATTTAGTTCGACCGAGTGTAATAGCCTAGCTACCAAAATTATATAATATGAAATCCTTAAGTATTTGCTATCAATAATAAATGGGGTAACTCATCACTTTTTACTATCTCCTATTTCCTATTTTATTGTCCCCTCTGTTCCCTTTTCCCTCTAGTATTAATTTAAGGATTTCATATCAGAATCTGCGATCGCTTACAACAACCCAATTTATAAAGAAATCGGAATTTTATTGTGGGGAGTTTGTTGACGATAGCGATAATAAGCCGCACAAGCACCTTCAGAAGAAACCATCGGCGCGCCTAACGGATGTTCAGGAGTACAACGGGTTCCAAAAGCAGAACATTGATGGGGTTTTTTAATTCCTTGAAGAATTTCTCCGCTAATACAGTCAGCACAGGGAGAAGAAACGGGAATTAACCGTTGAGAATTAAACCGTTTTTGAGCATCAAAATCAATATATTTCTGTTTAATTCCTAACCCACTTTGGGGAATTTCCCCCAAACCTCGCCATTGACGGGGGACAATTTCAAACACTTCTTGAATAATTGTTTTAGCGGTTTCATTTCCTTCTCGACGCACGGAACGATTATATTGATTTTCGAGTTTATATTCGCTGTTTTCTAACTGTTGAATACAGAAATAAATCCCTTGTAAAATATCAACAGGTTCAAACCCAGTAACAACAATAGGAATTTGATATTTTTCAACAATAGGTTCATATTCCGTATATCCCATAATGGTGCAAACATGACCCGCCGCTAAGAAGCCTTGAACTTGACAATTAGGACTAGATAAAATAGCTTCCATCGCTGGAGGAACAAGCACATGGGAAACTAACAGGGAGAAATTATTAATGTTTTGTTGAGCCGCTTGATAAACTGCCATTGCCGTTGTTGGAGCGGTGGTTTCAAAACCAACGGCGAAGAAAATTACTTCTTTTGTCGGGTTTTGTTGGGCAATTTTTAAACAGTCTAAGGGGTTATAAACTATTCTAACATCTGCCCCAGTTGCTTTAACGCTTAAGAGGTCTTTTTCACTCCCTGGAACCCGTAACATATCGCCAAAGGAACAGAGAATAATATTAGGTAAAGAAGCGAGAGCAATGGCTTGATCAATAATATTAATATCGGTAACACAAACGGGACAGCCTGGGCCATGAATTAAGGTAATTTCTGAGGGTAATAATTCATCAATGCCATATTTAACAATAGAGTGGGTTTGTCCCCCACAAATTTCCATAATTGTCCAAGGTTTTGTGGTAATAGCTGCGATCGCTTTTGCATAATCCTGGGCTAATTTAGCATCTCGATATTCATCAACAAATTTCATAATATTTTTATAATAAATGGCTGAATTATAACTATACTATAACCCTAGTTCCTGGGTTCTACCCAGGAATCATAAATGTAGGCTCTGCCTACGGTAATTAAAATAGAATAGAGGCAGAGCCGCCATCAGAAGTTCCCCGGTAGAACCAGGGAACAAGGAATAGTTAAACTAAACTATGACCCAGTTAACCCCTAGTTCCTGGGTTCTACCCAGGAATCATAAATGTAGGCTCTGCCTACGGTAAATTAAAAATAGAATAGAGGCAGAGCCTCTATCAGAAGTTCCCCGGTAGAACCAGGGAACAAGGAATAGTTAAACTAAACTATGACCGAGTTTATAAGAGGTAATTGTCTTCATGTATTGAGCTCGTTCATAGGCAGATTCATCCTCACAATGGAGTTGAGACATAGAACCCTGCATTTGTTTCACGGACTCATATTCGTGTTCTTCCATCCAGTGTTTCATTTCATCTTCCATGACTTTAATATAATTAAAACCATGTCGAAGTAATGCAGAACAAACTTGAGTCACTTTTGCCCCAGCCATTAACATTTTAATGGCATCATGACCCCGTTGAACGCCACTGGTACAAGCTAAATCAGCGTTAATTCGACCATATAAAATCGCTATCCAACGCATGGGTAAACGCATATCATGGGGATTGCTTAAAACAGAACCCGGTTCAACAATTAATTCCTCTGCGTTAATATCCGGTTGCAGGAAACGATTAAATAACACTAAACCATCCGCCCCAGCATTGCAGAATTGTTTCGCCATATTCGCCATATTGCTAAAATACGGGCTCACTTTTAACGCAACGGGAATGGTCACTTCTGCTTTAACTTCTCGCAGAGTATTCAGATAGTTTTGTTCGACTTGTTCTCCGGTTAAATCAAAGTCTGTAGGAACATAATAAACGTTTAATTCAATTGCATCAGCCCCAGCTTGTTGCATCAATTGAGCATATTCCACCCAACCCCCAGAAGAAAAGCCGTTTAAACTGGCAATAATCGGAATATTCGTGCATTCTTTCGCTTGGCGAATATGTTCTAAATACAGTTCTGGCCCAACGTGATATTCATCCGGTTCAGGGAAATAACTTAACGCTTCTGCAAAGCTATTAGTTCCGTATTCTAAATGATGATGCAGTTCAAATTTTTCTCGGAGTAATTGTTCCTCAAATAAGGAATGTAAAACCACCGCCGCCGCCCCAGCATCTTCTAAACGTTTCACATTATCAATATCTTCTGAAAGGGGAGCCGCCGCAGAAGGAACGATGGGAGTCCGTAAATTTAAGCCGAGATATGTTGTTGATAAATCCATTGTTTTTTCGTCCTCGGTTTGCAGATGGGATCAGTTAATTAGAAACCGGGTTTCTTTTCCTAGATTGTAAGGATAACTAACAGTTAGTTAGAAACCCGGTTCCTTGTTTATACAGGTGTGGTTTCAGGGGGTTTGGTTTCAGAAGGTGGGGTAGATTTTGCCTCTGAATGACCGTTAGAATGACCGTTATGCTCCTTAGTTTCTACAGAACGAGCGGCCATGTATTCATACAATTTCCAACGGCTATTAACGTCCTGTTGAGCTTCTTGTAATAACCGTTTGGCGTCTGCTGGTTTGCTCTTGGTGAGCATTTTGAAACGGTTCTCCGCATACATGGAAGGTTCAACGGTTTTCTTGGGTGATTTAGAATCTAAAATTAACGGGTTTTTGCCTTGTTCTTTGAGTTCAGGGTTATAGCGATACAGCAACCAACGACCACTTTCCACCAATTCTTTTTGGTGGGTCATGGCCGTTGCCATATTAATCCCGTGAGCAATACAGTGAGAATAGGCAATAATAATCGATGGCCCGTCATAGGCTTCCGCTTCTAAGAAGGCTTTGAGGGTATGTTCATCCCGTGCACCCATCGCCACACTCGCTACATAAACGTTACCGTAGGTCATGGCAATTAAGCCTAAGTCTTTCTTGGGTGACGGTTTACCCCCAGCCGCAAACTTGGCAACGGCCCCGCGTGGAGTGGCTTTCGAGGACTGTCCCCCCGTATTGGAATAAACTTCCGTATCCAACACTAAAATATTGACGTTGCGGCCACTGGCGATGACATGATCTAAGCCACCGTAACCAATATCATAGGCCCAACCATCGCCCCCAATAATCCAAACGGATTTTTTAACTAAATAATCCGCTAAACTCAATAATTGTTGAGCATCGGGGGAATGATTTCCCTGTAATTTTTGTTTAAGTTCAGCAACGAGTTGCCGTTGTTCCCAAATATCCGCTTCTGATTTTTGTGGGTTATTGAGAATTTGGCTCACTAAATTATCCCCAACTTCACCACCGAGTTTTTGCAACAGTTCCAAGGCAAACCCAGTGTGTTTGTCGATGGACATACGGAACCCTAAGCCAAATTCGGCGTTATCTTCAAATAAACTATTTGCCCAAGCGGGGCCACGTCCATCGGCGTTTTGTGTCCAAGGCGTTGTCGGTAAGTTACCGCCATAAATGGAGGAACATCCGGTGGCGTTAGCGACCATCATGCGATCGCCAAATAACTGAGTTACTAATTTAACATAGGGGGTTTCACCACAACCGCCACAAGCACCCGAAAACTCAAATAACGGTTCTTGCCATTGTTGTTGACGGATCATATCTGGCCGTAATTTTAACCGATCCGGGTTGGGAATACTGAGGAAGAAATCCCAATTTTCCGCTTCTTGTTCGCGTAAGGGTAACTGAGGGGCCATGTTAATGGCTTTTTTCGACGGCATGGATTTATTTTTAGCCGGACAAACATCCACACACACGCCACATCCGGTACAATCTTCGGGAGCGACTTGGATGGTGAATTTTTCACCGCCAAAGGCTTTATCTTTAACGTCGGTAAATTTAAAGCTGGCGGGAGCGTTTTCTAAGGCTGCTGCATCATAAGCTTTACCCCGAATAACAGCATGGGGACAAACCATAATACATTTGCCACACTGCACACAGACATCGGCGTCCCAAACGGGGATATCTTGAGCAATATTGCGTTTTTCCCATTTGGAGGTTCCGGTGGGATAAGTACCATCGCAAGGCAGTTTACTAACGGGTAGTTCATCTCCTCGTCCGGCGATCATCATGCCTTCAACTTCTTTAACAAAGGCGGGAGCCGCTTCAGGAACGGGTAAAGCCCGCCGCAGTAGAGACGTGCCATGGCGCGTCTCTACTTCATAAAGATGTTCTAGGGTATCGTCAACAGCTTTTAAGTTTAAGCGGACAATTTCTGCACCTTTTTTACCGTAGGTTTTTTCGATCGCTTTTTTAATTTGATAGATCGCTTCATCCCGTGGTAAAACCTTCGCTAAGGCAAAGAAACACACCTGCATAATGGTATTAATGCGGTTGCCCATCCCCGTATCACGGGCGACTTGGTTGGCATTAATTACATAAAGCTTGATATTTTTTCGGATGATGGTTTCTTGAATTTCTATGGGCAAATTTTCCCAAACTTCATCGGGGCCATAGGGACTATTTAATAAGAACGTTGTGCCGTCCATTGCACATTTGAGAACGTCTAATTTTTCGATAAATGTCCATTGATGGCATCCGATAAAATTGGCTTGGCTAATTAAATAAATTGACCGGATCGGTTGTGGCCCAAACCGCAGGTGAGAAACGGTAACAGCCCCGGATTTTTTAGAGTCATAAACAAAATACCCTTGGGCGTAATTATCAGTTTCTTCCCCAATAATTTTAATCGAGTTTTTATTCGCACCAACGGTTCCATCGGCGCCCAAACCATAGAACATTGCCCGGACGACGTTATCCGGTTCGGTGGAGAAGTTAGGATCGTATTCTAATGACGTTTGGCTAACATCATCATGAATGCCGATGGTAAAGTGATTTTTGGGTTTAGTTTGAGCTAAATTATCAAAAATGCCTTTAACCATTGCCGGGTTAAATTCTTTAGAGGATAAGCCGTAACGACCGCCGACTAAAGTTTTAAGGTTTTTAATCTTAGCTTTGAGATCCTCGTTATCTCCTAACATCACTTCTTGAACGGCCGTAACCACATCTAAATAGAGAGGTTCCCCACTAGAACCGGGTTCTTTGGTTCGATCTAAAACCGCGATCGCTTTGACGGTTTCTGGCAGTTCTGCAACTAATTGTTCTCCCTGCCAAGGACGGTATAACCGAACTTTTAAGACTCCTAATTTTTCTCCTTGAGCGTTCAAATAATCGACGGTTTCATGAACGGTTTCGCAACCGGAACCCATGAGAATAATCACTTTTTCGGCATCGGGTGCGCCGTGATATTCAAATAGTTTATAATTCCGTCCTGTCAGTTGTCCGAATTTATCCATTGCCCGTTGTACAATTTCCGGGGTTTTGGCATAAAACGGGTTAACGGTTTCTCTGGCTTGGAAATAAACATCCGGGTTTTGGGCTGTGCCTCGCAGTACGGGACGGTCAGGCGTTAACGCCCGGTTACGATGTTCATAAACGTATTGATCATCGATCATGTCTCGCATGACACTCTCATCTAACAAATCAATTTTTTGAACTTCATGAGAGGTGCGAAATCCGTCAAAAAAGTGAATAAACGGAACCCGTGCTTCTAAAGTGGCGGCTTGGGCAATTAACGCCATATCCTGGGCTTCTTGCACCGAAGCCGAACACAACAAAGCAAACCCTGTGGCTCTGGCAGCCATGACGTCACTGTGATCGCCAAAAATTGATAACCCTTGGGCGGCTAAGGAGCGAGCAGCGACTTGGATCACGGCACAGGTTAACTCTCCCGCAATTTTGTAGAGGTTGGGGAGCATTAACATTAACCCTTGGGATGCTGTAAAGGTGGTGGTGAGGGAACCTGCTTGTAAGGCTCCATGAATGGCTCCGGCTGCTCCCCCTTCGCTTTGCATTTCCACAACGGCTGGAACCGTTCCCCACAGGTTTTTATCACCCACAGAAGCCCAAGTATCAGCCCATTCTCCCATTGGTGAGGAAGGCGTGATCGGATAAATGGCGATCACTTCACTTAAACGATAGGCAACACGGGCAACGGCTTCGTTACCATCTAGGGTTGCATAATTTTTTGTATTCATTCCTAAAATTCCTCTAGCAATAAAACTTTGATGTGTTCGCTCGTTTACCTACAGAATTATTGTGACAATTCATGCGCCAAAATTGACTGTTTTGTTGTTTAGTTTGGGTTGGTAATGATTCTAATTCTGTAATTAAACGGACAGAAATCTCCTTAAGAATTACTTCAGCTTTCTTTTGTTACCCCAGCTATTGTTTAATTTGGAATTTTCCAGAGTCAAATATCCGTCGAGATTAATTTTTCCTTAAATTTAGATTAAGGATTGTTGAGGTCTACCCCCTAGATTCCTATTTTAGATCATCTAATAAAAACGGCAGAAAGGGAACCACAACTTAACGTTTTTTAACTCATCGTCACGATTTGTAATAGCAGGGAACAGGGAACAGGGAACAGGAAAAAGTGATTAACGATCCGATCAACTATCTGTAGATTATCCCCTAAAACCCCTGTAGAGACGCGCCATGGCGCGTCTCTACGGTAGTTAATATTGTGAAGGGAGTTTCTAGGGATTTAACCCTAGAATTATTCCACTAAAACCGATCATGGAATGTGCGTTTAATCACGTCTAACTGTTGTTCACGAGTTAATTTAATGAAATTCACCGCATATCCAGAAACCCGAATGGTAAGTTGAGGATAGTTTTCAGGATGATTCATGGCATCAATGAGCATCTCTTTATCCAAGACATTAACATTAATATGATGTCCGCCATCATAGAAAAATCCATCCAACATTCCCGTGAGGTTATTAACTTGATCCTCTAGGGTTTTACCCAAGGCTTTCGGAATAATAGAAAAGGTGTAAGAAATCCCATCTTGAGCGTGTTCATAAGGCAGTTTTGCCACAGAAGCAAAGGAGGCGATCGCACCGTTACTATCCCGTCCATGAAGGGGGTTTGCTCCAGGTGCAAAAGGTTCACCTGCTTTACGTCCATCGGGGGTATTTCCGGTCATTTTGCCATACACCACATTGGAAGTAATTGTTAAAATAGATTGGGTGGGTACGGCATGGCGATAGGTTTTTTGATTGCGAACTTTATTCATAAAAGTCCGAACTAAATTCACGGCAATTTCATCGACTCGTTGATCATTATTGCCATATTTAGGATAATCTCCTTGAATTTCATAATCCAGAGCTAACCCATTTTCTCCCCGCAATATTTTGACTTGAGCATATTTAATCGCGGATAAAGAATCAGCTACAACGGATAACCCTGCGATCCCACAAGCTAAGGTTCGATAAACATCCCGATCATGTAACGCCATTTCAATGCGTTCATAACAGTATTTATCGTGCATATAGTGAATCACATTCAAGGTATTGACGTATAATTTCGCCAACCATTCCATCATTTGATCAAATTTGGTGACGACTTCATCATAATCTAAATATTCAGAAGTAATCGGAGCAAATAGGGGGGCAATTTGTTCCCCAGTTTTTTCATCTTTTCCGCCATTAATCGCATAAAGTAAAGCTTTAGCTAAGTTAGCGCGTGCTCCAAAAAACTGCATTTGTTTGCCAATCCGCATGGCACTAACACAACAAGCAATTCCATAATCATCCCCATAAATAGGACGCATGAGATCATCATTTTCATATTGAATGGAACTGCTATCAATCGAAACTTTAGCGCAGAATTTCTTGAAATTTTCAGGTAAGTTTTCTGACCATAAAACCGTTAAATTCGGTTCTGGTGCGGGGCCTAACGTTGATAATGTATGTAGGAACCGGAAACTGGTTTTACTGACTAATGAGCGTCCGTCTTCTGCCATTCCTCCGATACATTCTGTTACCCAAGTGGGATCACCTGAGAATAATTGATTATATTCTGGGGCTCGTAAAAATCGTACCATCCGCAATTTAATCACAAAATGATCGATAATTTCTTGGGCTTCAGATTCCGTTAAAATACCTTGTTTTAAATCCCGATTAAAGTAGATATCTAGGAAAGTTGAAACCCGTCCCAAGGACATCGCAGCACCATTTTGTTCTTTAACGGCCACTAAATAACCGAAATACGTCCACTGTACCGCTTCTTTGGCATTGGCAGCCGGAAGACTCAGATCAAATCCATAACTCGCCGCCATGATTTTGAGTTCTTTTAAGGCTTTAATTTGTTCTGAAATTTCTTCCCGTAGTTGAATGGTGGTTGCGACAATTTCATCCAATTCTAAGGATTCAAGTTGTTCTTTTTTATCACTAATTAACCGATCAATTCCATACAACGCAATGCGACGATAATCGCCAATAATTCGTCCCCGTCCATAGGCATCGGGTAATCCGGTAATAATACCAGAATGTCGCGCTTTTTTCATTTGATGAGTATAGGCATCAAAAACTCCATCATTATGAGTTTTGCGATATTTCGTAAAAATTTCTTCGGTTTCGGGATCAAGTTCATAACCATAGGAATGCAAAGAAGCTTTAACAACCCGAATTCCACCAAAGGGCATAATTGCACGTTTTAAGGGCTGATCGGTTTGTAAACCGACAATTTGTTCTAAGCTTTGATCAATATAACCTGGGTTGTGAGAAACAATATTAGAGGGAATTTTTGTATCCACATCTAAAATACCTTTTTCCCGTTCTACCCGCATCAAATCTCGAACTAAATTCCACAGGGTTTGAGTTCGTTCAGTGGCAGGAACTAAAAAGGATTCATCCCCAACATAAGGGGTATAATTTTTTTGAATAAAATTTCTGACATTAACTTCTTTTGTCCATTTCCCTTCAATAAATCCTTGCCATTGTTCACATAAATTACTAGGGGATTGATTTAAGATTCGACGTTCATTTGTAGCAATCATAATTCAGACTAACCTAATTCGATTTTAAACTTTAAGCTTTGACGTAAATAGCAGTAGCGGATAAATGTTAGAAGTGATAAGAGAGACGGATGACTCAACCTGAAAGCTTTTCTCTTTAGTTCAAATGTTGCTTATTTCCTGTTTTCTTTAATCTTAGCAACTTTATTGAACTGAAATTCCATAACGCTTAAAACAGTCTTTAACTTGATTAATCTGCTCAGAAGTTGGCACGGGCCTATCTTGGAGGCGATAAGTGTATCCCAGTTTTTCCCACTTATATTCTCCGAGTTTGTGGAAAGGTGATAATTCTACTTTTTCCACATTTTTCAATTGAGAAATAAACTTAGCTAATCCTTCAATATTGTCGGGATCATCGGTCAGATTAGGAACTAAAACGAACCGAATCCAAGTGGGTTTTTTAATCTCGTTCAAATAGTGAGCAAATCTCAAGGTGGGTTCAATAGAAGTACCCGTTACTTGACGATAGGTTAACGGATCAAAGGATTTAATATCCAATAAAACCAAATCTACAAATTCGAGTACAGGTTTAGCAACGGTTAAGTTAACGAAACCTGAAGTATCCAAGGCGGTGTGAATTCCGATTTCTTGGCAGCGTTGGAAAATTGCTTGCACAAAGTCGGGTTGTACTAAGGGTTCACCCCCGCTAATCGTAACACCCCCTCCCGAAAATCGCATATAAGAGCGATATTTTTGAATTTCAGCAATTAGTTCATCAACAGTAATTTCTATGCCATCTTCTCGGTTTCGAGTGTCAGGGTTATGGCAATAAAGACACTGGAGACAACAGCCTTGAGTAAAAATAATAAATCGGATTCCTGGGCCATCAACGGTGCCACAAGTCTCTATAGAATGAATCCGACCTGAAACTTTAGAAAGCCGTGAAATGCTTTGAATGGTTTCTGGATGTTGATGGGTTTTAACCGTCATGGTGATACCCTAATTTCATCATATCCAATCCCAGATTAAGAAGGTTTTAAGAACGTTTAAAGTCTATCTCCCTCGTTTTTTTGTGAGGAACCCGGTGTTCCCTGATGTTATTCTCTAACACAACAGGGAAAATTGAAATCGTCTCTTAACGTATTTTAACTGATTGTCACCATTTGTTGTAAATCTGTTAAGGTTTGTTGTGCGGCTTGTTCATCGACAATACTCAGCGCAAAACCCACATGAACAATGACATAATCACCGACTTTAACCTCTGGAACATAAGCTAGGTTGACTTCTTTGACCAGTCCGCCAAAGCTAACTTTCCCAATTTTTTCTAAGGGATCATTGCCAGAAATACTGAGCAATTGACCGGGAATCGCTAAACACATTGCTTTACCTATATTATTGTTACATTTCTTGAAGGACAGAGGAGAGCTTATGAGGAAATCAACACCTGTTCTGGGGGGCTGATTTTCCTTCTGTTTGGTGTGAACCCCATCTCATGGTTCCATTATTAACTCACACTGATTAATTCTTTTTTTTATTTTAAGACTTTTTTCCAGAAGTAGGAAGTAGACTTACAATTTAGAATAGAAGTTGGAGTCAAACCAAGAATCGTCGAGATAAACAACATAAGGGTTGTATAACCAACTCTTAACAAAGTCTACAATCCCTAAGTCCACAAACGTTATTGAATTGGTGATCATTTTGCTGAACTGAACAGAACTTTTTGCAACGGATCTGGCATTAAAAATCAGCAACAATCCACATCATGAGTAGAGAACTGAACTATGCAATCTTCTACGGTAACTGCTGCAAAAACCGATAAGCCCAAGGCTGAAACTGCCAAAGGAGGCGATAAACGATTTAAAGTCCTCGATATGACGATGAAACGGAATCAATATCGTCAGGACGCTTTAATTGAAGTGCTGCATAAAGCGCAAGAATCCTTTGGCTATTTAGAAGAAGAAGTTTTAATCTATGTGGCGCGCAATTTAAAACTGCCCCTGAGTTATGTCTACGGGGTGGCCACATTCTATCATTTATTCTCCCTCAAACCCAATGGGGCCCATACCTGTGTTGTGTGTTTGGGAACCGCTTGTTACGTCAAAGGTAGCGGGGATGTCTTAGCCGCCTTGGAAGCGAAAACGGGAATTAAAGCGGGGGAAACTACTCCCGATAATCAAATTTCCATTATGACCGCCCGTTGTATTGGGGCTTGTGGCATTGCTCCGGCTGTTGTTTTTGATGGTAAAGTTGCTCCCCAAATTTCCCCAGAGGTGGCTTGCGATCGCATTGCGGAATGGGAGTAGAGAGGTTTTTAACAGGTAAGATGCCTGTTCCACAATACAGAGCAGAGGAACACAAAAATTATGGAATATAGCGAATTATTAGAACTAGCCGAGAAGGAACAAAAAGCTCAAAAGCCGATCCGGGTTCACTGTTGTACCTCAACGGGTTGTGTGGCGGCTAACTCCTTGGGGGTGAAAACGGAAATGGAACAAGCCGTTAAAACGGCTGGACTTGAAGAGCAAGTGCAAGTGGTGGGTGTCGGTTGTATGGGCTTCTGTGGACGGGGGCCAATGGTGGAAGTCGAACCCGTCGGACTGCAATATGAGAAAGTCACCCCGGAAGAAGCGCCTTCAATTATTGAAGCCATTAATGGGGGAGAAGCCAAACCCGTCCAAGGCGATCGCCATCATCCGTTTTTCAGTCGTCAATTATTAATCGTTCGGGAAAATAGCGGTAAAATTGACCCAGAAAAAATTGGCGAATATGTTGCCGTTGGCGGATATCAAGCCTTATATCATGCCCTTTATGAAATGAGTCCGGCGGATGTCGTTGCCGAAATTACCAAATCCGGTTTACGGGGAAGAGGCGGCGCGGGATATCCGACCGGGTTAAAATGGGCCACCGTTGCCAAAATGCCTCCGGGTCAGAAATACGTCATCTGTAACGCCGATGAAGGCGATCCCGGCGCGTTTATGGATCGGAGTGTGCTAGAAAGTGATCCCCATCGGATCTTAGAAGGGATGGCGATCGCAGGTTATGCGGTGGGGGCGACCCAAGGGTATATTTATGTGCGGGCTGAATATCCCCTGGCCATTAGCCGTCTGCAAAAAGCCATCCAACAAGCCAAACGCCAAGGCTTTTTAGGCAGTCAAATCTTTGGATCAGCCATTGATTTCCGCATTGATATCCGGGTCGGGGCGGGAGCCTTTGTTTGTGGGGAAGAAACAGCCCTGATTGCTTCCATTGATGGCGGACGTGGCACACCTCGCCCCCGTCCCCCCTATCCCGCCGTTTCTGGGTTATGGGGTTGTCCCACCTTAATTAATAACGTCGAAACCTTTGCCAATATTGCCCCAATTCTCAAAAAAGGAGCCGACTGGTTTGCTAGTATTGGTACAGAAAAGAGCAAAGGGACGAAAATTTTCTCCCTTACCGGAAAAATTCGCAATACCGGACTCATTGAAGTCCCGATGGGCATTAGCCTACGGGAAATTGTCGAGGAGATGGGGGGCGGAATTGCGGGGGGCGGAAAAGTCAAAGCCGTGCAAACCGGGGGGCCATCGGGTGGCTGTATTCCCGTCGATTATTTAGATACTCCGGTTGATTACGAATCATTGGCCCAATTAGGATCTATGATGGGATCAGGAGGCATGGTGGTGATGGATGAAGACACCAGCATGGTTCAAGTCGCCCAATTTTATATGGAATTCTGTCGAGGGGAAACCTGCGGAAAATGCGTTCCCTGTCGGACAGGAACGGTGCAACTGTATCAAATGTTAACAAAAATTCTCAATCAACAAGCGACTTCCGCAGATATTGAGAAAATGAAACAGTTGTCGGAAATGGTGAAAGCCACCAGTTTATGCGGACTCGGACAAACCGCACCGAACCCGGTTTTGAGTACCTTACGCTATTTCCCAGAGGAATATACGACTTTATTGAAATCGGAAGAAAACGGACAAGTTCCGGTGTCTTAAATTGACATAACGGAAATCGTTTTGCTCTGAGATTGGCGTTAGTTTCGATGAGTGATTAATCTGATGATTCGAGTGATTTATCGTTGGAAAGTTCAACCTGAAAAGAAAACAGAATTTATTCAAGCTTGGACACAAGCCACTGAAACCATTCGACATCAGGTTTTAGGTTCAAAAGGTAGTTTATTACTGCGTTCTACCCAACATTCATCGGAATTTATTGCGATCGCTCGATGGGAAACTTTAGAACACTGGCAAAAATTTTGGCAAGGTGATCCACCCGATCCCCAAGCTTTTCAAATCATGCAAACGGTTAGTCAGTTATTATCCCATCAAGTCTGCGAGGAAATAGAAGATTTAACGCTTCTATAGGATTGTAATTCACCCATTACAACACACACTTTAAACGAGGGTAAGTCAATTATGTTTTGCGAACAATGCGAACAAACAGCGAGTGGAAATGGGTGTCATCAATGGGGAGCTTGTGGTAAAAGTCCTGAAGTTAATGCAGTCCAAGATTTATTAATGTATTGCTTACGGAGTATTGCCCCCATTGCGTTAAAAGCCTATGAGTTAGGAATTCCAAATCGGGAACTGGATCGTTTTAGCTGTGAATCGATCTTTTCCACGATGACGAATGTTAACTTCAATACGAAGCGATTTTCTGACTCCGCCAAAGAAGCATTGCATTTTCGAGAAACCTTAAAACAAGCCGTTGAACAGCAAAATCAAACGTCGATTCAATGGCCAGAAATCTGTTCCTATCAGCCGAACTTTGAAGAAAGTTTAGCGGAACAAGGACAACAGTTTGCTTTAGATTTAATTCAAAAAGCCAGTGGGAATATTGACATTTATTCCTTGCAATTAACCACGATTTACGGCTTAAAAGGATTAGCCTCTTACACCTTCCACGCCTACGAATTGGGGCAAGAAGATGAAAAGATTTATCAGTTCATCTATAAAGCCTTAGCTGCTTTAGATCAGCAAGATTTAGACTTAAATGCTTGGGTCGGTTTAGCGTTAAAAGTCGGAGAAATGAACCTGCGGGCGATGGAATTATTAGATGCCGGACATACCGGACATTATGGACATCCAACCCCAACAACGGTTCCCTTAAATCATCGTCAAGGTAAGGCTATTTTAGTCTCTGGACATGATATTAAACAGTTGGAAGCGTTGTTACAACAAACCGCAGAAACGGGAATTACCGTTTATACTCATGGAGAACTTTTACCCGCTCACGGATATCCGGTTTTAAAACAAAAATATCCCCATTTGTACGGACATTTTGGCACAGCATGGCAGAATCAAACTAAAGATTTTGCTAAGTTTCCAGGGGCGATTGTGGTCACAACCAATTGTTTAATGCCACCCCATGAAACCTATGATGAAAAACTGTTTACCATTGGGCCTGTGGGGTATCCAGGGTTAAATTATTTACCCTCAGATGAAAGCGGTATTCCTGACTTTACTCGGGTGATTCAAAAAGCCTTAGAACTCCCTGGATTTTCTGATGATGAAACTCCCCGTGAAGTCAAAACAGGATTTGCTCACAATGCCGTTTTAAATGTTGCAGATCATGTGATTGATGCCGTTAAAACTGGAAAAATTCGTCACTTCTTTTTAGTGGGGGGTTGTGATGGAGCAAAACCCGGACGGAGTTACTATACCGAATTTGTGGAAAAAGTACCCCAAGATTGCGTTGTCCTGACATTAGCGTGTGGGAAATTCCGCTTTTTTGATAAACAATTAGGGGAGATTGGGAGCATTCCTCGGTTGATGGATGTGGGGCAATGTAACGATGCTTATTCTGCTATTCAAATTGCGTTAGGGTTAGCCAAAGCTTTTGATATTGGGGTCAATGAATTACCCCTATCAATGATTTTGTCATGGTATGAACAAAAAGCCGTTGCAGTTTTATTAACGCTGCTCTATTTAGGCATTCAAGACATCCGTTTAGGCCCCACATTACCCGCCTTTATTTCTCCCAATGTCTTCAAATTACTGTCAGAAACCTATCATCTCAAACCGATTTCAACTCCCGATGAAGATTTGGCAGCTTGTTTAGCTTAAAGATTGGGTGGGCTTTTGCCCACCTTTCTCCTACAAATCATGTTAAAAATTCCAGGAAAAAATGCTATAATGAAACTAGATACCTCTTAAAATTAAAGGATTAAATTTCATATTTAAACCTTATAGGAGATCAAAAAAATATGTCTGTAAAAACCCTAACTATTGATGGAATTGATGTTGCTGTAGAACAAGGAACCTCAATTCTGAAGGCGGCTGAAGAAGCAGGAGTGAAAATTCCGAAACTTTGTCATTTAGAAGGCGTTTCCGATGTGGGAGCTTGTCGGTTATGCTTAGTTGAAATTAAAGGCATTAATCGTTTATTACCCGCTTGTGTAACGGAAGTTTCCGAAGGCATGGAAGTCTTTACAAACAGCCCCCAACTGCAAGATTATCGACGCATGACTGTAGAGCTATTATTTGCAGAAGGAAATCATGTTTGTGCGGTTTGTGTTGCCAATGGAAACTGCGAATTACAGGACGTTGCCATTGAAGTGGGGATGGATCATAGTCGTTTTCCCTATCGTTTTCCTGAACGAGAAGTAGACATTACTCATCCTAAATTTGGCATCGATCATAACCGTTGTATTCTGTGTACTCGGTGTGTCAGAGTTTGTGCTGAAATTGAAGGAGCCCACGTCTGGGATATCGGCTATCGGGGAGCCGCAGCCAAAGTTATTACAGGGTTAAATCAACCTTGGGGTGAAGTGGATGCGTGTACATCCTGCGGCAAATGTGTTGATGCTTGTCCGACGGGTTCTATCTTCAGAAAAGGCACAACAACAGCCGAAATGCAACGCGATCGCGAAAAACTAGAATTCTTAGCAGAAGCAAGAGGGAAACATCAATGGACAAGATAAGATTTGCTACAGTTTGGTTAGCGGGATGTTCCGGCTGCCATATGTCGTTTTTAGACTTAGATGAATGGCTGTTTGATCTCGCGGAAAAAGTCGATGTTGTGTTTAGTCCCGTCGGTTGCGACTTAAAAGATTATCCCGAAAACGTCGATGTTTGTTTAGTGGAAGGTGCTGTTGCTAACGAAGAAAATTTAGAGTTATTAAATCAAGTCAGAAAACGCACAAAACTCTTAATTTCTTTTGGAGATTGTGCTGTAACGGCTAACGTTCCGGCGATGAGAAATATGTTAGGCAGCACGGAACCTGTGTTAAAACGTTGTTATTTAGAACTCAGTGATACAGGGACTCAACTCCCCAAAGAACCGGGAATTGTACCCGAACTGTTAGACCGCGTTCGCCCTATTCATGAATTAGTTAATGTTGACATCTTTTTACCCGGATGTCCTCCGTCTGCGGAGCGAATTAAAGCCGCTATTGCTCCTCTTTTAGAAGGACAAAAACCCGCTATGGTTGGGCGAGAAATGCTGAAATTCGGTTAACCTGTTCTTGCTGAAGGGCGGGAAAACCCCGCCCCTACAATACAAATTCCAGAGGTTAAAAATATGTCTAAAACAGTTATTATTGATCCCGTTACTCGGATTGAAGGACACGCTAAAATATCCGTTTATTTAGATGATGCGGGAGAAGTCGAAAACGCTCGATTTCACGTTGTAGAATTTCGCGGGTTTGAGAAATTCTGCGAAGGTAGACCGATGTTTGAAATGGCCGGAATTACCGCCAGAATTTGCGGAATTTGCCCCGTTAGTCATCTCTTAGCTTCAGCAAAAACAGGCGATAAAATCCTAGCAGTTCAAGTGCCTCCCGCCGGTGAAAAACTTCGCCGCATGATGAATTTAGCCCAGTTAACTCAATCTCATGCCTTAAGTTTTTTCCACCTCAGTAGTCCTGATTTTCTATTAGGTTGGGATAGTGATCCTGCTAAACGCAATGTCTTCGGTTTAATGGCGGCTGATCCTGATTTAGCACGGGCGGGAATTCGCTTGCGTCAGTTCGGACAAACGGTGATTGAAATATTAGGCGCAAAAAAAATCCATGCGGCTTGGGCGGTTCCCGGTGGGGTGCGTTCTCCTCTGTCTGAAGACGGGCGAAACTGGATTATAGAACGCTTACCGGAAGCTCGACAAACCACCGAATTAGCGATTAGTTTATTTAAACGGTTGTTAGATAGTGAATTAGCCCAAGAAGTTGATGTTTTTGGGAAATTCCCTTCATTATTTATGGGGTTAGTTGCCCCCGATGGCACTTGGGAACATTACGGAGGACATCTAAGATTTATTGATAGTAATGGCGAAATTGTTGCCGATGGTTTAAGCGAAGATGACTATCAAGACTTCCTCGGAGAAGCTGTTGAAAATTGGTCTTATCTCAAGTTTCCCTATTACAAACCTCTGGGATATCCTGATGGGATTTATCGCGTTGGGCCGTTAGCAAGATTGAATGTTTGTGACTGTATTGGAACCGAAGATGCAGACCGAGAATTAATCGAATTTCGTCATCGCGCAGGGGGACGAGTTGCCACTTCTTCCTTCTTCTATCATTATGCACGATTAGTAGAAATTATGGCTTGTATTGAAGCCATTGAACAGTTAATTGATGACCCGGATGTTGTCTCAAAACGGGTGCGTTCAGAAGCAGGAATTAACTGTTTAGAAGGAGTGGGAGTGAGTGAAGCACCACGCGGTACTTTATTCCATCATTATCAAGTAGATGAAAACGGCTTAATTAAGAAAGTTAACTTAATTATTGCCACCGGACAAAACAATTTAGCCATGAATAAAACCGTGACTCAAATTGCCCAACATTATATTCATGGAAATGAGATTCCTGAAGGAATGTTAAACCGAGTGGAAGCTGGAATTCGTGCTTATGACCCGTGTTTAAGTTGTTCTACCCACGCCGTCGGACAAATGCCATTACACATTCAATTAATTCAAAAGGATGGAACAATAATTCAAGAAAAATATCGCAATTAATCACCCGTAGGGGCGAGGTTTTCTCGCCCTTCCAAACCCTTCTCCTCTACTCCCTTTATTAGGAGAGAAAAAATGTCAAAAGAAAACTTATATTTATGTATGGGTTCCGCTTGTCACCAAATGGGAGTCTATGAAGTTCTACCCAAATTGCAAGCTTTAATGAGTGAATATAATATTGATCAAAAAATTGAGTTAAAAGGTTCATTTTGTTTAGAAACGTGCAGTTCAGGAATTGTAATGAAGTTTCGAGATTTGCATTTTATTAATATTAGCCCTCAAAATATAGAAGATAAATTTTTAAAAGAAATCCTTCCTGCTATTGAAAACAATAATTAACTATGTTAGAAAAAGCACAAAATCACCTTTGGCAACTTTTATGGAAATATGATCCGAACGGTTTAATCGCCGTAGATTCAGATTTAATTATTAAATTAGTTAATCCAGCATTTTGTCAAATCTTTAACTTAGAAGAAGAAAAAATTATTGGAAAATCTGCAACGGAAATTTTAGGAAATATTGAGCATTTCCAAGAAGCTTGGGAAACTAATACCGTGATTCGAGGTCGAGAAACTTCCTATTCCCAATATGATTTATATATTCGAGAATTTATTTTTCCGATTAAAGAAGAAAATATTATTGGCTGTATTATGACCGATATTACCGCCGAGATGGAACGGAAAAAAGAAGCCGATAGAATTAAAGCAGAAACCGTTAAAAAAGTGAATGAAGTGGTAGATAATCAAATGAAAGTCGCTCAAGAAATAGCTGGGTTATTAGGAGAAACCACCGCAGAAACAAAAGTGAGTTTACTTAAAATTATTGAAATGGTGAATCAGTAAACTATCACAAACTTAATATAATATGAATCAAGATAACTTTTTTGATATTTGTAATCTTAGCCTAAATAAAAAAGGCGAAGAACTTTGTGGTGATCAAGTTAAATTTACTAAAACTGAAACAAAAAGCACGATTGTTTTATCCGATGGGTTAGGAAGTGGGGTAAAAGCCAGTATTTTAGCAACGTTAACCACTGAAATTTTAATCACGATGTTAAATGCGGATGTTCCCTTAGAAGAAGTGATTAAAACCGTTATAGGAACTTTACCCATTTGTCAGGTGAGAAAAATTGCCTATGCTACTTTTACCATTATTTCAATTAATCATTTAACCAATGAATTTAAAGTGATTAATTTTGATAACCCTCCGGTTCTTTATTTTAAAAAAGGTCGCATTGTTAAATTAGAAACCAAAATTGATAAAATATTAGGAAAAAAAATAGAATCTTCTCAAGGAAAATTAGAACGAGGGGATTTTATTGGAGCTATTAGTGATGGTGTTCTGTATGCAGGGTTAGGAGATACGATGAATTTTGGCTGGGGTTGGGATAATATTGCTAAATATATGGAGCGAATTTTTATTAGTCAAGCCACAAATTCACGGATGATTATTGAGCAAGTTTTATCAGAAACTCGCTCTTTATATCGAGATAAAATTGGTGATGATGCAACTTTTGTGGGGGTTTATGTTAGAAAACCCAACCCCGTCATGATTTTTACTGGCCCCCCTTTAGATATTACTCAAGATGAAGTTTATGCAGAACGGTTATTAAGTTTTCCGGGTCGTAAAGTCATTTGTGGAGGAACAACGGGAAATTTAGTCGCAAATTATATGGGAGAAACCATTGAAATGGATATTCCCACGATGCGAAAAGATTTACCTCCTATTGGCAAATTAAAAGAAGTTGATTTAGTCACCGAAGGCATTTTAACCATTTCTAAAGCAACGGAAATTATTAGAAAATGTAAAGGAGATATTTCTCGATTATCTTCCGATAGAAATGGAGCAATATTATTAGCACGGGAAATCTTAGAAGGGGATTCAATTTATTTTTTAGTCGGTCAACAAATGAATGAGTTTTATCAAAATCCTTTATTACCTAAAAATATTTCAATTCGTCGTAATTTAATCGAAGATTTAGTCCATTTACTTCGTAGCCAACAAAAAGAAGTTATGGTAGAATATTGTTAACAGGGGAATTTGGAAAAAAGATGATATTAATTATCGGATATGGCAACCCCATTCGTGGCGATGATGGCATTGGTCAAGCGGTGATCGCGGAGGTTGAACAGTGGAATTTAGCCAATGTGCGATCGCAATCTCTCCATCAACTTACCCCGGAAATTGCCGCAGAAATGGCAGAAGTTGAAACCGTTATTTTTGTCGATGCTGGTTTAGAAGGAGATACCGTTAATATTATATCCTTGGAACCTTTACCCTCAGATTTATTTAATTGGGGTCATTCTTTAAACCCGCGATCGCTTTTATCCTTAACTCAATTTCTCTATCAAAAAAGCCCTCAAGCTTGGTTAATTGCTATCCCTGGAGAGAATTTTGAACTCAGCGAAACCCTTTCTCAAAAAGCATTAAATGGCATTCAAGAAGCCTTAAAAATCATTCAAAATCTTATCAATAAAACCTAAAATTAATTATAATCAACCGTAGTGAGTCCTTCAGGACTCAAAAGAAACCCCTAAAAAGAAACCCCTAAAGGGGTGACTACAAATTATGCACGAAGTCAGTATTATGGAACAAACCCTAGAGATAGCCTTAAATCATGCTAAACAACAAGGGGCAACTCAAATCCATCGGATTAAAATGAAAGTAGGGACATTATCAGGAGTCATTCCAGAAGCGTTAGAATTTGCCTTTGATGTTGTGACCAAAGGAACAATAGCAGAAACCGCTCGTTTTGAAATTGAATCTATTCCCGTGCGCTGTTATTGTCATCATTGTAACGTCGAATTTCAACCCGATGACTTTATTGATGAATGTCCCCATTGTCATCAATATAGCCTTGATATTCGTCAAGGAAAAGAATTAGAATTAACATCTTTAGAGGTTTCTTAATATGTGTACAAATTGCGGCTGTGCTGTTACCCCTGGAACTATTGAAATCCATAATCATGATCATGAACATCCCCACACCCATGATCATAATCATGACCATTTTCATCATAACCATTCCCATCAAACCTTAACGGTTCATGAAGCTATTTTATCCAAAAATGAACGATTAGCCGAACGAAACCGAGGCTTTTTTTGGGGAAAAGGACTGTTTGTTTTAAACGTTTTATCCTCCCCCGGTTCAGGGAAAACCGCCTTTATTGAACGTACCTTAACCGATATTAATTCTCGTCTTCCGGGGGCGGTTATTGTGGGAGATTTAGCGACGGATAATGATGCTCAACGCTTAAGACGTTCAGGGGCGCAAGTCGTTCAAATTACCACCGGAAGCGTTTGTCATTTAGAAGCGGATATGGTTGCAAAAGCCCTGCCTAAAATTAACTTAGATCAGGTTAAACTATTAATTATTGAAAATGTCGGTAATTTAGTTTGTCCCGCCGCCTACGATTTAGGAGAAAACAAACGAATTGCGTTACTGTCTGTCACTGAAGGCGAAGATAAACCGTTAAAATATCCAACCTTATTTAAAACGGCTGATGTGGTGATTATTAATAAAATGGATATTGCGGAAGCCGTCGGTTTTGACCGAGAATTAGCTTTAAATAATATCAAAAAAATAGTTCCCCAAGCTCAAATTTTTGAAGTGTCTGCAAAAACAGGTCAAGGGATGAATCAATGGTATCAATTTTTAGAACAACAGATTTTAGAAGTAGCTTCTGTGTAATAGAAGAATATTGAAAAATAGCAAAGGTAATAGTATAATCACAGTTTAAATACATAACAGCTTATCACCATGATTAAAATTTCACTATTTCCCATTTTGGGAATCACACTAAACCTGGGCAACATGGGAGAACTCTTCAACAAGTCCATTACCTTAGTTGCCGTCATTTTCTTCCTACTGCTGCTCATGTCTGTTTTGCGGGCAATCTTCCGGAAACTGCCCAACGATCTGCCTTTAGTGGCGGTAGAAGTTTCGCGGATACCTCTAGTGTTAATGACCTGCTTCACAGGTATCCACTTCCTCCTGCCTGAGTTGCCAGCCGCAGGTCTGTCTGGTATCGTCCAGTCGCTTCATTCCGCCTTAACAGTCCTGATTTTGGTCATTGCAACTTATTGGATTGTTCAACTGGTCAATCAGGTTCTAGTCTATGGGCTTAAACAGTATGCCGAACAGTCAGAAGCAATGTGGGACGATGTGGTGGTGCCGATTATCGAAGTCATCGCTCCTCTGCTGATCTACTTGGTGGGTGGATTGTTGGTTTTGCAAACTTTAGGCGTTGATTTATCAAAGTTACTGCTGGCATTAGGCGGAATTGGGTTTATTCTAGGCTTTGCACTCAAAGACATTCTGGCTAACTTCTTCAGTGGGTTAGTTCTATTGATTGATACCCCGTTTAGCTTTGGCGATGTCATTTCACTCGGTGACAATGAGCGGGCTATCATTCGTAAAATCGGACTGCGGGTCACAAAACTTTATCTGATCGATTCTCACGCCGAACTTTACATCCCAAATGGCAAACTGGAAAGTGACAGCATCCTGAACCTGAGCCGTCCAACCAACCACTATTACTACACCGTTTCTATCCCCATTAAAGGCGATGTTGATCCAGCCCGAGCGATCGCCTTGATGCAGAAGGTGGTTTTGGCTCATCCCGGTACGATGGGAGATATCGGACAAAAGCTTGGAGTCATCGATCGCTATTACGGCTATTCGCTACCGGTGTTGGCGAACGAGAAGCGGGAGTCAGGAAAACAGCGGTTGATCGCTGAGCAACAGGTCAGCAGAAATTTGGACAACGTTGAAACCGCGTTAGCCAATTTGGCTGAAAAGCTAGGGTTCATGGAAAAAGGCGGATTAGATGGAGAGGAAATCCGGCTGCTGCGAGGGTGCTATCTGGAGATTTGTGAAATGATTGGCCTGGAGTTGTTTTCCGATCACTTTGATAAGCGCAGGCGACCTCGTTTGGTAGAAGCCTCTGGCAGTGGAGAGATGACGCTGATTGAGTCGATCCGACAGTGGTATAAAACATGGATCACAGATCCAGATCTCTTTAAGGAAGATATTGTGATGCTACCCCGATATTGGGAACAAAAACTCGGGTTACTCAAATCGAAAGCCAACAAGGTCTTCCGAGTTGTCAATAATCCTACAGGTCAAGAGACTCGTGTGGATAACCTGATTGAGGAATTGCGGTCTTGGATGAAAGAAAGCTTCAAATCATCGCGCAATGAATGGCAAGATCCCAAGGTATTAATCAACGAAGTGAAGGGAGAATTTGTTCGGGATACAACCGTTAAGTTTTACATTGATGACATCAAGCTAGAGCATTGCGAACGGGGAAATCGGATCAAGAGTGAAGTGCGTCAGGAGCTAATTTGGCACTTGAGACAAGAGTATTTGATGTAGGGAATTTAGTTTTTGTAGTGAGAAACTAAACACGAATTTACATCTACAAGTCTTTAACGAGATCTTTTGTCGTGCTATTCAACAGATTCAATAAACCTGGCATCGCTCTAGGGACTATTTTAGCATTTATTGGGTTTGGGGTGTTAAGTGTTTGGTTCCTCAGTAAAGCCATGCAAACTATTCCTCTGGGTACTGCTTATGCCGTTTGGACAGGTATTGGAGCATTAGGAACTATAATTTTGGGAATTCTTATTTTTAAAGATCCGGTTAGTTTGGGAAGATTATTTTTTCTGAGTTTATTAGTAATTTCTTTAATTGGCTTAAAAGCAACTTCCTCCTAATTTAACTCATCTTTTATTCCTTTTCTTCTTCATCCACATAAATTCTTCCATTCGGCATTGTTGCTCCTTTTAACTGGGCATCCCGTAGATTTGCCCCCTCTAAATCTGCCCCTTTTAAGTTAGCTCCGCGTAAATTTGCCCCTTGTAAATAGGCATTTTGCAAGTTAGCTTTACTTAAATTTGCTCCTCGTAAATCTGCTCCCGCTAAATTGGCTTCTTGTAAATTAGCTCGTTCTAAATACGCGCCTAATAAGTTAGCTCGTTCTAATTTTGCTCCTTTTAAATTTGCTTTTTTTAACTCTGCATCTTCTAAGCTTGCACCTTCTAATACGGCATCAATTAATTGAGCATTATTCAAGTTCGCTTGATTCAGTTTAGCATAACCTAACTTGGCTTTTTCTAAATTGGCATTTTCTAAATTAACCTTTTCTAATTGAGCTAACCATAACACCGCTTCAGATAAATTAGCATCTTGTAAATTCGCTTGATTTAAAATCCCATTCCCTAAATTGGCTTGGGTTAAATTTGCTTCCGTTAAAACCGCATTTTGCAAGTTAGCTTTGTCTAAATTCGCATCTTCTAAAATAGCACCATTGAGATTAGCATTTTTTAATTGAGCTTGTTTGAGATTGGCTGACGTTAAATTAGCCATTAAGAAATTAGCAGATTCTAAAATAGCACCTTCTAAATTTGCTTTGCGTAAATCAGCTTGTCTGAATGTAGCATTATTGAGGTTCGCATTTTTTAAATTAGCTTGCCATAAATTAGCTTGTTGAAAATCAACATTATTCAATTTTGCCCCCATTAAATTAGCATATCCTAAGTTAGCACTTGCCAATTGACTATCTCGTAAATCTGCACCCGCTAAGGTTGCACCCCGTAAATCAGCTAACTCTAAATTTGCATCATTCAAATCAGCATTTTCTAAATTTGCTTTCCATAAATATGCTTCTCTCAAAGACGCTTTTTTTAAATTAGCTTTACTTAAATTACATTCAGGACATTTCTTTGTTGTTAATAGAGTTTCTTGCGGATTTTTAGGTTGCTTTTTAGCCGATGATGTTGTTAAATTAGACGCTTCTGTCTTCAAACGTTGGCTCAGGCGACTATTTTCGACCCAAACCCAAATTGCTATTCCTGTACTCAAAACAGCCACACTTGCCAAAATCATATTAGCAACAGCTTTTCTAGGTTTAGGGGTTGGAGATTCTGATTCTGTTCCTAAATCCGATGATTTTAAACCAGGTAAGGCTTTTTTCGAGTCAAAGCGTTCTTTGGAGTTTGGTTCTAGCATTGTTTCTAATGATTCTAACCTTTCGGGTTTGCTCGCTGACAATCCTGTTTTACCTTTCATACCACGATTTTTTACCGATGAGGAGGGGGGTCTATCTACAAACCCGGATAAATTTTGAGCAATTTTGGATGTTTCGCTAAACTAATCTCCTAAACTAAGCTGTTCATTCTCTAGTATTGTGATGAAGAAATTACCCAATTATTGTAGGGGGAGCGTCCCCGCTCCCTAGAATATAATACAGTTTAAATCCCATTCCCTATTTTCTACTTTTAAAAGACAAAACCTTCTGTTATCGTGATAAACCTATCTCGAATTTCAGCCGGAGTGACATCATTAACACTCCCAATTAAAATATTTCTTTCATTGGTTTTGAGATAAATATAAGTCAAGATTCCCTCTGCTTCAGGATTAGTAATATCAACTAAATCAGAAGCTTGTTGTTCAGGGAAAAAGGGTTTAAGATTTTCAGGAATAACTAAACAACGTATCATTGCCATCATTCCCCACTAAATAATCCTCTCCCTGTCCACCCCATAACAAATCATTTCCCCCAAATCCGATTAACATATCATCCCCAGAATTCCCATTCACTTTTTCAGAATCATTCGACCCTTGTAAAGTATCATTTCCTTCTAATAACCCTACACCTAATGAATAATTGATTAACTGTCCAGCCGTTAGTAAAATAGAGTCGGATTGATTCGTTGCAACTAAACGTTGTTCTCCAGATGGGTCAGGAATCAGAACCATAATATCACCCTAAATTAACATCATTTTTGCGATCGCTCGCTAATATAGCTATAATAAAATTGTTCTGAGTCTGATCTATGTCACAACCTTCTTCTGATCTCAATTCTCGACAATATCGCTTGCAACTCAGAATTCAAGGAACAGTGCAAGGCGTTGGCTTTCGTCCGTTTATTTATCGTCTCGCAACTCAGTTAAACTTAACCGGATGGGTGAATAATTCCGTTCAAGGTGTCTGTATTGAAGTGGAAGGTTTACGGGAGAATTTAGAACAGTTTCAACGCCGTATTCAACAGGAAAAACCACCTCAATCTGAAATCCAAAGTTTAGACTCGGTTTGGTTACCAACGGTAGGTTATTCTCAATTTGAAATCCACGTTTCTGAATCTACAACTCACGCTCAAAAATCGGCAATTGTATTACCCGATTTATCAACCTGTTCCGACTGTTTACAAGAAATTTTTGATCCTGAAAATCGCCGTTATCAATACCCGTTTACAAACTGTACCAATTGTGGCCCCCGTTATTCGATTATTCAAGCGTTACCTTATGATCGAAATCACACCACAATGGCAACTTTTACCATGTGTTCTGATTGTCAGAAGGAATATAATAATCCTTTAAATCGTCGATTTCATGCTCAACCCAATGCTTGTCCGGTTTGTGGGCCACAGTTAGAATTATGGGATAAAAATGGTTATATAATTGCTAGTTTTCAGGAAGCGTTAAAACAATCGGCGGATATAATTCGTTTGGGTCAAATCTTAGCATTAAAAGGGTTAGGTGGATTTCTTTTAATCGTTGATGCTAGAAACGAAACCGCCGTACAGAATTTACGCACTCGCAAACGTCGCCCCGCTAAACCGTTGGCGGTGATGTATCCTAATTTAGAACAAGTTAAGCAGGATTGTTTGGTTTCTGAATTAGAAGAAAAATTATTATCTTCCCCAGCTTCTCCGATTGTTTTGTTACGTCGAATTTCTCCATTAGGAGGGATAATTTCCCCATCCGTTACACCCGGAAATCCCTATTTAGGGGTGATGTTACCCTACACACCCTTACATCATTTATTATTAGCAGAATTAAATTTTCCCATTGTGGCAACCAGTGGCAATTTTACCAGTGAACCGATTTGTATTGACGAAGCAGAAGCGGTCACTCGGTTGAATCAAATCGCGGATTTTTTCTTAGTTCATAACCGCCCGATTGTTAGACCCATTGATGATTCTGTGGTTCGGGTGATTGCAGGTGAAGAAATGGTGTTGCGTCGCGCCAGAGGTTACGCGCCTTTACCTGTTCCGATTCCAGAAGAGTCTATAGGCGCAGACAGATCCCCATTCTATCAAACTAACTTTAGTTTAGCACAGCCTTCTGATTTGTCAATAGAAACTCCCAAAAAAATTTTAGCGGTGGGAGGACATTTAAAAAATACAATTGCTATAGTATTTAATCAAAAAGCATTCTTAAGTCAACATATTGGAGACTTAGAAAATCCCCAAGCCTTAGCAGCATTTCAAGAGGTGACTAATAGCCTCAGTCAGATTTATGATTTTCAACCGAATGTGATTGTTTGTGATGCTCATCCTGATTATTATTCCACTCAATTTGCAGAGAAGTTATCCCAACAAAATCCCCCCATTCCTTTGATTCGCGTACAACATCATCTCGCTCATATTTTTTCTGTCATTGCTGAACATCATTTACAATCTCCCTTATTAGGAATAGCCTGGGATGGAACTGGATACGGACTAGATGGAACTATTTGGGGAGGAGAATTTTTTCAGCTAACAGAAACCCAAATTCAACGTATTGGTTCTTTTCGTCCCTTTCCCCTTCCGGGTGGAGATAAAGCGGTTTATGAACCTCGAAGAATTGCGTTAGGATTGTTATATGAATTATTCGGAAATTCTATATTTAATCTCAAGATAAATTTAGACTTGATGCAATCTTTCACAACTCAAGAGTTAAAAATTATGCAAACGATGTTAAATCGGAAATTAAATACACCTTTAACATCAAGTGTAGGCAGACTCTTTGATGGGGTGGCTGCTTTATTAGGAATTGCTCAAACAGTCAGTTTTGAAGGACAAGCGGCAATGGCCTTAGAATTTGCCATTGAAGGTTTAGAAACCGATGAATATTATTCTTTTGAATGGTGTGATCTTCCCCAACCTTTAGAAAAAGGGGAAAATCTGAAGTATTTCAATTGGGAATCTACCATTCAAGGGATATTACAGGATAAAATCAACCACAAACCCCTTAATTTAATTTCAGCTAAATTTCATAACACTTTAGTTGAAGCGGTTGTAGAAATAGCCAAAAAATTAGGCGAAAAAACAATAACCTTAAGTGGAGGATGTTTTCAGAATCAATACTTAATTGAACGCATGATTAAACGGCTTTGTCAAGAACAATTTCAGGTGTATTGGTCACAAAAAATTCCTCCAAATGATGGAGGATTAGCACTAGGACAAGCTGCCTTTTTAATTAATCATCAACAATCTGTGCCCAATCGGGGAAAGAAGGCGGAAAAAAGTTAATTTCATAATTGGAATCTTCCCATTCTTGCACCCAAAGGGGGATTTTACCCGGTTCAGGCGTTCGCGCAAATTGTCGTTCTTTGACTTCAATGATCCGAAAGATTTGCTTCAGGGTATCCCCTTTATCTAAAGCTTCACACAACAAATCATCCAGTTCAGGATCAACTCGTTTGACTCTGGTTTTTTCTTCTTCAACCCACAATAATTTCAAAGATTCTAAATTGCGGGGACTCAACTTACTTTTGAAATAGACACGTTTGAGGGTGGCAACGGGATCTAAACTGCGTTCAACGCGACGAATTTGTTGTAAGCGAAGATAATGCCATTCCGCTAATCGCAACCGTTCTTCTGGACTAATTACCCCTTTGCTGGTGGCGTGTTTCAAACCATATTTAGCTTGAGAACACCCCAAATTTGCTAACAGGTGAATTAACTCTCGCTCTTTCGGTGTCGCCTGTCGTCGAACAATCGTATTTGTTGATGCTCGTTGCCTTTTGGTTTCCGTTTGCATTTGTCCACCGACCGTTACTAGAAATACAGTTTCAACTCAACTCATGCAATCCTTGATGATGTCTAATGTGTAAGCCCTATTCTCCGTGACTCATGGGCTACAAACATCCTCAGACTCACGGATGTGGTTGTAGACAAACGGTATGGACTTGAGGACATTCAAGCTTAATCTGGTTAGGGTGTCAAGTCGAACGGAAACACCGAAACAGCTAACACCGCTTTATTGACTCCAGAAAATCTTAATTAACACGCTTAATGATCAATCTACAAGCAGCTTAACCCAAAACCTTAAGCTATGCCTAAATTCGTCATAAATTTAAGTAACTTTCAGAAAAAGTGGGTGATTGCAAAAGACCTCTTGAAATCGTTAAAATCTGCCTGCCATAATCAACATAGACTCGCACACCTTGATCGATCATTCAACTCAGACGTGACTTGTCCATAGTGTCCATGTTTGTCCAACTAACCCATCAGGGGTTCACAGGAAAGCCATCAGGAAGTTGATCGATCTAGGTATCTTGCCATCAGGTGCATCTTTATTTTCCTCAATAGACTCTTACTATGTCTAATCATAGCCTACCGGGTCAAGATCCTTCTCACCCTAGTTTACGCTTTGTGACAATTTTTGTCTGAAGTTAACATCTAGGGGCGAGGAATAATTGATCCGGATTTTCCCTAACCAGTCTTCCCTAAATCCCCATTAACCTCCTTTTTTATATTTTTCAACTATTCACTCAGTCTTCAAAAATTCCATCTCCTTTAATTTAAGTTCATATTATTTATTAATATTATTATTAATATTAGTTAAAATCTTTGAACCCCCACACCGGGCTATAATACCAGGCACGTTTTAGGATGACTTATGCGCCTACAGGCTTTGGATGTGTTTCGGGGAATCGCGATCGCCAGTATGATATTGGTCAATAACCCCGGTAGTTGGGATTTTGTCTATCCCTTGCTCAATCATGCAGAATGGAATGGTTGTACCCCCACAGACTTAGTATTTCCCTTCTTTCTATTTATTGTTGGGGTAGCAATGGCGTTTTCCCTCTTGAAGTATACAAAAGAGTATCGAGATCCAGAAACGAACGTTCCTGAGTCGATTTATTGGCGAATTGCTAAACGATGTGGCATTTTATTTTTATTAGGATTACTCCTGAATGGATTTCCAACTTATAACCTCGCCCAAATTCGGATTATGGGGGTTTTACAACGAATTAGTGTAGCTTATTTTTTAGCGGCGATCGCTATTTTTAATCTATCCCGAAAAGGATTATGGATATTGAGTGCTGCAATTTTAGTTGGATATTGGATAGCAATGCAATATATTCCAGTTCCAGGCTATGGCGCTGGAAATCTAACACCGGAGGGAAATTTTGCCGCCTATATTGATCGCATGATTTTAGGTCAACAACATTTATGGAAAGGGGGAGTTTATGATCCTGAAGGATTGTTTAGTACCTTTCCGGCAGTTGTTACAGTTCTAGCAGGTTATTTAACCGGAAATTGGATTAGAAAACAACCCATTAGAACCTACACCAGTATTAGTTTAATTGTATTTGGAATTAGTTGTTTTGTTGTGGGATATTTGTGGGCGGAAATTTTTCCCTTAAATAAATCTTTGTGGACAAGTTCCTTTACCACTGTTACCGTCGGATGGTCATTACTGCTGTTAGCATTTTGTTATGAAACCTTAGAAGTTCGAGGCTGGACAAAATGGGGATTTCCCTTTAAAGTCATGGGATTAAATGCTCTAACTATCTTTGTCGCTTCTGGTTTTGTCGCTAGACTTCTTAATTTCATTAAAATAGGAAATTCCCCCGAAGCTCCCACTGCTAAAACTTGGTTGTATGAAACCGTCTTTCAATCAATCTTTGGCCCGATGAATGGTTCTCTGGCCTTTGCGATCGCAACTCTTCTATTTTGGTGGGTCATTTCCTATTTCATGTATCGTCAGGGATGGTTTGTGAAAGTTTAAACCCTGGAATCGCTACAATGACAACAGAATGACTATGAGCAGAAAACTCCTATGATTCCAACCGTTATTGAACAATCGGGTCGGGGCGAAAGAGCCTTTGATATCTATTCTCGGCTATTACGCGATCGCATTATCTTCCTGGGACAACAGGTGACAGCAGACCTGGCTAACTTAATTGTGGCGCAGATGTTGTTCCTCGATGCCGATGATCCAGAGAAGGATATTTATCTCTACATCAACTCGCCGGGGGGTTCGGTGACGGCTGGTTTAGGCATTTTTGATACCATGAACCACATCCGTCCCGATGTTTGTACGATTTGTATTGGGTTAGCCGCCAGTATGGGTGCGTTCCTGTTGAGTGCGGGGGCCAAAGGTAAACGGATGAGTCTTCCCCATTCTCGAATTATGATTCACCAACCGTTAGGAGGAGCCCAAGGACAGGCGACGGATATTGAAATTCAGGCTAAAGAAATTTTGTATCTGAAAAAACGCCTAAATCAACATTTAGCCGATCACACAGGTCAACCCTTATCCCGCATTGAAGAAGATACAGAACGAGATTTCTTTATGTCGGCTGAAGAAGCCATGCAATACGGTTTAATTGATCAAGTCATTAACCGTCGTCCTTCTGCATCAAATCCGGTTGTGAGTTAGTTATTCTTGATAACGTGTCGGTTTGAAGACCCCCGCTACACCTTTTAGGTGAGCGGAGGGTTGATAGAAAACAAACCCCAAAATTTGTTCTTAAACTGTTCTAAGCAATTGTTAATTTTTTTTAAGTTCAGGGTCTTTTCAGGGTCTTTATCATTGACGCCTTAATAGAGAAGGTTTAAGTTATAACAATTTAGTTGGTTAAAAATCTGTTCAATTATTCACTGTCAACAATAACCAGATTGTTGCTAGATTAGCCCAGGATGAGTTTCCAATTCCATTAGCTTGAAACACCCATTAGCCTAAACTTATGCTAAATCAAGTGACCCAAAAAATCAAAAAAGGATTTCAAGAAGTACCCATTGAAATTGGGCGTTTTGTTTCTCATCAATATCCTGATTTTATTACCAACAATCAATTAGAAAGGTTGCAGGATGAAGTTCCTGTTTTTATGTTTCACACGATTTATCCTAACCTATTTAAACAGCAATTAGAATATCTAAAAATCAATCAATATCAAACCCTAGATTTAAAAACATTTATAGCTTTTTTGAAAGGAGAAGTTGAACTGAAGCAACCGTCAGTCTTAATCACAGTTGATGATGGAGAGAAAAGTTGGTATGAAGTTGCCTATCCTTTACTCAAAGAGTATGGATTTCATGCCGTAGGTTTTTTAGTTCCCTTTTATATTAAAGAAAAACCCGAATCGGCTCAAGGGAAAAGTTGGCTTTCATGGCCAGAAGTTATAGAAATGGAAAAAAGTGGTGTTTTTGAATTTGAATCTCACAGCTATTATCATGGAAAAATCTTTACTGAACCTAAAGTTATTGATTTTTTCAATCCCGATTATCCCAATAGCTTAGGAATGCAAACCCCTTGGATTAATTATCAAGGTTCTTATACAAATCAGTTGCCTTTAGGCACTCCCATTTATGAAAATGCGGCTCGTTTAAAAGGAAAGCGACGCTATTTTGATCCCCCCGAAATTCGAGAAACGTGCATCAATTGGGTCAAGGATCAAGGAGGAGTAGAAGTCTTTAAGCGTTCCAATTGGAGACAACAACTGCAAAGGGTGTATCAGGAAGCTCAAGAGCAGAATGAACTCGCAGACTATGAATCTGAACAGGAGCAAAAAGAACAAATCCTACTCGATTTAGGGCCAGCTAAAAACCACCTATCCGAACGTTTAAATAAACCCATTGAACACCTGTGTTATCCTTGGGGACAAGGTAGTGAACTTTCAGTAAAATTAAGTCAAGAAATTGGTTATATCAGTAATTTTTGGGATTCGATCCCTCAACGGTCTACCAACCAGAAAGGCGACTCACCCTTGTATACACCTCGAATCAAAGATGATTATCTCATGCGTTTACCCGGAGCAGGCAGAAAACCGCTTTGGAAAATTTTCAAAGACAAGCTCAACCGTAGAGCAAAAACCATAGATTTGTATTAATTCCTGACAGTTTTACCCTAGATAAAAAAAAGATATGAAACCCGTAACCGTTGGAATTGTTAACTATAATGGCATGGTTTGTGTTCCTGAAACCTTGTCTGCACTCCAACAATTAGACTATCCCGATTTTGAGGTGATTGTTGCAGATAATTGTTCTACTGATGGGAGTCGAGAATGGATACAGGAACATCATCCCGAAGTGAAATGTCTGTGTTTAGAGTCTAACAGAGGATTACCGGGTGCTCGTCAAGCTCTTTTAGAAACCTGTCAAAATGAATATATTCTGTTTTTAGATAATGATATTGTGGTAGAACCTGACGCTCTAACTTATTTGATGCAAGTGATGGAGAAAGTACCCAATGCAGGAGCTTGTCATCCTGATATTTTAGATAGCCAGAATCCTTTATTCCATCATTATAATGGGGGATGGATTCATTATTTATGTGCATACATTGATCGACCCATACCCGATCAAGAACGAGAAGAATATGAAATTTTTGATGTAATTTCTGCGGGAGCTTTATTGGTTAAACGGGAAACGGCGTTAAAAATTGGCGGGTTTGATTCTGATTACTTTTTTAACTGGGAAGATGGCGATTTTTCGGCTCGATTAACCTTAGCTGGTTATTTATGTTTAAATGTTCCTCAAGCTATTGTTCATCATAAAAGCAAACCCAGGGGTACATCTAAAGCATTTTATATGGTGCGGAATCGCTGGTATTTTATCATTAAACTTTATGATTGGAAAACTTTGATTTTAGCTCTCCCGATGCTGATTATTTTTGAGTTTTCTCAAGCTTTACTGTTAATTGTCAAAGGAGCTTTTAAAGATTATATCCGAGGGAATTTAGCTGTTTTTCAAAATCTCCCCATGCTTTTAGAAAAACGAAAAGAATTCCAAAAATTAAAAATAAAATCTGACCGTGAATGGCTCAGAAGTGGAGAACTTTATATTCCTGAAACCTTAGTTAAAGGAAGTTTCTACACTCTTTTAATACAAATTTATAATGGTATTTTCGGAATTTATTGGCAAATCATTAAACCGTTTTGCTAACTAAGATAAACAACGGATCTTGAAATCCAGGTTAAATCAAAAGTCCATATTGAACAAATGTCAAGTAAATATGAGAAAAATTTTGGTAACAGGTGGATGTGGCTTCATCGGCTCGAATCTAATTGATGCACTCATTAAAAATGGACATCAGGTTAAAGTCTTAGATGACCTTTCAACAGGTAAGATGGAGAATTTAAACCCTGATGCTCAACTGACTGTAGGAAGTATCACTGATGCTGATACTGTCAATTCAGTAATGCAAGATGTAGATGCTTGCTTTCATCTAGCAGCGATCGCCTCCACTCAACTGTCAAATCAAGATTGGCTTGGTACTCATCAAGTTAATCTCACAGGAGCCATTAACATTTTTAATAGTTGTCGCCAGACTCAGATTCCTATCGTTTATGCTTCGTCTGCTGCTGTATACGGAACCACAGAACCAACAAAAATTCAAGAGTCTTTTCCCAAAAAACCTTTAACAGCTTATGGAGCAGACAAGCTGGGATGCGAATTGCACGCTGCTGTAGCTGGTCATATTCACGGTATCCCAACTTGTGGCCTTCGATTTTTCAACGTTTATGGCCCTCGACAAGATCCGAGTTCCCCTTATTCTGGGGTCATTTCTATTTTTTGTGATCGGATTACTTCTGGCAGCCCCATCAACATATTTGGAGATGGAGAACAAACCCGAGATTTTATATTTGTTGAGGATGTTGTTCGTTATTTAATTGCTGCTCTAGATCGTACAACGACTGCCGCACCTGTTTTTAATGTCTGTACCGGAAAAGGCATCTCTATCAATGAACTCGCTCGTACTGCTATGCTAGTTGCCAATCAAACCGTACCGATTAAATATCAACCTCTTCGCGAAGGAGATATTCGTCACTCCATTGGCGATCCCACAGCAGCCAATCAGTATTTTAATATTCAAGCAGAAACTAGCATTCAAGAAGGATTGCAAAAACTTTTTAATAGCTTTAATGTTAATTAATTTGTTCAGGTTGATAATAGTGTAGACTGTTCCCTGCTATCAACTCAAAAACCCGGTAACTTTTAAGAAACCGGGCTTTTAGATGATCTCAAAATCGATTAATCTTGAATTTGAGAACTCCTTAAATTTTATTGAGCTTTAGGAGCAGGAGTTTCAGGGGGAAGAATGACAACCTTGATCACATGAATAACACCATTGCTGGCATTAATATCCGGTTGAACAACTTCAGCACCATTAACTTTAACTTTGCCTTCAGCCACTTCTAAATTAACCGGATCTCCTTCAACTGTAGCGACTTCGCCGGGTTGAATTTCAGCCGAAGCGACTTTATTCGGGAGAATATGATACTGGAGAATTTTAGCCAATTTTTCTTTATTTTCTGGCTTCATTAACTCTTCTAAAGTTCCCGCAGGTAAGGCGGCAAAAGCTTCATCGGTAGGGGCAAAAACGGTGTAATTGCCTGCACCAGATAGGGTTTCTGTTAACCCAGCCGCTTCAACGGCTTTAGTGAAGGTACTGAAAGAGGGGTTGCTGCTGGCAATTTGAACAACGGTTTCTGACTCGTTGGAAACTAAAGCTGCATCTGTTCCAGTATTTTCGGAAGCAACGGCAGGAGTTGTGGTAGCTGTGCTGGCTGTAGCATCAGCACCCGGAGAGGGGGAAGCAGTAGTAGCTGTACTGGCTGTGGTATCAGCACCTGGAGAGGGGGAAGCCGTGGTGGCTGTTGTTGTAGAGGTTGTAGACTCAGGAGTCGTGGCTGCTTGTTGAGTCGCAGGTTGTTCAGGGGTAGTATTGGTGGCAGTAGGCTGACCACAGGCTGCCAGGACAGCGACACTGCTGACAGTTGCTAATAAAGTCAGAAATTTTTGGGTTGTTTGAGCCATGCTATTCATAATTTAGGCGTTTTGTTTGTAAACAGGTACACAAACTGCGTATGTAATTCTACGCATAGTAACATATCTTCACAAAATTTCAAGTCCTGTTGCAAAATTCAGTCTCCAAACCGCCTCAACCCCTGAAGGCTTTAAGTTACCGAGGAATGCACCTCGAAAAATTTCCGCTTGCCAGATTTGCTAAAATGGCAGATTCTTGTCTCAAAACACTTGAAGAAATTGGGGGATAATTCTAACCTTCATTTTGTTAGAAAAATTGGCGTTGGGTCAACCAATAGGTGAGCATTTGTCCCCGACCCTTAACGTCAATTAAACCCCGTTCTTCAAAGTTATATTTCCCATTGAGCAGGTTTTTGGTGGTAGCCGTGACTTGGATTTTTCCTCCTTCCCCTTGAGATTCCATGCGGGAGGCAATATTAACGGCATCTCCCCATAAATCATAAATAAATTTTTTCGTGCCAATTACACCCGCAACAACCGGCCCTGTATTAATGCCAATTCTTAAATTAAAAGATTGGTTCGTTTCTCGTTGAAATCGTTGAATTTCTGCCTGCATATCTAAAGCCATTTCTGCCATTGCTTCTGCATGGTCTTCACGAGGCATGGGTAAACCTCCAGCGACCATATAAGAATCTCCAATGGTTTTAATTTTTTCTAAATTGTGTTTGTCGGCTAATTCATCAAAAGCCGAGAAAATTTGATTGAGTAAATCGACTAATTCCGATGGAGAAATACGGGCGGAAAATCCGGTAAAATCGACAATATCAGCAAACATAATCGTAGCTTGTTCAAAGCGTTCAGCAATTGAATGGGGGTTTTGTTTGAGTTGTTCTGCAATGGATTGCGGTAGAATATTGAGTAATAACCGTTCCGATTTTTCCCGTTCTGCTTTTAAGGCTTCTAAAACCCTGCGTCGTTCTGTTGTATTGCGAGCGACCCAAATCACACAGTTATCAGGCATGGGAGAAACAGTTGCAGCAAACCAAACTTCATCCCCTGCCATGAAATCAGAGGAATTAGGTGCATGATGTCCGGGTTCAGATTCGGCCGAATTTAAACTATATTCAATATTTAAAGTTTGCTTTGTTTCTAATACTCTTTGAATTTGGTCATAAAATAAAGCGGCATGACTCGGAGGAAAAACTTCAAATACACTTTTGCCAAGACGTTCCTCCGTAGGACTATATAAAACTTCGGAATTGGTGCTCACAATCTTTTTATATCTTCCTTCTCCATCAAAAACCGTAATTACATCGGTCATCGCCGCAAATAAGGCTCTTAATTCTGCTTCTGATTCTCGTAAAGCGACTTCAATCCGGGTTCTTTCGGCTATTTCTCGAACTAATTGATGGTTGGCTTCGCGTAAAGCAGCCGTCCGTTCTTCAACACGGATTTCTAACTCTTCCATTGCCTTTTGCAGGGCAACTTCAGCTTGTTTTCGCTCATTAATATCTTCAACAGTTCCTTCATAATAAAGTAAAGTACCCGCTTCATCTCGCACCGCAAACGCATTTTCTGAAATCCAAGTCAACTGTCCATCTAAGCGACGAATTTGGGATTCAAATCCTACAATTGACCCCTGTTCTTCTAAGAGTCGAACAAACTCTTGACGACGTTGGGGTTCAACATACAATAGATCTTGAATATTCGTTAAATTTTCCATTAATTCTTCAGGAGATTGATAGCCATAAATTCGAGCTAAAGCCGGATTTGCACTTAAATACACTCCTGTCGGTGTACTTTGGAAAATACCCTCAACGGCGTTCTCAAAAATGCTGCGATAGTTTGCTTCTGCTTGTTTTAAAGCTTCTTCTGCTTGTTTGCGTTCAGTAATATCAATTCCCACAAAGAAAGCCGCTTGATTATTATTATATTTATGAGCAACAATTAAATAGTTTCGAGGTTTGCCTTTAATCACGGACATTACTTCCTGATAAGCATCTCTTTCGGACTGATGAAAAAAGCCTTGAACGAAACTATTAAACTGAAAACTAGCTTTTAAAAATCCAATATCTTGACCGACGAAATCTTCGGGTTTTAAGTCAAAGGTTGATGCTAAATAACGATTAACTCCTAAATAGCGTAAATCTGAACTAATCCAAGAAACTGTCCCTGGAATCACATCTAATACCGCTTCTAATTGATCTTGGGTTAATCGTAAGGCTTCTTCTGCATTCTTACGCGCCGTAATATCAATTCCGACCACAAAAGCCGCTTGATTATTATTATATTTTTGAGCCACCATTAAATAATGTCGTACCTGTTCATTAATAGAAACAGAGAGTTCTTGAAAGGCATCAATAATCGAACTATCAAATAAATGTTGGACAAATTGAGTAAACTCAGAATTGTCTCCTAAAAACCCAATATGTTGACCGATAAAATGTTCTTTAGGCAAGTTGAACATATCCGCCAACCGTTGATTCACTTCGATATAACGCAAATCTGAACTAATCCAAGAAACACTTCCAGGAACTGCTTCTAATACCGTTTGTAATTGATCTTTAGCCGTTCTCAAGGATTCTTCAGCTTGTTTTCGAGCCGTAATATCAATTCCAACGACAAAAGCCGCTTGATTATTATTATATTTTTGAGCAACGATTAAATAATGTCGCCATTTTTTTTGAACTTTTGTTCTCACTTCTCGATAAGCATCAATTTCAGGACTCTTAAATAAATCTTGTACAAAGTCTTGGAATTCAGAACTACCGCCTAAAAACCCAATATGTTGACCTACAAAAGCTTCCCTAGGCAGGTTAAACATCTCCGCTAACCGTTGATTAACTTCGATATAACACAAATCTGAACTAATCCAAGAAACCGTACCGGGAACGGCTTCTAGTACCGTTTGCAATTGATCCTTTGCCGTTCTCAAGGATTCTTCAGCTTGTTTTCGAGCCGTAATATCGATTCCGACCACAAAAGCCGCTTGATTATTATTATATTTTTGAGCCACCATTAAATAATGTCGCCATTGACCCTGAATTAGGGTTCTCACTTCTCGATAAGCATCAATTTCAGGACTATCAAATAAATCTTGTACAAAGCCTTGGAATTCGGAACTGGTTCCTAAAAAGCCAATATGTTGACCGATAAAAGCCTCCCTGGGGAGATTTAGCATATTAGCTAATCGGTCATTCACTTCAATATAACGGAGATCTGAATTAATCCAAGAAACGTTACCCGGAACTGCATCTAAGACCGTTTGCAGTTGATCTCTTGCCATACGAAGTGCACTTTCAGCTTGTTGATGTTGCACAATTTCTTGTACTAAATTATCATTCGATTCTTTTAAAGCTGCTGTGCGTTCTGTCACTTTATTTTCTAATTCTTCATTGGCTTTTTGTAACGCTGCTTCAAATTGTTTTCTGATTTCAATTTCCTGTTGAAGTTGAGCTTTTGTAGCTTCTAATTCTATAGATTTTTGCTCTAACTGTTCGGCGCGTTCAATTCCTTGACTCACTTCAGCTAATAATTCAAAGACAATATCAGAGGCATTAAAATTAGCTTCATTAAACCCTAACCAAGGTAAAGGTTTAATCGGTTGTTCACTGGTGTATAAAACCTCAAATTGCTGATTCGGTAAAACTTGACCAATTCGGCAAACTTTAGCAACATGATGATTTGTTTCTAAACGAACCAACCCACCCGGAGCGAGGAAACGCTGTCCGTAGGAGGCAATACGAATGCGTTCCACATCAAAGGACTCTGCTAATTCAACAGATTGTTTCCATAGATAAAGTTGACTATAAGCCGTTGCCATAGGGTCATTTGTAACCCGATCTTCTCCATAACGGTGTTTAAAGGATTGGACAAATTGATGATTTTCTGGAGTATTGAGACTTTGAAAATAATGAAAACAACTTAAATGACCAATCGCCGCATTGTGAAGTTGTTGAACTTCATCTTCCGATAAAGAAGTTGCTAAAATCGGGATCTCAGAAGCGCGAATCCCACTTTCATAAAATTGGCGATAAAATACTAAATTGCGATCGCCTCTTAAGGTATTAATAATAATATCCGGTTGCGCCTGCCGAATACGGGTAATAATCGGTTCAAAATCCCGTGTCGAAGAAGGAACATAAGCTTCTCCTACAACCTGTCCCCCGTGAGATCTTAGGTGAACTTTCATCAATTTATTTAGAGTATGGGAAAACACCTGATCCCAACCCAATAAATAACACCGAATCTTTTGATTTCGCAGTAACCAAGTAATTGTGGCTTCAACTTGTTGATTCGCACAAAATCCGGTATAGAAAATTTGGGTACAATTTTCCAATCCTTCATAAGGTGCTGGATACCACAATTGAGCATTAAAATTTTCCAGCACCGGTTTAACCCCATGACGGCTGGCTGAAGTCCAACACCCAAATAAGGTGGTTAGATTCTCCTGTTGAATCAGTTTTTTTGCTTTTCGCTCAAACGTGAAACAGTCTGAGGCTCCATCCTCAATCATTGGCTCAATGATGTGTCCTAAAACCCCACCCTGAGCATTAATTTCGGCGATCGCCATTAATTCTGCTTCTAGCAAAAGCCTTTCCCGATAAGCCATTGCTCCACTGAGAGAATGCAGTAACCCGACTCGTACACCTGGCATAATTGATTAACGGCTGGTAGAACTAAACTTTCAATTTCGGGTAAGATAGCCGCACCCTCAAATTTCTTTACCCTGATGCCCCACCTATTGATAGACTGTCCTATCACAACAGTCTAAGCTTCGATGAGCTTAAATCTCTAATGCGATAATTTAATGATCTTAGCAGCAAATTTTGATGACGTTGGTAGTTAACCGTCAACCCTAACCTATCAACGGTTAACCTGCAACCGATTAGGGGTCGATGAGGGCTTTACAACCCTCACCTCCCATTCAAAACCGTGCTTGCGACTTTCACCGCACACAGCTCCTAGTTTAGTTGACTGTTATCATCAGAGCATCCGGTTTCTTTTGGGTTATTAGACCCATCTGTTGCCGTTTTAATATCGTGACAATGGCGATGTAATAATTGCAGGTTTTTATATTCATCTTTTCCACCTTTCGATGTTGGGATAATATGGTCGATTTCTGCAATATCTTCCGGGGTGAAATATTGACCACAGAAGTTACATTTACCTTTTTGCTTTTTGAGCAAAGTTGCTACTCGTTTGGGAACATCGTAAGAGGTTCCTTTTCTTGTACTCCAGTAAGTCCAGTTTCCGTCATAAGGTGATGCTTCAGGTCTCGAGCCTTTGCATTTTGTCCTGATAATGATGCCTGGTAAATTCTCTTTTGCAGCTTAAATACTATCCGTTGAACTTTCGCCCAATTGATAGAATTCCATGCAGCCGTAGTCTTGGTTATACTCGTTTTCACCGTTTTAACTGCTAATTGAAACCTTACCTAACAACTAAACCGGACTCTATCAGCATATATTGAACATTACATTCAATCCTTAGCTTCTGAGTTCCATCTCTCGCCCTCACAACATACGCTTTAGATTTGTAGCTACCTAACAGTATTCGACCTCTGTAGGAGTGGGTGAGGGGTTTTAACGTTCCTTGAAAATGGGATTATTACCTTTAGAATCATCCTCTCTGCCGGGGTACTTTTGGGAGTCTTAGTAAGTGTTCCGAAAGAAAAACCTTACCTTTGTAAATGAAATTAGAAAATCTCTACCTTTCCCCTTGTTCTTTTGAACGCAGCGTAATCAAGTCAATTTCGCTACTTAATCGTTTCGACAGTTCAAGCCAGATGTTCACTTTCGTTATTCATAGGCAATTGGCTAGAGAAATTACTTAGATATTTGACTTATATCCGTTTTCCCGTTATTCCCAGCTTCAGCGTTTTGATAATCAGTCTGACACTGTGGGAATTGCCTTACCCCTTTGGTATGGGATACTCTACCTGTTGAGGTTCGGTAATCCTTACCATTGACTCCGGGGTTGACCTTCCTTTTAAGGTCACATTTCCAACGTTAAGACAGGCTTGATTGGATTTAACCAATTGACTGAACCCATCTCCCTGCTTACGTTTCGGGTTTATACCTAGACTTTGACAGGAACGTCTCGCACTCTAATATCGATTATCGCGTAAATATTGGAGAATTCCTTGGACAATCGCTTGGGCCATACGACTGCGTTGAGCCGGATCACCTAACATATAGGCATCATAATTATTCGTCACAAACCCCGTTTCGATTAATACCGAAGGCATCGAGGTATTTCGCAACACATAAAAACGCGCTTGTTTAACCCCTCGATTGGGCAGTTGTGAAAAACTGCTCATAATACTATTTTGAATATATTGAGCTAGACGAGACCCACTACTGTAGTAATAAGTTTCAATCCCACTGGCGGCTGCATTGGTGGCGGCATTGGCGTGAATACTGACAAACAACGTTGCATTCATGCGATTGGCCATATCCACACGGGGTTCTAACTCAACGGTGCGATCATCCAAACGAGTCATCACCGCTTGCACCCCATTTTGTTGCAAAATCTGAGCCACTTGTTGAGAAATCGAGAAGACGACATCTTTTTCTCGCAGGTCTCCCACACCCACAGCACCCACATCACTTCCCCCGTGTCCGGGATCAATAATCACCACAACTCGACTATTGGGAAGGGGAAGGTTAGACGGTGGAGTTGCTGAACGTGGCGGAAACGGAAACGGAAACGGATTCGGATTCGTTTGCGGAGGATTAGAACGAGGGGGAAACGGTAAGGGATTCGTATTCGTTCTGGGAGGAAGAGGTCTAGGATTAGGAGTTGGAACTGTAGCCACGGGAGTGCGTTCGGCCGGCTGAAGCCCTAACCCTTCTCCGACAAAAGGTAAAGCCAGTTGTTTCGGACTACTTTGGCTAATTTGACCCACTTCAATCCGGGTTGCGGGTTTAATTAATAAGGTAAAGGTTTCCGGGTCTTCTCGACGCACCCTTGTCCAAATAATCGGACTCCCAACCTGTCGTTGGGGTAGAGAGACTCCCTCAGCTAAAGCGGCAGAGAAAAACGTAATACTATAGGACTGAGTTTCAGCATCCCAGCCACTACTATAGTTCAACGGTTGATCCGCTTGGATGAGAAGTTGTTGGTTACGGATTTCAACGGATTTAATCGTCGCAAACCCCGCCGAAAGTTGAACGGCTGGAGGTGTCCCTCCTTGGGGCCAAACCGCTACCCCTCCGGCGGAGGCTCTAGCTTGCCAATTTTGATTCCGCTTCGGAGTACTCATGGTAACTCGAACCACCGGAGGGCTGCTGGACAGTTGGGTAACTTGCGTAATCGTCACCCCATCTCGATTCACCTGTTTTCCAGCACTGGTTGACCGACTCGCCAAGGTTGCACCCAAGATATCTAAGGTCATCCAACTGCGATCTTGACTTTGTTTAAATTCAATATCTGGCATTTTGCCTGTGGTGTGCAGCACAATGCCATTATCGCGAATTTCGACCTGAGCTAAGGTTGTATTTGCTTGATTGGGAATTGAACGATTAACCGTCTGTTGGGGCGTTGGAGGCTGCGGGGGCAAAGGGCGAGGGGTTGTCGCTACAGGATTGGGCTGTGCTACCGGGTTCGGTGCAGATGTACCGATCAGTTGAGGCGAAGGCAGTTGTACGCTCCACTGACTTGAGGAAATGCCGCGAAACTGTACCCCTTGAGGATCGAGGGTGTAACCATTGGCTAATTCCACAACAATCCGAGCGGTTTGATTATCCACCTGACCGACTCGAATTTCCCGAATAGCACCTCCAATCACCTGCTGACGGGTAACACCCCCTAAGCTGGTTCCGGGTAAATCAATGACTAAGCGGGTGGGGTTGGACAAAAGTTGAGCTTTGGGTTGTACCCCGCTATCGGTTGTAAACGTTAGGCGGTTTTGAGCCGTTTCAAATTGCCAAGATTGCAGCCTCGCGGCTTCGGCGGGAGCGGTTAGGATCAAAAAGCTCGTTAAACTGGGTATTAACCAACGCAAAAATAGAGTTTTTCCCATTCGTGACACGCTAAGAACCTGAATTAAAAATTGAACCTGGGTCAAGGTTTTACACTCCCACAGCCACACCAAATTGGGATTGTCTTCGATGTCATCGGTTGTTGCTGGACAGTCCGAAGCTCGAATCCTCACACCGTCTTAACAACAGCGATTTGTCCTACTGGGACAGAATCAGCAAAGCGAGTGAATCATATCATAATTTAGCGATCGCAAGTTTTATTTACATCCAGTTATTGATTAATTCGGTGAGAATTTGTCAATTGAATATTTTGTTGGGGAATACCAATAGAAATCTGATGTTGATCAAAGGCAATTTTTAAACGGCGTCGATATTCCCGTGCTACCGGCCATTGTTGTAGAGGTTGGGTTTTAATAAAAATCCGAATTCCCATTCCGGTATGATTGAGTTCATCGACTCCTAAAACCGTTGGTGGTTCTAAAATATAGAAATTCCAGTCCGGGTCTTGCTTCATGGTTTGAGCCACTTCATTAATCACTTGAATCGCGTGATCAACATCAGTATTATACTCCACACTTAAGGTTAAATCAACTTGTGACCAACCATTAGAAAGATTTTCAACGCTGGTAATAATTCGGTTGGGGACAGTAATTAAATTCCCGTTTGTATTTCGCAGTTGAGTAATTCGTAAATTCATATTCTCGACTTTACCAGTTAGTTGACCAATGGTAATCACATCTCCTACTGCAAATTGATCATCAATCAGAATAAAGACCCCAGCAATAATATCTTTAATTAAATCATTGAACATAATTGATAAAGCTAAACTAATTAACCCCCCTGCGGCTAAAATACTGGCAGAATTGACTTTTAAAACCGTCAGAATCGTAATAATCCAAATGATCAACCAAACCACAATCGCAATACTTTTTAAAGTTTGCGCTAAGGTGTAAGCTCGTAAAGAGCTACGACGAGAAACATCAGGATTAACAATAAAAAAAGACGAATCTTCTAAGGCAGTCATAAACCGATCAATAAACAAAAGAGTTAAGCGATTAGAAAGATAGATAAAAATTGTGATAATTAATAGAATATTAATAGCTTTTAAAATTAATTGATAATAGCGAGTTTGAGGAAACAAGCCTAAAATAATAAAAAAAGCCGTGTAAACGATGATGATTTTTAATATCTGCAAAGCTTGGCGTTGAAATGTGTTCCAATTAATTTGCTTTTTAATTTCAATAAACTCTTGATTTGATTGCTCAGAATTAACATCAGTAATCGGTTTTGATTTATCATGATTTAAAGGATGGGATGGAATATTTTCCGAGAGAATTTTCCATTTTTTCTTTAATTGTTCTTGTCGATATGAAATTAAAGCTGTTGCTATTGAAATTCCCAAGAATAGAGAAAAAGCAATGGCAAATTTTCGATTTAAAAAGTCAGGCTGACGTTCTGATTTGGCTTGGAAAATTCCTTCCTTAATAATCGGAATTAATTCCATAGCATGGCTTTCAGGATCAACACCATCAATTTCGGCATCTAATGACGTAACAGTCATGATTTCATAGGGTCTTTCTCGCTCTTTCCAAGAGGCATAAATTACAGGTAAATTATTTTTTATTTGATAAAAAATCTGTAAACTATTCAGATCAAAATTACTATTAATAATAAATAAAAGCCGATTTTCTATCTTTCTAATCCGCCTATTAATCGCAGGATTTCCATTGTCATCATTACTGACACGAGGGGCACTAATTTGAAACAATTCTTGACCATCTAATCTGACAGTACCTTGTACAAAAGCGGAATCATCTCCAGGGCTGACAAAATTGTTCAAAGAATTTGCATTTTGGACTTGTCCCCAAGCTTTCGGTATCGTGATTAAACTCAAGGTAATCAGCATTAAACTGATCAAAAAAATTCCTGGATATTTAGACTTAAAAAAACGCATTTTAACAAATAGTTAAATTAAACAGTTTAGGAAAATAAATTTAAAATTATACTCCTCTAAACTTTAGAAATAGAGATCGATTGTTCCCCCATCAAAATATCATTATTGAAGGTTATAGATTGGGTGTCTTCCTGACAGATGGCTAAATCAAACCAGAAAGTTGTTCCCACACCTAACTCACTAATTAAATGCACTTGACTGCGATGTTTTTCAATAATATTTTTAACAATAGACAACCCTAATCCGGTTCCTTCTAAAGTATGAACTCGATTTTCCACTCGGAAAAACCGAGTAAAAACAGCATCTTGATCTTCCGGTGCAATTCCCGTCCCTGTATCAGAAACTTCTGTGCGAATATAACGAGTTTTCTGCTTATTTTCAACTAAATGCAAATCAACAGGACGAGGGGGAGGAGGTGAAATAATCCAGCCCCCTTTTTCTATTTCTTCAAGTTCTTGATCAATCTTGAGATCATCTTCTTCTAACAGATAAACCCGAATAATCACTCGTCCCCCCGAAGAGGTAAATTTCAAAGAATTCCCGACTAAATTGGTTAAAACTTGCAACAATAAATCATAATGTCCTAAAACTGAGGGTAAATCCGGTTCAATTTCTCGACTCAGTTCAATGCCTTTATCCTTAGCATTCAGTTGATAGGTTCTCAAGGTTTGTTCGACGACTTGTGCCATATCAACAGGTTCAAAATGATAAATCCGACAAGATTCTAATCGAGATAAATCTAACACATCATTGACTAAACGAGTTAAACGATCCGTTTCATGATTCGCCGTTGCTAAAAATTCTTGTCGTTCTTCCTCCGTTAAATCTTCCCCATAATCATGCAACGTTTCAATAAAAGATTTTATATTAAATAACGGTGTTCTTAATTCGTGGGAAACATTACTAATAAACTGACTTTTCGCATCATTCAACTCCACTTCACGGGTAATATCCTGAATGGTCATGGCAATTCCTTTTAAACTTTCCCGATAATTCCCTTCTTCAGGATGGGTTGCCATAACATCATAATTGTCTATTTCCAGTCTGTGGTCTTCGGTGTCCTTTTCATATAACGTACATTCTTGAACATAGGGACGTTCTGATAATTCACAAGTATTATTCGTATCATTAATACAACTATGACACAGAGGTTCAGTCCCCGGAGATTTATGTAATAAAACCGTTGTTAATAAAATTCTTAATGTGCGATTAGTTGGTTCTCCCAAGGAACAGCGAAACTCTCCCCCCTCAAGGGTTCCACAGGCAATATTTTGTAAAGGTTGAGATAATTCTTCCGCCACTAAAGTGGGTAAAAAATTAAGCACATTATTGCCAATAACCGTTGTTCCTTCCCACCCAAAGAGACGGCGTGCTGTGGGATTCACTAACATTAAATTCAGTTCTGCATCAATTAAAACCGCCCCATCAGCAATGGTTGAAACTAAGGTTTCTAATTTCGCTTTTTCGGCTGTTAGTTCTTCAAAATTTTGTTCTTCAAAACTTTCTAGGCGTTCTGCCATTTCATTGAAACTCGATATTAATTCTCCTAATTCTCCCCCAAAGGGCAAATCTACCCGTTGATTAAAATTTCCCGCCGTAATATTTTTAACCCCTTGCACCAATTCCTTAATCGGTTGAGTAATCGTTAACGCATTAAAAACCGCCCCTAAAATCACCATCACCCAAATAGAAACAAACACCGCTAAGGTAACATCACGGGTTAAATTCGAGGACACCACAACGGTCGGATTTGGATTAATTCCGATGGCTAAAATGCCTAAATAACTGCCATTGTGCATCAAAGGAACAAAAACATCCGTCACTTCTCCGGCGGGAGTTAAATGTTGTCTAACCATCGGTAAATCAGCTAAATTTCCTGACTCCACACTGGCTAAAAAATTATCTGGTAATTGCATCCGTCGCCGCAGTGTTAAGGAATTTTGTACCGCCGAATCAGAAAAGGGTAAACCTAGATAAATTTCCCCCTCTTGATCCGCATATAACATATAGCGGACACTAGAGGTACTGGTGTAAAATTGACGAGAAAATCGTGCGACTTCATCCCGTTTTTCTTCAGCAATTAGAGGGGCAACATTGGCGGCTAAAAGTAACCCTAAATCTCGACCGTAACGGGTATCATTCAGACGAGCATCTTCCTGAATGGTATTAACTGCCCAAAACGTTAAACTACTCATCAACAAAGAAACCACCAGGGTTGCCCCCGCCATTAACCGAGTTTGCAGGGTAAACTCTGACCACCATTTGCCAATAATGTCACCTATTTGTTTGAGGACTCTCAGCATTTTAGGACGATTTGGGGATTGAGGGTTCGGGGGTAACTCTGGGTTCATCGGCAATACAGTTAGGGTTCCTGATTTGTCGATATACCATATTCATCTGTGGAGATGCAGAGTTTTATCCCCAGTCAGCATTAAGTTTTGTTAACAACACTATACATCCTAACAGCAGTAATCAGTTATCAGTCATCAGTGATCAGTTATCAGTGTGTCAGGGCGGCTTGCTGTCAGGTGTGGATTATTAGCTAGAATCTTGATAAATCCCCCTAATGTCTGGCTATCTCCTGAAAGCCAGCTTAATCCAGTCACTACAAACTCTAGCTTTATGAGTGAATCAACTATCTACTTCTTAACTGATAACTGATAACTGATAACTGATAACTGTTAACGGTCAACCCTAAACCCAATATCCCGACGACAGTAGAATCCTTCAAAGTTAATATAGTCAACGGCTTTGTAGGTTTGGGTGATGGCTTCTTTGAAGGTAGACCCAATGGCTGTAACCCCTAAAACTCGTCCACCATCGGTGAGAATTTGGCCGTCTTGTAGTTTGGTTCCGGCATGGAAGACGATGGCCCCCGATGCTTCTGCTTCTTCTATTCCAGTAATAACCTGGCCTTTTTGATAGGAACCTGGATAACCCCCGGAGGCTAACACCACACAAACAGAAACCCCAGGTTTCCAGGTGAGAGGAACTTGTTCTAGGCGTTGTTCACAACAGGCGAGTAACACTTCATCTAAGGGGGTGTCTAATAAAGCGAGAACCGCTTGGGTTTCCGGGTCGCCAAACCGACAGTTAAATTCTAAAACCTGAATTTCGCCTTCTGGGGAAATCATCAACCCCGCATACACCACTCCTCGATAATCTATTCCCCGTTGACGCAGGGTGGCTAAAGTAGGTTCTAAAACCTCTTGTTGGACACGGGGCATCAGTTCAGCCGGAACAATGGGAGTTGGGGCGTAAGCACCCATTCCCCCCGTATTGGGGCCAGTATCCCCTTCTCCGGCTTGTTTATGGTCTTGGGCGGGAACCAAGGGGCGAATGGTTAGGCCGTCGGTGAGGGCAAGTACGGAGGCTTCCTGTCCGGTTAAAAAGTCTTCCACGACAACTCGCAGGTTATCCTGGCCAAATTCCCCAGCAAAAATACTATCAATAGCTTCATGGGCTATTTCAACGGTTGTGGCAACCGTGACCCCTTTTCCCGCAGCTAACCCATCCGCTTTAACGACAATAGGGGCAGTTTGCACATAAGCTTTAGCACTGGCTGCATCGGTAAAGACAGCCGCCTTCGCAGTGGGAATTCCCGCTTCTTCCATAAAGGCTTTTGACCAAGCTTTACTGGCTTCGAGTTGCGCTCCGGCTTGGTTAGGGCCGAATACTTTAATATTGTGTTGTTGTAAATAGTCCGTAATTCCTAGGGCGAGGGGTAATTCTGGCCCGACGACAACCAAGGATATTCCCTGAGTTTCCACTAAGGTTTTGATACCTTCAAAGTCTTCTACGGATATCGGATAATTTTGGCAGCCTTTGAGGGTGGCAGTTCCCCCATTTCCAGGGGTACAAAACACTTGTTCAACGTTGGGTGACTGGAGTAATGTCCAAGCAATGGCGTGTTCCCGTCCCCCATTTCCAACGACTAGAATTTTCACGGTTTTTTGTTCTCGAATTGATTAGCAGTTTTTGATTGTACAATTGTGGCGGTTGTTTTTACATCCGGTTGAGGATTGCTATATTTTAACTCAAAAAAATAACCTGGAAAAATATCTATATAACTGTGTAAGGGCGAGGCGCGCCTCGCCCCTACGATGAATTGAATTTCAAGCCATTTCTACAATAGATTGAAATTTGCTATGTATAATTTAGTATAATTTTAAAACACATTTGCTTTTGAGGTTAAGCGCAATGACTGATAATTTTTATCCTTTAACTTGTGATGACGATCTTTTATTAATTGATAAAGATACTTTTACCGTTGCTCGGTTTAAAGAATTTGTGATGGATTCTTTGAATGATAAAATTTATCATGACCGAAATTTCCCATCAGATAAAAGGTTAGAAATTTTATTTAATACTCTTAATAATTATAATTATATAATTGATAATAAAGTCAAACTACCCTTAACGCAAAGCTCTTGGAGTAATGTTAGTGCGTCTGTTGAATGTAAATTATTAAGTTTAAGCTCTGGTAAAAGTTGGATTAGTGGGAAATTAATAATAAAAAGCACAGTTAATCTTTTTCCTGAAGACTATAAAAATTTTACTTATGATTCAGATTCTTCACCTTATCCAAAATCTGAAATTGAGATAGAATTACAATTCTGTCCCGATGAATCCGAATCATTAGAAACGTCACTCGAACAAATAGAAACCCCTGATTCTTCCTTAGATGAATTGAGAGAAAAACTAAAACTTTATCAATAATAGAGTTTAGGGATATTTTAGGAAACCCTTAAAAACCGTTTTTTGAGGTTAACTACACCTTACAAGCAGGCTCTTTTTTATAATCAGAATTAGCATCACTGTAAAACCTGCAAATTCCTCCATTTTTAAGAACAAAAATGTTAGTAAAAATTTTCCATTTCTCTTGATTTAGTTTGAGGATAATATGATCAATATCAATATCATTAAAAATCTATTTTTTGTGTTAATTTTTATAATATTTTTGGAGGTAATCTTGTCGGTTTTTAAAGATTCCAGTAAAGTGTAGAAGAAATGTTGTTAACTGGAGATCAGGGTTAATGTTAGTTCCCAATCGAGAGCAATACCGTCCTTCGGAAGAAGAAATTGACGAAATGTGGCAGGAATTAGAAGTTGTATCTGTGCCGTTAAAAGATCCGGCTATTGACGAACTCTTAAAGCAGTTACGAAAAACTCATCTGAATGGGGGTGCAGAATTTGCTCGGTTTCAACTTTCTCCTCACCCCGTCTTAGAGTGGTTTGGTTCACGGGATTTACTCAATGAAATCAATTTTTTTGAACAATTTGTTACCTTACCTCCGGTGATGGATGGTTTATCCGCTTTAGAAATTGAAATCCCCTTAGCAACCTCCTTAGATTTAACAGACGATACGAGTTCCTTTACCTTGGATGGAGAATTAGCAGAGATTTTAGTGTTTGGAGGTGCTTATGAAGAATTTGAAGGAACTGCGAAACAAGCCAAAGATTTAGGGATGAAATTTTGCGAGGCACTATTTCAAAGTCGGTATGACGAAGTTCAGATGTATATTTCTCAAGAACCTTGGACAGAGTGGTTTGCTGATGTCGCTTGGGATGTAACTTGGTTCGGACTAGATAAGCGAAACTATCAAATTTGGCTATTATGTATTACAGATACGGATTAGTCAGATCTGATGAATGAGCCATTCTAATCCTCGGTTCAGGAAAAATTCCCCTTTAACCTATTCCCCTAAAAAAACTGGTTACAACGCTCAAAAAACACGCTACAATACAAGCAACACCAAACAATCCGAATTTACGCTACTATCCCAAGATAGATTTATCACTTGACGCGATAACATCATTAGCTGAACAATCCTCTGCATACCATTAGCAGTATAATTGTTGAGCTATACCTGAAGATCTCACTGTTTCCCCCTTGTCCTTCAAGTTTGAGTGGTCATGGTAGATCTCGCTAAAATCCGCGTAGATTTAATCTATCTATATAGAGATTACAGTCGATCCTTTTCCCTAATATGATAGGCTTCAGAGTCAGATTCAAACCATTTTGCGATTGGCTATGAGAACCCAACTGTCAATATTTCTGGGTCAAGGGAACTTCCCATCCATTCCCCCTATTTCCCAAATTCAGGGTGTAAGGAAGTTCTGAGGATTGGGTTTTGCTGGAAAGAGAGCGATTGGTGGATATTGGGGTGAAACCCGAACCTCCTCTAACTCTTGAATTCGTGAAATCAACCCCTAGATTCGCTAAAAAAAGATTACTTTTTTTCAAAGCTTATGCTATATTTAGGATTGAGGAAGTTGCTTTCACCAGCATCGACCATCTACGCAAAGGAAAACGTTCAGGTTGAAAAGCGTTAACAACTTTAGAATTAGAACAACTTAAGAGGTATTATGAGCCAAAAGGTTATACACCCGATGGATAAGTTTCAACGTCAGGTGCATTCCCTGGTCAAGTCTGACATTATCAAACCTTCCGAGAGTCTGTGGAAAATTGCCCTTCTCTATGGTGATGAATGGAAATTTTGGAAGCAGGAATTGTTAGAGTTTGGTTTCTCCATGCAAGATCCCATCAGCGAGTTATTAGCCGTTGAAGCTTGGGATGAAGACGAAGAGTAGAAACCGATTTCTCTCCCTTTCCCGGATTTTAGATTTCAGTCGGTTTGCCCTAAATCTTGAATTCACCCTTTATTAAAGCTGCTGTTTCAAGTTTTGTATTTCTCTCCATCAGCTTTGAGTCCATTGCCCTTTCCCCTTCCTTTGCGTTTTTCTTCCTCACAATTTGAAATTTGATCAATTTAGGCAATGGGCTAAAGCTTGAGATAGATCTTGAGCCGTTGGATAACGCTCTTTGGGTCGGTATTCGGTGGCTTGTTCAATAACTTTTCGCAGTTGAGGTGTAATGGTGGGAACGTTATCGAGGTCAAAACCATAACTATTCCCCCGTTTGCCATAAAATTTTAAGGGTGTTTCGGCGGTCAGTAAAAAAATTAACGTTGTACCGATCGCATACAAATCCGACTGAGTAAGAGGCTGTCCTCGATCTTGTTCGGGAGCACTGTATCCTTCAGCACCAATGCGGGTTCCTGGAGGGGTTCCAATTTCCTTCACGGCTCCAAAGTCCAAAACAACAATGTGGTGATCTCGTCGCCGCAACAGTAAATTGGCAGGTTTGATATCTCGATGGATCAGAGGCGGATCGAGTGAGTGAATATAGTTCAAGATCTCACAGGTCTGCATCATCCACTGTATGGCTTGTTGGGGAATCACTGGCCCCCGTTGATGGATATACTGTTCGAGATCCGTTCCATGGATCATTTCCATCACTAAATATTTTTTACCCTCATCCACAAAAAAGTCATAAAACTGGGGAATACCTGGATGCTTTAAACTCTTTAAGGTACGGGCTTCCCGTTCAAATAATTCTTGTGCTTTAGCAATTTGTGCCATATCCGTATTCATTTCTTTCAGAACAACGACAACAGGTACAGCAGATTTGGCTGTAGTGGAGTCCCACGCCAATGTTGTTGTTCCCATTCCCCCTCGTCCGATGGTTCTCAACACTTGATACTGTCGGACAGTCCGTTCTACCTGAATGGGAAATCCGCAATGAATACAAAATAAATTCCCCTTAGCATTTCCCTCGTGGTTACAGGGGGGTGCATTGACGGGAATTGCAATCACACTCCCTTGGAGTTTAACTTGTAATAAAGGCCCATCTTTGGCTAATTCAATTAAAGCTCCATCTCCCACTAACCCTTGAGTGGTCAGAACTCCATTAACAAAAGTTCCATTGGTTCCTTTACTCACCAGCACCCAAGGAGAACTCTGGCTTTCATCTTGGGGAGGGTGTAATTCCAAATGATAACGGGACACTAAAGGATCAACAATGACAACCTGATTATCCGCCGCCCGTCCAATGCGGATAATACTTTGTTGTACAAATGTCCATTGTTTCAGGGGTGTTTTTTGGTGCGGATCTAACCAGGTGAGAATTAACATAAATCAGTTATCAGTTATCAGTTATCAGTTATCAGTTATCAGTTATCAGTTATCAGTTATCAGTTATCAGTTGTCAGTTATNTTAGAGCGTCCCACCACTGGGAATCTCACCCGTCAATTAAGGTCATCGTGGTTTTAATTATTCTAATCCCAGTTCAAATTAATGTAAAGTCCCAGTTCAAATTAATGTAAAGCCTAACTAGAAGTTAGGGGTTTCTACCCAAAATTTTCGATGAAAACTGGACTAGCAAGATGATGATCCAGAGAATTGCAGATTCAAGCCTGGAGTGTTACTGGAATCCAGTGTACAATATCGAGCGCGAAAGTACAGCGATTAAATCGCTTCTTGGTGTGAGGAGTAAAAGGAATGAATTGGCAAAAAGATCCCTTGTCCGTTTTACAAGATACAAGTCGAACATTTTATATCCCCATTAGTCGTTTACCTCCCCTACTCCAAGAAGCGGTTGCTTCTGCGTATTTGTGTATGCGGGCGATTGATGAAGTTGAAGATCACCCTGATTTAGATAATGCGACAAAAGCCCGATTGCTGCATAGAATGAGCCAAAATTTTCAAGCATCGGTCTGTCGAGAAACCATTGCTGATGATTGGTTTGCAGAATTTTCCCACACGGGAATGTTAGAAGAAGTCACCCTCCGGGTGGGAGAATGGGCGAAGTTAGCCCCAGAACGAATTGCCCCTCGGATTTGGGATGCAACGGCGGCGATGGCTGACCGCATGGCATTTTGGGCTGAACGTAATTGGCGGATTGAAACCGAAGCGGAGTTAGATCAATATACCTTTAGTGTGGCGGGTTCTGTGGGGCTATTGTTGTCGGATTTATGGGCTTGGTACGATGGTACACAGACCAACCGGGTTCACGCCATTGGCTTTGGTCGAGGGTTACAGGCGGTGAATATTCTCCGCAATTACAAAGACGATAACCACCGAGGGGTGGATTTCTTCCCTGATGGTTGGACACCGGAACAAATGCACAACTACGCTAAACGGAATTTAGCCTTAGCGGATGCCTATACCGAAGCTTTACCCTCTGGCCCAGCGTTGGATTTTTGTCGCATTCCTTTAGCCTTAGCTCATGCGACGTTAGATGTCTTAGCTGATGGTCAAGACAAACTGACTCGCAGTGCTGTTGTGCAGTTAATTGAACAGGTTTGTGGAGGGAAGTAGGAGATAGGGGGGAAGGGGAGAGGGGGAGAGGGGTCAGTGTGTCAGGGCGGCTTGNATCCCGCTTCAATTAACCAATGACGAGCGATCACAACATTTCCTGTCGCAAAATAAGCCGCAGAAAAATCTGTAATTTTATAAGGTTCAGACGTGGGATTCTCAAAATTACAAGTATTAATCACTCGACCATAGGTAAAAATTTTATCTGAAGTTTTGTATCCTTCTGCTAATGTCTCTGCATGGGATTGTAAAAACGTTTCTGTCACCACTAAATCACTATCAATAAAAATAATAGTCTCCCCTTTTGCCTGTTCTACCCCTAAATTTCTGGCAGCCGCTGGCCCTTGATGGGATTGACAAAATACCCGGACATGGGGCAATTTTAACCGATTTTCCTCTAACCAGATTAATGTGCCATCCGTTGAACCATCATCGACAACAACCACTTCATAATCGGTAATCGGATAATGATATTGTTGTTGTTCTAAGGCTTGTAAACACTTTTGTAAAATCGGTAAACGATTATAGGTGGGAATGACAACACTTAAAAACACAGTTTTTATAACCTAAAACCTCAATCAATCTTATTATTAACTACTCACAGTCAGAAAATCTAGCCGCCTCGTGTTTCTGCGACCCTAAACTAAATATTCTCAATCCCTGACATCCAAAGAGCATCAAAGACGAGATAATGTAACATTTGGTTACTTCAGGAGAACATATTAATCATGGGTCGCGCTGAAAAAGTTGTGCTTGCTTATTCCGGTGGAGTGGATACCTCCGTTTGTATCCCCTACTTGAAAAATGAATTTGGCGTTAAAGAAGTGATTACCCTCGCCGTAGACTTAGGACAGGGGGATGAACTGGGGCCAGTCAAACAAAAAGCTTTAGACTCTGGTGCTGTAGAATCGTTAGTCATTGATGTGCAGGAGAGTTTCGTTAAAGATTACGCTTTCCCCGCCATTCAAGCCAATGCGTTGTATGAAAACCGTTATCCTCTCGCTACAGCCTTAGCTCGTCCGCTCATTGCGAAAACCTTAGTGGAAGTCGCCGAAAAATACGGTGCGGATGCTATTGCTCATGGTTGTACCGGAAAAGGCAACGACCAAGTGCGGTTTGATGTGTCTGTGGGTGCATTAAACCCGAAATTGAAAATTTTAGCCCCCGCGCGGGAATGGGGAATGAGTCGGGAAGAAACCATCGCCTATGGGGAAAAATTCGGTATTACATTCCCGGTGAAAAAATCCTCACCCTACAGTTTAGATAAAAACTTATTGGGAATTGCCATTGAAGCAGGGCCATTAGAAGATCCTTGGACGGAACCTTTAGAAGAAGTTTATGCAATGACAAAACCCATTGCTGAAACGCCTAACGAACCGGAATATGTTGAAATTGGGTTTGAGAATGGGGTTCCTATCAGTTTAAACGGGGAAACTATGAACGGGGTTCAGTTAATTGGAAAATTAAATGAAATTGCCGGAAATCATGGCATCGGACGCATTGACATGATTGAAAACCGTTTAGTCGGCATTAAATCACGAGAAATTTACGAATCTCCGGCGATGATTGTGTTAATTAATGCCCACCGAGATTTAGAAAGTTTAACGTTAACCGCCGATGTGACTCGGTATAAACGGGGCATTGAAGAAACCTATAGTCAGTTAGTTTATAATGGCCTGTGGTATAGTCCGTTAAAAGCAGCTTTAGATGCCTTTATCCAACAAACTCAAGCCCGAGTTTCTGGTACAGTTCGGGTGAAATTGTTCAAAGGAAATGCAACTGTTGTGGGTCGCAAATCTGAAAATTCTCTCTATAGTCACGACTTAGCAACCTATGGTTCTGAGGATGTTTTTGATCACAAAGCAGCCGAAGGTTTCATTTATGTTTGGGGTTTACCGACTCGCGTTTGGTCGGAAAAAATGAGAGGTTAAATTCATCAGAGGGTGAGTCCTTGCTCACCCTACGAGCCAATCAAAATATAATATGTCCCTGGTCTTCATATCGTTCAAACATTACCATATCAACAATCTCGCTAAATTTCTATAAAAGGTGTCTAGGATGATTACTCTCAGTATAATATTCCCAGGGAAGGAGAAAGGCGATTATTTTAATCTAAATCAAAGGATTTAAGAGACTTAACCCCAAACCCAATCCATACTTACGATTTTATATCAATGAGGGAACATGGCAAAAATTAATGGTGTGATGATGCAATATTTCCATTGGTATCTCCCGGCTGATGGAACCTTGTGGGATAAAACAAAAATTAACGCCCAAGAGTTAGCGGATGCAGGAATTACGGCTTTATGGTTACCCCCGGCTTACAAAGGCGCAAGTGGTGGAATGGATGTGGGATATGCCGTTTATGATATTTATGATTTGGGAGAATTTGATCAAAAAGGGTCAATTAGAACGAAATATGGCACTCGTCAAGAATATTTAGATGCGATAAACAGCTTACATCAAGCAGGAATTGAAGTTTATGCTGATACGGTATTAAATCACAGAATCGGGGCAGATGGAACAGAAGTGGCAAAAGCAACTCCTTTTCCTCAATATGATCGGAAAAATCCAAAAGGAGATTTACGAGATATTAAAGCTTATACTATCTTTAACTTTCCAGGTCGCCAAGGAAAATATTCTAAATTTGAGTGGCATTGGTGGCATTTTGATGCTGTTGATTATGATGAATTTACCAAAGAATCAGGAACCGTTTATTTATTTGAAGGCAAAATTTTTGATGATTATGTTGCCTTGGAAAATGGCAATTTTGCTTATCTAATGGGAGCAGATTTAGATTTCCAATATGAAGAAGTCAGAACTGAAATTATCAACTGGGGGAAATGGTATCTCGACACAACAGATGTGGATGGATTTCGCTTAGATGCTATTAAACATATTTCCGCTTGGTTTTTCCCAGAATGGTTGGATGCCATGGAAAAATATGCAGGTCGGGAACTTTTTACCGTTGGAGAATATTGGGCGCCTGATACTGGCATCTTGAATTGGTATTTAGACACTGTTGGTCAACGAATGTCGGTGTTTGATGTTGCCCTTCATTATAATTTTCATTATGCTAGTAAGGCTGGGGGATATTATGATATGCGGACGATTCTGGATGGAACTTTAATTAAAGGAAGTGCTATGAATGCCGTTACTTTTGTTGAAAACCATGATTCTCAACCGTTACAAGCCTTAGAATCAGTCGTTGAACCTTGGTTTAAACCCTTAGCTTATGCCATTATTTTATTGCGTCAAGAGGGTTATCCTTGTATTTTTTATGCCGATTATTACGGTGCAGAATATGAAGATAAAGGACGGGATAGCAATACGTATAAAATTGTTTTACCCTCCCATAAAGAGTTTATTGATCAGTGTCTTTATGCGCGTCAAAATTTCTGCTATGGCTCTCAATATGACTATTTTGATCACCCCGATATTATTGGTTGGACTCGCTTAGGAGATGAACAACATCCGAAAGCAATGGCGGTGATTTTAAGTGATGGCCCAGAAGGAATTAAACCAATGGAAGTGGGTAAACCCAACACCAAATTTTATGACCTGACGGGGAATATTCAAGCACCCATTGAAACAAATGATTCTGGTTGGGGTGAATTTTCTTGTAAAGGGGGTTCTGTTTCCATTTGGGTTCAGAAGTAGGGTTTTAAATTTCGGATTTTAATCAATTTCTAAGAGTGCGATAGTTTTTCAAACTTGAAAATAAGTTATAATAAATTCTGAACAAGCTGAGAATGTTAATATTGATTAGATTTTTTAAGAGTCTTTTCTTGTTCAGAATTTTAACCCTCAAATATTTTGTTAACAAATTACCATGCCTGATTTTATTGAACAACCCAGTCGAATTACAGCAGCAGGAAATAAACCAAAATTAATTGATGAATATATCGGACGAGTGAATAGTAAAACCGACGCAGTTAGTATCGCTTATATGAACTCTCCGGGGGGATGGATTGAACCGGGACAGCGACCAGAATTTGATGAATTTACAGTTGTTTTAAAGGGAGTATTACGGGTAGAATATGAAGGCGGTCAACGGGATATTTTAGCAGGACAAGCGGTGATTACTTACAAAGGAGAATGGGTACGTTATAGTACACCAACGGAAGATGGTGCGGAATATGTGGCGGTTTGTATTCCGGCTTTTTCTCCTAATATTGTTCATCGGGATCAGGACATTAATTGATATTATTTTTGAATTAAAAATGCACAGAATTGCAGCTACACCCGGAGGATGGAACCCGGATACAGAAGGGGTTATTTTTATTGAACAAACCCCAGCACCCATTATTTTTTTAACGGCGGCGGATACAGACATTCAAACCTTAGCATCCCTAGGGTCTAAACTTCCAGCCAATTTTCCCAGTTTGCGAGTTACAAATTTATTACAATTACAACAACAATTAACCATTGATACCTATGCAGAAAAAATTTTAGAAAAAGCAAAAATCATTATTTTAAGATTATTAGGAGGACGTTCTTATTGGTCGTATGGGTTAGAAGTATTACAAGAAACTGTTACTAAAACTAAAGCACAATTAATTATTCTTCCGGGTGATGATCGTCCTGACCCGGATTTAATCAGTCATTCAACGGTATCGTTATCGATTGTTAATCAAGTTTGGCGATATTTAACCGAAGGAGGGGTTGATAATTTTACTCAAGCATTATTATTAATTGCTAATCATATTTTTAATAAAAATTATTCTGTTACTCCTCCAGTTGTTATCCCAAAAGTTGGTTATTATCAATGGAATTCTAATTTAAAATCTAAGAATTATATTGCTAAAGTTGGAATTATATTTTATCGCGCTCATTACCTATCTGGTAATTTAGATCCGATTGATTCCCTCTGTCAAGCCTTAGTTCAATATAACTTAGAACCCATTCCGATTTTCGTTTCTTCGCTGCGAGATCCTGATCTTCAAACGGAAGTTTTAACCTATTTTCAACCTCAAAGAATTCAATTACTAATCAATACAACCAGCTTTTCAATTGCTTCAATTTCAGAAGATGGAAATCAACCGCCATTATTTACGTTAAATCTTCCGGTTTTACAAGTAATTTTCAGTGGGGGAACATTAGAACAATGGCAGAATAATTTTATGGGACTTTCCCCTAGAGATATAGCCATGAATGTTGCTTTACCCGAAGTAGATGGACGGATAATTAGTCGAGTGATTTCTTTTAAAGCAGTGGAAATTTGGAACCTGACTTTAGAAACTCATGTGGTTCGATATGTTGCAGTTGAAAATCGGGTTGACTTTGTAGCAGAATTAGTAAAAAATTGGATTAATTTAAAACAGAAACCACCAGCAAAACGACGTATTGCCATTATTTTAGCTAATTATCCTTGTCGAGATGGACGGTTAGCAAATGGGGTGGGTTTGGATACACCAGCCAGTTGTATTAAAATTTTACAAGCATTAAAAAATGCTGGATATTCTTTAGAAAATTATCCTGAAACCGGAGAACAATTAATTGATCAATTAACCTCTGGCGTAACAAATGATCCTGAAGGATGGGAGTTACGGTCTGTTTATCAAAGGTTATCTTTTGAAGACTATCAACAGTATTTTGCAACGTTACCTTTATCGGTTCAAACGGCAATTCATGACCGATGGCAGCATTATTATAACGAAAAACAAAAGATTTCTCAAGGGTTTGCTATTTCAGGAATTCAACTTAATAATGTTTTTATTGGTATCCAACCCTCAAGGGGATATGATCTAGATCCGAGTTTAAATTATCATGCACCGGATTTAGAACCCACACCCGATTATTTAGCGTTTTATTATTGGTTACGATATCAATTTAAAGCCAATGCAATTATTCATTTAGGAAAACATGGAAATTTGGAATGGTTACCCGGTAAAAGTGTAGGATTATCGGAAAATTGTTATCCTGAAATTGCATTAGGTGCGTTGCCAAATTTTTACCCCTTTATTGTTAATGACCCCGGGGAAGGAACCCAAGCAAAACGTCGTTCTCAAGCGGTAATTTTAGACCATTTAACACCGCCGTTAACCCGTGCAGAATTATATGGATCATTACAACAATTAGAAGGGTTAATGGATGAATATTATGAAGCCCAAAGTTTAGATCCGTCTCGCTTATCGTTGATTTCAGAAAGAATTATTCAATTAATTCAACAGGAAAATTTAGAAGAAGAATTAGGTTTACCTAAATTTAGTAAAAAAGCGATTAATCAAGATAAAAATACTATTTTTAGTGAATTAGATCGATATTTATGTGAATTAAAAGAAGCACAGATTCGAGATGGATTACATATTTTTGGGCAATGTCCCCAAGGTGAACAATTCAGGGATTTAATCATAGCGATCGCTCGTCATCCTGATGCTAAACGATTAGGATTAACTCGCGCCATTGCAGAAGATTGGCAGTTAGAATTTGATCCGTTAACCTCAGATTATGGGGAAATTATTAATCAAACCATCAATGATAAATTCTGCCGAACTGTTGGGGATGGAGTAGCTATAATTGAAGAATATGCGATTAAATTAATTGAAAAATTACCAAATTTTCAGAATCAAGGAAAATTTATTCAACAGGAATTAAACTGGATTAAGGACAACTTATTACCGAATTTATTAAAAACTTCTGAAGAAATTACCAATTTATTAAAAGGTTTAGACGGTCAATTTATCCCCAGTGGTGCATCCGGTGCTCCTACAAGGGGAAAACCTGATGTTTTACCGACAGGACGCAATTTTTATTCCGTTGATATTCGAGCAATTCCAACAGAAACCGCTTGGAAAGTTGGGGAATTAGCAGCATCTGCATTAATTGAACGTTATACTCAAGAAAATGGAGAATATCCGCGTACATTAGGGTTATCCGTTTGGGGAACTTCAACCATGCGAACGGGGGGGGATGATATCGCCGAAGCCTTAGCATTATTAGGTGTAAAACCTGTGTGGGATTATCCTTCGCGGCGAGTAATTGATTTTGAAATATTACCCATTTCAATTTTAGGTCGTCCCCGTGTCGATGTCACCTTAAGAATTTCCGGGTTTTTTAGAGATGCGTTTCCTAATTTAATTGATTTATTTGATCAAGCTGTCATTGCTGTTTCTAATTTAGATGAACCGGAAGATCAAAACCCTTTGGCGGCACAAGTGAAACAAGAAACAGAATTATGGGTAAAAGAAGGGTTAACAACTGAACAAGCAAATTTGCGATCGCGCTTGAGAATTTTTGGATCTAAACCCGGTGCTTATGGAGCAGGTTTACAAGGGTTAATTGAGTCGCAAAATTGGCAAGATGATCAAGATTTAGCAACGGCTTATATTAACTGGAGTAGTTACGCTTATACGAGTGCCAATTCTGGGTATCAACAGGGAATTTCTGCTTCTGAAGCCTTTCAAAATAGGTTAGAAAAGATGCAAATTGTTCTGCATAATCAAGATAACCGAGAACATGATTTATTAGACTCCGATGATTATTATCAATTTCAAGGGGGAATGACCGTTGCAGTTAGAACATTGACGGGGAAAAATCCTCAAACTTATTTTGGGGATAATGCGATTCCTGAAAACCCAAAAGTGAAGCTTTTAAAAGAAGAAATTGCTAAAGTTTATCGTTCCCGTGTGATTAATCCTAAATGGATCGCTGGCGTGATGCGACATGGCTATAAAGGAGCATTTGAACTATCAGCAACCGTTGATTATTTATTCGCTTATGATGTTACCGCCAGTTGTGTTGAAGATTTTATGTATGAAGGGGTAGCGAATACTTACATTTTTGATGAGAAAGTGCAACAATTTATTCAAGAAAAAAATCCTTGGGCATTACGCGATATGGCAGAACGATTATTAGAAGCCCATCAACGAAAAATGTGGCAAACAGCAAGTCAAGATATGATCGAACAGTTAAGAGCAATTGTTCATCAAGCAGAGGGAATGATTGAAGGGAAGGTTTAACTGGAACTTTTTCATTTATAATGATTTCAGAGAAAGCCCGATTAACCTAAACTATTTACGCCTAGCTAACAATTGCTATGAGTCTATTGTCTATATTAAACTTGTTGATGCGATCAAAAGGTAAACATAGCTTAATGATCGCTACAGTTCCCTTTATTATCTTAACGGTTGGGTGTTCATCATTGAAACAATCTTCTCAACCTCCTGCTTCTTCTGAGACTGCGATCGCAGCTTCTATTATTCCCAATTCTCCGAAATTAGATGCCAACAAAATATTAGTGGGACAGGAAAATTTATCGAATCAAACTCTTTCTAAATCTCAAACTTGTATTGAAGAAAATCATTTAGATGAATCGATGAAATTTGCTTTGCAAGCTGCTAATTTAGCCCAAACCGCTAAATCTAAATCAGAATGGGATGAAGTCGCCCGGTTATGGTTACAAGCGGTGGCGTGGATGCAAGCGGTTCCTGCTAATAGTCCTAAACGAGTATTTGCTGAGAAAAAAGTGATTGAATATATGCGAAATTTAGCTTATTCTCAACAGCAAGCCGCACGTTCGGGTTCCGTTGCTCAGTTTCCCAGTTTTGATAGTGAACCGTTAGATCAACAATTACAATTATATTTATCTTATTTGAGTACCGTTGGTAGACCTGATATTTTAATTGTGGGCAGTTCTCGCGCCTTACAAGGGGTTGATCCGGCACAAATGCAGCAAGCGTTAGCTAAAAAAGGATATCAAAATTTAAGGATTTTTAACTTTGGAGTTAATGGTGCAACGGCGCAAGTTGTCGATTATATTTTAAGAGAAGTTTTAACCCCAGAACAACTCCCTAAATTAATTATTTGGGCGGATGGAGTGAGGGCGTTTAATAGTGGTCGAATTGATCGCACCTATGAGGCAATTATGGCTTCACAAGCCCATCAAAAAATAGCGGCTGGAATTCGTCCCCAATTAGCTAAAGCTGAACCAAATTCTAAAACCAAATGTTATCAATTACCAAACTCTTGTAAACTGAAAGACAACCCTAAATTTCAGTTTGAAACTTCTAGTTTTATTCAAGATTATGATTCTAGTTTAGCTGCAATTTCTAATGATAATACTCTATCTAGCTATCAGAATTTATTCTATCGCCCTTCAGAATTTAATGTTTCTGCAACTCTTGTTTCTTTAGATGCCATTGAAGCCAATGGATTTTTACCTTTATCGATTCGGTTTAACCCCAAGACCTATTATCAGCAAAAACCTTATGTTTCTGGAGCTTATGATGGAGATTATCGAGCCTTTAATTTAGGAGGAGAACAAGCGAGAGCGTTTGATTCAGTTGTCGCTTTTGTTCGTTCTAATAATATTCAATTGGTGTTTGTGAATTTACCTCTCACGGATGATTATTTAGATGGCACTCGCTGGTCGGCTGAAGTTGAATTTCAAGAACAAATGCAACAGTTATCTCAAGAGTATGGTTTTATTTTTATTGATTTATCTGAAAAGGCATTAACTCAATATAATTATTTTGCAGATCCCAGTCATTTAAACCGTTATGGAGCTAGTATCGTTGCCCAAACAATTGTTGCTAACCCGTCTATTCCTTGGCCCCGTGCTAGATCTTAGAAACCGGGTTTATTCAATAAAAAACTCGGCAGATTTGAGTTGAACCCTAACTTAATTTTAGCTCTACCAATCTAGTGTAATCAATTTATCCAAATTTGGTAATCGATCAGGGATAATAATAACAAGACTTTGAGCAAAAATGGGATAGCGTCGTGGAAATTAAACAGGTTATTATCGCGCATAAAGCTAGAGATCCGTTAAGCCAACGCTGGGCGGAACAATATGCTAAATATTTAGAAAAGCAGGGATGTCATGTATTAATGGGGCCAAGTGGTGCTAAAGATAACCCCTATCCGGTTTTTCTCGCTTCTAGTAACATTCCCATCGATTTAGCCATTGTATTAGGTGGAGATGGAACAGCCTTAGCCGCCGCTCGACATTTAGCCCCGGAAGGAATTCCAATTTTAGCCGCTAATATAGGGGGACATTTAGGATTTTTAACCGAGTATTTTGAAGATGTTGAAAATACAGAAGCCGTGATTGATAGATTGTTTCAAGATCGTTATGCTGTGCAAAGTCGGGTGATGTTACAAGCGACTGTTTATGAAGGAAATCGCACGAATTTAGAACCCGTTAGTGATCGCTTTTTAGCTTTAAATGAAATGTGTATAAAACCAGCTTCTGCTTATCGAATGCCTACATCATTTTTAGAAATGGAAGTGGATGGAGAAGTTGTTGATCAATATCAAGGGGATGGTTTAATTGTGGGCACACCAAGCGGTTCCACTTGTTATAATACATCCGCCGGAGGGCCGATTTTACACCCTGGAATGGCAGCTATTACGGTTACTCCCATTTGCCCCTTAAGTTTATCCAGCCGTCCCATCGTTTTACCTCCCGGTTCAGTTGTTAGTGTTTGGCCGTTAGCTGACCCGGAACATGATACTAAACTCTGGATGGATGGGGTATTAGCAACGTCGGTTTGGCCCGGTCAACGGGTGGATGTTTCCATGGCAAATTGTGAGGCAAAATTTATTATTCTGCGTGAGAATTATTCGTTTTATCAAACTTTAAGAGAAAAATTACAATGGGCTGGGGCAAGAATTCGCCATATTAATAATCATCGGAATTGAAGCTAGAAAAAACAAATGAGCGCTCGTCAACATTTAGAAGATATAGACGTAACCTTAAAAATTCTTTACCAAAAACTGGGGGAGTTTGAACAGGTGTTAAGCTTTTACCCATTTAAACTCTATAACCTAGTGAGTCAAGGTAGGCGTATTTGTCTGTTTATGTCTTACTTTCGGTTCGACTTGCAGAAACACAATATTCATATAATGCTTTATGACAATTTCGTTTTCTGATAATTTCATAATTGATCTGTTTATAACCTAAAATTTTCAGAGACTCAGATAAAATTAATGCTGTATCAACAGTATTGTTAAAAAAATTTGAATTACCAATAATATAATATAAATTTGCTTGATCTTTAAGAATAGACCTCAGTGAAGATAAATGAAGATGAATATCATGAAAATATTTTAACACATAAATAGCCATTAAATCAGCATTTTTACCCCCAGATTTGTTGATTTTATCTACAGTTATAAATAGTTCTTTAGGTAAATTTTTTTCTTCGATTTGCCAAGAATTTAAACGACTGGTAGCAATTCCCCAAGTTCCCCCAATTGTTAACCAGTCAATTTCACCAGCTTCTTTTGCTTCAGTTATAAACTTAGTCCAATACATATAAGGACGCAGTTCACGAATATAACTCATGCGATTAGGATAAGGTGGTGAAGTAATCACTTGATCAGCTTTAATATGATCTAATCCGATTAGAGTTTTAGAATCTGTCTCAATAATAGTTATCATCCCTGAAATATTGGTTTCTGCTGTTTTTAAAATAAACTCAAGAATAGTCAGAAATAAGTCTTCAGTATATTCTATATCAAACTGGTTAACTGTTTCCTGAAATGACATAGAAACATGGTTAAACGAGGCGGAAGAAGTTTCGATAATCAGACGGCAAAAAGCAATCCACACTAAACTATAATGATTATTTTCGGGTTCACCAAAATAATTGACTAAAGCGGTTCGCAAAGCTGTCAGTAATTTTAGGGTATGCCTAGACCACCATCTTTCAATATTAAATATAGCGGGTATCCAATTGTCTTGATTAATTAAAGCTTTATAATCCTTAAAAGCAAGTTTTATTCTGTTCCTGATATCTGTTATTTCAGCCTTAGAATAGTTTCTACATTTGGCAGTTCCTAACCAAACTAAAAACGGATTAATATCAAATAAAATTGCCTGTTTTCCCTGTTCTGCCGCTACAAGTCCTGTCGTTCCTGTACCGGAAAAGGGATCAAGAATCATTGCGTCTGGTTCAACAGAAGTTAAAAGCTTTTCAACTAATTTAACACCATAGGCAGGAGTCAGACGTAACCATCCGTGTCGTCCTAAATTCTGATTATGTTTAAAGGTATATTCCGGTCTTTGTTTTACAGTTGATAACATTATTCAGCCCTTAATAAAGCTTCTAGCGTTGTATATATTTCATCTCGAATTAATGAAGAATTTCGGTGCAAGAAATCGGCTAAATCATAGCCTAACACATTCTTGGAAAAAACAAACAGAGAATTTTGGCTAGTTCCTAATAAAGTTCCGGTGATAATTCCTCCTCGGCTATTCCGATATCTTAAGACTAAATCGGAATCAATTTGTGAGGAAAAAATAGCAAATACAGGTAAGTATCCATTAGCCCAAGCAACGGCAATATTATCAATATCAGCATTTTGTCTTTTACTATCTTTACTTTTATAACCTTGTCGAACTTCAAATACGGCTCCATTTGCAGGTGCAGGAACATCCAGAGATTGACTATAATTTGCTATCCATTGCGTGACTCTTTCTCTAACATCATAATTTTGAATTGCCGTTAATTCTAATCGAGCATCTAAGGATAACGTTCTTTCCTTATTGTTTCTTGTCTGCACTGTGTAAGACCATAGAACATCTTTTGGATCATCATAATTGGCTTGATCAATAATAATCTGTCGAAATAAACTTTCACAACCTCTCCCAATTTGTCGATAAATAGAAGTCATTCCTCCCGCAGCTTTATGAGCAGCATACATTAAATCTGAATTCAGACCAATCCAAGAATAAAACGGATCTGAACCATATAATGATAGAAATCCCGCTAAATCTAATCCTTCTTCTCGATTTCCTAATCCAAATTTAGGTTTATACCGCCTACAAACTTTAATGGGATCTAAAAACCGCTTCAGATAAAGGTTTTCGTCAGTCACAGTAAATTTTATAAATTTAGTTTGCCTCAATTGAGTATACAATAAGGTGTAAATTAAGAATAATGTCGCAAAGATCTCAACAGAGAGGCATTTCCCAAAAAACAAAGCTACACTAGAAACAGTTAACAAGCCGAGAGGTTATCTCCCTATGCCTCAAATTATTAAAAATCAACCGAGTGGGTTATATATTCAAACCCCTAACGAAGAACCGATCGCCTTTCCCCTTAAACATACGAATGTTAGTGCTAAAATTGCGGGGAATCTGTCACGGGTGGAAGTCACCCAGAGTTTTGAAAATACTTTTACCACAACCTTAGAAGCAGTTTATATTTTTCCGTTACCCGATGAAGCCGCTGTCGATGAAATGTTGATTCAAATTGGCGATCACACCATTAAAGGTAACATTAAAAAACGGGAAGAAGCCCAACAAATTTATGAACTGGCGAAACAACAAGGACGCACCGCCGGACTGTTAGAACAAGAACGGGATAATATTTTTACTCAATCTTTGGCTAATATTAAACCCGGTGAACAAATTGATGTCATTATTTGCTATTCCGATAGCTTGAAATTTACCGGAGGAAATTATGAATTTGTGTTTCCAATGGTGGTTGGCCCCCGTTATATTCCGGGGGTAGCCATTGAAGATCCCAGCGCACCCCTAACCCAAAATCAAGATACGGATTTAGTTCCCAATGCGTCTCGTTTAAATGCGCCGATTTTGCCGGAGGGGATGCGATCGCGCCATGATATTAATGTAACGGTTGAAATTGATGCAGGAGTGCCGATTCTGGGGATTAATTCTCCCTCCCACCAACTGGAGATTGACCATAGTGGACAAAATGCCCGAATTACCTTAGCTCAGGGAGATACCATCCCCAATAAAGACTTGATGTTGCGGTATCAGGTGGCTGGAGAACACACCCAAACAACGGTTTTGACCCAAAGCGATGAACGGGGAGGACATTTCGCAGTTTATTTGATTCCTGCTATTGAGTATGCTGCGGATCAGATTGTTCCGAAAGATGTGGTTTTTCTCATCGATACTTCGGGTTCTCAACAGGGTATGCCACTGATGCAATGTCAGGAATTGATGCGACAGTTTATTAATCACTTGAATCCAGACGACACCTTTAGTATTATTGATTTTGCCAATACCACGCAACAGTTGTCTGCGGTTCCCTTGGCGAACACCCCCCAAAATCGCGCCCAAGCGTTGCAGTATATTAATCAATTACAGGCGGATGGAGGCACGGAACTATTACGGGGAATTCAGGCGGTTTTAAATTTCCCGGTTGCGGATGTGGGACGGTTGCGGACGGTGGTGTTGTTGACTGATGGATATATTGGTAATGAAAATCAAGTGCTGGCGGAGGTACAACAACATCTCAAACCCGGAAACCGCCTGCATAGTTTTGGGGCGGGAAGTTCCGTTAATCGCTTTTTGATTAACCGCATTGCTGAGTTGGGGCGAGGGATTTCTCGGATTATTCGCCATGATGAACCTGTAGAACCCGTTGTGCAAGAGTTTTTTTCTCAGATTAATAACCCGGTTTTAACCAGTATTGAGGTTTCTTGGCAAGGAGAGGGAGAACAACCTGTTATTTATCCCACCCTAGTATCGGATTTGTTTGCAGAACAACCCTTAGTCTTATTTGGCAAGAAACCGGATAGCAATTCTGGCATTTTGCAGATTCAGGGGTCTGCTGCGGGTGGCACTGCTTATCAACAGCAGTTGAACTTGAATTTTGAATCTGGGGGGAATCCAGCTGTTGCTCAATTGTGGGGACGCTCACGAATTAAGGCATTGATGAATCAGATGGTACAAGGGGAAACCAAGGCGCGAGTAGAGGCGGTAACGGAAACGGCTCTCACTTATCAGCTATTATCTCAGTATACCGCGTTTGTGGCAGTGAGTGATGACGTGCGGGTGAATCCAAGTGAAGCGTTGGTGTCGGTGCAAGTCCCTGTGGAAATGCCGGAAGCAGTCAATTATGAGGCGATTTATGGCTATGGTTCTGCGTTACAGGCTCCCTCTGCTCCAGCGAGAGCGAGCCGTTCTATGATGCCTCGAATGATGAAAGCGCAAAGCCCCAAGATGAATAATAGTTTGGCGTTTTCAGAGCCAACAGAGATGAATGCTTTTTTCGCGGAAGCGGAAGGCGTATTTTCAGAATTTGAACCTCCATCTCCTATTTTAACGGCTTTAGAGATAGTGAGCGCGACGGGATTAGATGAAGAAGCGATCGCTTTTTTAACTCAACATTTACAATCAATTAAAATTCCAACGGGAATTAAGGGTGATTTAGTGTTTGAGTTAAAGATTCATAAAGGACGAGTTAAACAGGTGATTTTAGATGAAGAAGCTTCTACCATTCAAGATGCTAAAATCATTGAATTAATTCGGCGATCGCTCTTAACTTGGAAACCCGCTCAACCTAACCCCATAACTGTTATTTTAACGTTGAGAATTGATGGTTAATAATTGACTACTGTTACTTGTTAGTTATTGGTTGTTAGTTGTTAGTTATTGGCTGTTAGCGAGCGAGGACGCTCACACTACCCAACTAAAAACTGATAACTGATAACTGATAACTGATTACCAAGGACTTCCAATCATTGTAAATCCTGACCAATAATAGGGATGGGATAGGCTGGTAATATTTGTTCCTGCGAGATCAGGAGGGAGAGGAATTGTGCCAAAGCTGGTAATTAATTGATCATTTTCGAGGCGAGTTTTTTCTTGAATCATATCAATTTGGGCAGTTTGTAACGCAATGGCTTTAATGGGAGCTTGTTTTAAATCTTGATAAAATTCACTCATTAATGCTAACGTTCCTTGGTCGCTCACATACCATAAACTGGCTAAAGCTGATTTAACCCCGGCTTGCACTGCTAACCCCGCAAATCCTAATTCTGAACGTCGATCTCCTAAAGCGGTTCGACAAGCACTTAAAGTTAACAATTCTACCGTTGGATTATCTAAATTTAAGCTGGGTAATTCTGTTAGGGGTAATTTTTCATCCCATAATTGAATATAAGAATTACTGGGAGATCCCGCTTTAAAATCAGCGTGAGTGGCTAAATGAATCACGTCAAAATTAGATAAGCGACGTTGGGATTTCAAATTTTCGAGGGTGAATCTTTCGTTTAAAAATTCTTCACCGGGCCAAATATCAATAATATTTTCTAATTCGACGGGAACCGCAGGTAAAGGATTTTGTTGTTGAAATTGACTCGCTCCCATTGCTAAGACTTCGGCTTCACCAATGGGTTGATATCGAAAGTCAATTAAACTGGTACTAGGAATTAAACTAATCGCATATTTTTCGATTAAAAATTGCTGACCATCCCATAATGCTGCGATGGGTAAACTGCGTAAACCGGGGTCGAGGGAAAAAAGAATTGTAGAAACCCCTAATTTTTGTAAATCGTCTGCTATGGGTTGAATCATCCATTCATAAAGTTGTTGAGCCGGAGCTTGATAACTCACAGTATTACGTTTTCGGGGGTTAGTAATTTCGGTTTGGAGTTCTCGAACAACAGGAAATAATTTTTCTCGTGTCGCTTCAGGAACACTATGTCGCAACGGTTCACCGGAGGAAGGAACCACAATAATTTCTAATTGGTCTTCACGGGAAACCATATAAACAATCGCATAAACTTGTTGGGTTTTTAGTTCCAATTCTTTTAAGCGTTGTTGAACTTCTAAACGGTCTAATAAAGTGGATTTCACTCCTAAATATTGTTCAAATTCTTGATTTCTAAATTGTTCTAGCAGGAGAATACTAGAATCTAAATTATTGGATTGAAAGGCAATTTCTGTGGTTGATAACAGTTCTTGCGGAAGAAAAGAATTAGTCGGATTATTAATAAATTCAGAAGTAATTTCATCTTGTTGTTCCTCTTGATTAGGAGGAATTGATATATTTTGTTGAATAATAACTCCGGTATTCCCCTGGGTGGGATTTTGACTGGGAGGAATATTCGGCGCGTCATCGGTTTGAATCGCAATATTTCCTAATGTAAATGAACCCTCAAAGCTTTGCGGGGGAAGAATGCTAAAATCACCCGTTGTAATCGTGGCGGTGGTTCCATTGATAGTTAAGTTACCTTTGATTTCAAAGGAGGCGACGGGGGGATTGAGTGGCCCGCCAGCATGGCGAATAGTGATCGAACCGCTACCCAAACGACCAGCAGTGGAGATACTGGCGGTTCCCGTTGGGGAAAATAAGGTGGGGAAGGAACCAGTAGCACGGAAGTAGCCTTGCGTTGATTCAACAAAAACGTTACCACCACGACCATTGGGGGATTCTGCATTAATATATTCAACCTGGACATCGTTGATGGGGTCGAGGAAGACGTTACCTCCTTGGGTTTGGCCTTGGGTGTTTATTTGTCCGGTCGTAATACTGGTTTGTGCATTGACACTAATGTTACCGCCAGTTAAGCCTGATGTCAGTATATTTCCCGTTGTAACAGTTCCAATAGGGCTACTTAGGGAGATCTCCCCACCCTGACTATTGGGAGATGAACTATTCAGGCTGTTGGTGGTAATATTCCCTTGAGGGGTATTTAAGGTGATCTCCCCAGCGTTAGCATTGGGGGATGAAGTGTTGAGAGAATTAACCGTAATATTTCCGTTGCGACTGTTAAATATGATACCCTGAGAAGCCGTAATGTCACGGGTATTAATGTCGTTAGTGGCTGTAATTGCAACCGTACTATTACTGAGGATATTGCCCGTTAGGGTAACAATATTACTCGCATTAATATTAAGTCCCCCTGACCCTACGGTAATGGGAGCATTGGCTTGGACGGTTCTGGCGGTAATGCCTAAACCGTTGAGGGGTGCTTCGGAATTAAAGGTATCTAAATTTACATCATTGTTTCCGGCATCGAGGGTTAAATTTCCTTGACCTGTTAGGGTTGAGCCGAGGAAGTTAATCGCCCCGTTACCAATACTGGTGTTTAATGTAACTTGATTTCCAGCAACGTTTGCGGTATTTACGGAAGAGAAATCGAGTCCACTGCTGGTGTAGATATCGCCAAACAGGTTAACGGCGTTTGCTTGTTGGAAAATTAATCCGCTTACGGGGTTATTATTATTACCAACGGTATTCAGAGAAACAGTTCCACTTCCTGCATTAAGAGTTAGGGTTTGGGAACCTGTTATCGGACTATTATTAAATAGAATATCGCCATTATTGGCGGCGGTATTAATACTGATATTATTGGCGAGTTGGGTTCCTCCTGAAGCATTACTAAAATCAACACTATTATTAGCCGTTAAATTGCCTTGTAGGGTTGTTAGTCCAGTAGTATTGACTTGTAAACTAGAGAGGGGGTTACTATCACCAACCGTTGAGAACGTAAGATTACCACTTCCAGCGTTAACGGTTAAATTGCTATTCCCATTGACCGGAAAATTAAAACTAATATTTCCACTGCTATTACTACCAGATGAAGTTAGGGTAATATTGGGGGATACGAGTTGAACGGGACTATTATATTGTTGTTGACTTCCAACCCCATTATTTGCAGAGGTATTGATATCGCTATTTAAAATAATTGGATTATTTTGAGTATTCAGGGTGAGGGTTCCGGCTTGACCGTTATTGGTACTGGTATTAACGCCGCCTAAGTTGAGAGTTCCTGGGGTATTAATAGTAATAGCACCGCCATTATTTTCGGAACTGGTATTGAGAGTTCCGGGGTTTGTTGTAATATTTCCGTTGGAACTATTGAGGGTAATAGGTTGACCGTTGGTGGTGATATTCCCCGTTACAATATTATTAGTTGCGGTAATTTGAATTTCACTGCTATTTGTGGTGGTAATATCTTGGGGAAGGGTGACAGTATCACTGGAATTAATGATAAAATCTCCGGTATTAACGGTAATGGGAGAGGTACTATTAACGGTTCCAGCCGTAATATCTAATCCGCCAACGGTTACGCTATTATTAAATTGGATATTTCCGGTTCCCGCTTGCAATGTTAAACCGTTATTATCAGCAGGAATACTATTAACCGTATTGTTAAAGGTAATATTCCCACTTCCCGATGTTCCAGAAGTATTGATATTAACAGGTTGAGTAACTTCAACGGGGTTATTAAAGGTTACATTACTCCCAGTTCCGTTATTTCCAGAGGTATTAATATTTCCGGTTAACGCAATAGTTTCACCACTAACATTTAGGGTTCCCGCTTGGTTGGTTTGGGTACTGGTGTTAATTTCACCGACAGAGACGCGCCATGGCGCGTCTGTACTTGTCGTCATATTAATATCACCACCATCGCTATTCGTTGAACTGGTATTTAAGGTTCCTAAACTGCTATCAATATTTCCGGTATTACTATTGAGGTTAATATCTTGACCTTGGGTAGTTAGGTCAGCCGTAGTAATATTATTTTCAGCATTAATATTAATCGTTCCGGTTTGGCTTGTGGTGATAGGTGCAGTTAAATTAACACTTCCACTACTATTAAGATTAACCCCTCCTGCGTCAACAGTAATAGCAGCATTACTATTCATATCTCCACTATTAACAGTTAACCCATTCAGGGTATTCGTTCCACCTATTGTTTCATTAACGCTAACCGTTCCCGTCCCGGCTTGAATGGTTAAATTAGAATTTCCTGGTGTATTACTATCAACGGTATTATTAAAAGTAACATCTCCACTTCCTGCGGTTCCCGATGTGGTTAAAGTAACGGTATCCCCATCTAAAATAACCGGAGAATTAAACGTAATATTATTACCCGACCCAATAGTCGCAGACGTATCAATATTATTGGTTAACGTGATACTATTTCCGGCGAGAGTCAAGGTTCCAGCTTGAGAAGTTCCTAAATTAGATTCAGTTCGGGTTGTTATTTCACCAACGGTTAAATTTTGAGCCGCATTCAGGTTAATTTCTCCCCCATCTTCGGTGGTAGAACTACTATTAAGAATACCCGCCGTTGTATTAATATTTCCCGTATTACTGGTGAGCGCAATTCGTTCTCCATTACTAATAATATCCGTTGTGGTAATGTCTCCCTCGGCGATAACATCTACGGGACTATTATTATTCGTTGTCACCGTATCGTTAAAGGTAACATCTTCCGTTGCGGTAATATTAATTCCGCCATTCTCAATATTAACCGGGGACTGAGTAACAACAGTTCCGCTATTTATCGTTAAAGTTTGTAGAGGAACGTTATCGCCGACCGCTTGATTAAAATTAACATCTCCTTCTCCCGTTTCTAGGGTTAAACTATTATTACCACGACCCCCATTTACGGTTCCATTAAAGGTGACATTACCACTACTATTGTTTCCCGTTGTTGTTATCGTTACGTTATCCTGCGGAATAACAACATTAGCATTAAAATTAATGTCACTTCCCTGACCTTGGGTTGCAGAAGTATTAATATCTCCGGTTAAACTAATGGTATTATTTCCCGATGTAATATCCAGAGTTCCCCCTTGACTATTACTCGAACTAGAGGTGGTACTGGTATTAATTTCTCCTAACGTAACCGTTCCCGATGCGTTGATAATTTGGTTCCCGCCATTATTATTACTAGACCCACTCTCTAAAATCCCGTTTTGGGTATTAATGTCACCGTTACTACTGGTTAACGTAATGGTTTCACCCTCAGTAATAATATCCTGAGTTGTAATATTTTCCGTTGCTAAAATATTGACAATTCCGCCATTATTCGCTAAAATATCAGCTAAATTAACCGCTCCACTGGCATTAATGGTTAATCCAGAAGTAGCAATATTAATCGGTGCGATACTATTAATATTACCCCCCGTTATCGTTAAACCATTCAGGGGGTTTATATTCCCCACACTATCATTAAAACTGACCGTTCCCGTTCCCGCTTGCAGAATTAAACTATTGCTTCCCGGTGTAGTTCCATTAACAGTATTATTAAAAATAATATTTCCACTACTGGTACTCCCTACAGTATTCAAAGTAGTGGTGGGTTGGGTCAGTTGAACAGGTGCAGAAATCGTAATATTATTGCCTTGACCTGTGGTTGCTGAAGCATTAATATTATTAGTAATTGTTACCGTATTATTCGCAGAAGTTAGGGTGACACTTCCCGCTTGAGTATTACCAGAATTTGCAGTTGTGCTGGAATTAATACTCGCAATAGTAATATTACCCGCCGCATCAATAGTAACAGTTCCCCCATTCCCAACAGCCGAACTACTATCCAGAGTTCCAGAACTACTATTAATATTTCCTCCACTACTGCTGAGATTAATTGCACCCCCTGAATTGGTTAAGGAACTGATGAATAAATCCTGATTTCCTGATATAGTAATCCTTCCTGAACCTGTGGTTGTAATGGGGGTATTATCTCCAATAATAACACTGCTGGTATTCTCACCATTATTCACCCCATCGATTAAAATTGACCCCGTATTGGTTTGAATTTGACTACCCTGAAAAATTCCTATCCCTTCACTATCGGGAACCGCAGCACCACGACCTTGTACATTAATATCCCCACTGCTTAAACTATTAATTTGTGCCGCATTAATTAAAAGAATGCCATTACTATCTCCCCCAGTGCCATTCCCAGTTCCACTTAAATTAATGGTTCCTGTTCCTGATGAAGTTAGCAAACTATTTCCTAATAAAATACCCTGTCCGTTAAACGGTGCTGTACTCACTCCTGTTAAATTGAGATTTCCGTTACTAACCTGAAGAATAGGGTTATCGAGAATAAAAATACCTTGACTATTGGTGGTAGGACTACTACTTCCAATTAAGGTAATATTTCCTGTTGTTTTTGCGCTAAGGTTTGCATCTCCAAATAAGGAAATCCCATGACTCCCACTCCCTGTGGCATTACTTAATCCATCTAAACTAATATTACCAATTCCACTAGAAATAATTTCACCTCCCCCCCCAATAAAAATCCCCGGACTTGTATTTGCACCTCGTCCTAAACCCTGAATTGAAACATCTCCATCCAGAGTTTGTATTTGTCCATTAGCAATAAAAATTCCCTCGCTATTATTCCCCTCACCACTCACCCCGGATAGATTAATTCTTCCAGTTCCAGCCGAAAAAATAAGTCCGTTATTTAATATAGAAATTCCATCATTATTATCCCCCGTAGCGTTATTATTGCCGCGCAAATCAATAATTCCGGTTCCCGTTGAAGCAATATTACTCTCACTGACATAAATTCCCACACTCCCATCACTTCCGGCGGTAGTTCCTGTCAGTTGAATAGTGCCATCAACGGTTAAAATCTGGCTTTGGTTTAAATTAACCCCAAAACTATTTAAGCCATTGTCACTACTTCCGATTAAGCTAATATTTCCTGTTGTACTTTGTAAGGTAGAATTATTATCGAGTAAAATTCCAATATTATTGGTTTGACTGCCTTGACTATTCCCAATAATATTAATATTGCCTGCGTCTGAATTAATGGTAGATTGTTGTAACCATACCCCCATATTGGTATCAGTTTGTGCGCCACTGGTTCCCGTTAAGGTAACATTTCCATTGGCAGAATTTAAGCTACTATTGGTTAATAAAATCCCATGATTAAAGGGTAAGTTATCAACGGCAATTCCCTCAAGGTTAATATTTCCTCCCAGGGTATTCAGTTGACTATTATCTATCAAAACTCCAGACCGAAACGTAGGATTTCCTCGACCTGTTGCGGTGAAATCTCCTCCGTTTGTATCAATTATAGCATTCCGAATAAAAACAGAACCATTATTATTATTATCAAAATCTGCATTAAAATTAAGGCTTAATTGATCAACATCACCGGGATTACTATCAGTAATTGTTTGTCCGTCTAAAATAATATTTCCGGCTGCATTTAACGTTAAACTTCGTTCTCCACCGATACCATTAAAATTTAAGGAAGTCTGAAACGTAATATTTCCCTCTTGGGAATTGTTGCCCACATCTCCCGTTTCTACAACAACATTTCCTTCGCTTAAGGCAGACTGTAATAGAAATACGCTTAACCGAGCATTATCATTACTGGTATTAAATAATAAGTCATTGGGTGGTAAAGGATTTGCATTTATGTTTGTATTTCCCCCGGTATCATCGACAATATCAATATTATTCGGGTCAAGTAACCACGTTCCTCCTAACCCGAATGGTGCTGCAATATCGGGTGTTGTGTTAATGTCTAAAATACCGCGACTACTGGTTTCAACAAATCCGCCATTGCCATTTTGTGTTCCCCCCCGAACTTGAATTAAACCATAAACTTGAGTTAAATCTTCAGACCAAACAATAACTTTACCGCCATTTCCTGTTTCTAAAGCATTTGCATTGATAAAAGAATCGGAACTAATAAAGGTTTTTGCAGATGTGGGGAAATCACCTAATCCTTTATAGTCTCCCCCAATTAAAATTGTACCTCCTCCGGTTAACCCCGATGCGTCTAAGATACTATTAATTAGTCCGATTTTTTCTCCCGCTAATTGAAGATTTCCCCCGGTTTGGGTGGGAGAACTCACATCAATTCTTCCTGACAAAATAGTAGTTCCGGGTTCAGTAGGAACCGCAACCCCCGAAGCCGTTAAAATCACCTGTCCCTGTTCATTGACTTTTACTTGATTAGCATTTCCTGAGTTTCCTCCCGTTAATAATTCGGGTAAGGATAGCGGAGTAAAACCGGGGGAATTTTGAGGAATATCTGAGGTTAATTCTAAATTTAATAAATGTCCATCTTGGGAAATTCTAACTAAATTTTCCCCCCTCACCGCAGCAATGGTAATTTCTCCCCCTGGTGCGGATATTGTTCCGGTATTGAGAACCGTTCCCGCTAATAAGGTAATATTTTCTCCGGGGGAAACGGTGAGATTTCCTAAATTAACTAAACTCCCTGGATTTCCAGAATTAAAGACAAAATCCCTAGGAGTTCCAACTAAAGTTTGCCATTGATTTTCCCCTAATGCTTGAAACCAATTCTGATTCCCAAATCCAATAGAGCTTGCTGTTGTTGCGGTAAAAGCAGCAGGAATATTTAAACTGGCGTTTTCCCCAAAGACAATTCCGGCAGGATTGATTAAAAATAGGTTAGAATTTCCGCCAGTTACTTGAATTAACCCATTAATAAAAGAAGCGTCTCCCCCGGTGACTCGTCCTAAGATATTTTGAATCGTAGGATTAGAAATAAAATTGAGAATTTCTCCTTGAGATAATCCCAACTTTTCAAAACTATGAAATAAATTTGCACCGTCTCCCGATAAACGGCCCCCATTAATATTAAACTGATTTCCTTGAGGCGTAACTTGGGTTCCGGTTCCATCCTGGGCGGGAATAATTTGGGCTGTTATCGTAGAAGGAAATAGGCAAATGAAGAGGGTTGCAGGAAAAATAATCCGGGTCGTGAACAAAACCGGAATTCGCTGGAATAGTTGCAAGTTGAAGCCACCCGTTTGTTTGCGAGTCATATCTTAAGCCAATCCAGAGAAACCTGGATACATCCTATTCTAATTTGGAGGAAGTGGCAACTATTGATCTTGATCAAAAATCATAAATTTTTATAAAAGGATGTCATTTTTCCTGTAGACTAAAATCATGAACTAAATCCTTTCTCATCATCAATGAATCAACAACAACAGCAAGTCACTTTAAACGAGTCTGTCGCCACAACAGACTTAGCCACTTTGCGACAATGGCTACTAGATTTATTGTGTCAGTTAGCCTACAAAGAAGGAGATTTTGTCCTCTCTTCAGGTCAACAGAGTTCCTATTATATTAATTGTAAACAAGTCACTCTCCACCCTCAAGGCGCTTTAGCCATCGGCCGTTTATTATTAGCAATGTTACCCGAAAATACCCAAGCCGTCGCCGGATTAACCCTGGGTGCTGACCCGATTGTCTCGGCGGTGAGTGTGGTTTCAGCCTATGAAAACCGACCCGTTTTTGCTTTAATTATTCGTAAAGAAGCCAAAGGACACGGAACCCAAGCTTATATTGAGGGGCCAACCTTAACCCCCGGAACTCCAGTGGTGGTTTTAGAAGATGTGGTGACAACGGGACAGTCGGCGATGAAAGCCGTTAAACGCCTCCAAGATGCGGGTTATGCGGTAAATCATATTATTGCCTTAGTAGACCGACAACAGGGAGGAGGTGAACTCTACGCGGCGGAAGGCTTAGAATTTCATCGCTTATTTACGATTGATGACTTAAAAGCCCATAATGCTATCAACAACACAGCAAAAATGTGATATCCTCCTGATATTTCTAATTTTGCGACATACCATCCCTTCCCAAAAATTATCGATGAATAGCAAACATTTAATCGGGCCTGGATTTGCGCTGCTGTTAGGTACAGTGTTCCTGGGGGCTGCGGTTGCTAAGGAACTTACCGCAGACGAGAAAACAGTGGTTTGTAAACTCAAAGAAGTGATTAAGGAGGCGGGAAGAGACGGTTATGAATTGGCATTTTGGCCCGTTGTTCGTAAGGGGCCACCGAAAGCCAACGCCCCTTTAACAATGCGGCTTGATCCTTCTATAGAATATTTATTTGTTGGCTATTGTGACGAAAATTGTAGCGACGTTAATTTAAGTGTGAAAACCCTCGACGGGAAAGTTTTACAGTCGGAGAAAGATACCTTATCGGTCATGACTTTTAAACCCCCCGAATTCAAAGATTATGAACTTAATCTCAATATGGCCACCTGTAGTGCTAAAGACGGCTGTGTTTACGGAATTGGGATATTAGCACCCAAAGGAGTTAAAGTTCCCCATGCTCCAGCTTTACCCAAAGAAATCGCTCAATTTGAGTTTTGTAAATAAGCCCAGGGCTGTTTCCTTGTTTCTCTTCAAGAAAATTGTATGACATGGCGCGTCTCTACATGGCGCGTCTCTACTAAATTTTTATTCCCTGTTCCCTGTTCCCTGTTCCCTGTTCCCTGCTATATGATAGATTTTTTCTAATTCCTCTAAAATAACATCTGTAATAATTTGAGTTCGATAACGGCAAGCATGGGTTTCTGTAGAAGTAAAGGTTCCATTTTCCCAATATTTGTTACTTCCTGCGCCACCCCCACAAACTCCGAAATATTGACAGGTTTGCCGACATTTTTCTACCCCTGCTTTCATATCGTGATAAATTTTATGGAATTTTTCTGTCTCACAAACCGACTCCAAACTATCGGTTAATACATGACCTAAAATAAAATCTCCATAGTCTTTGGTTTTAACCGATAATAATTCCGGGTCAAACGTTGAAAAATTCCCTTGATAATCAACACTGACAATTACAAAGGGAGAATTCATATCGGTTTTATCTAAACGACAATCATTATAAATAACGCTACCGAGGTTTTCAAATTCTCGGATTTTAAATTGTCCTTGGTTTTCGGCGGTTAAATCCCAGATTCGCTTAATAAAGGCTTTATATCGGTTTTCAAGTTCTCGGTTGGCTAGGGAAGAAGATTGATGAACCCCTTCTGTTTCTTCTAAATTAAACCCCACATCAGTCAGGTTATTTTCGATAAAAAAGTTAAAGATTTCATCGGGATAATCTAAAGATTGTTCGGTGAGGACAGCAATAATATAAACCGGAATATCATTTTTTTGTAATAGTGAAATTCCCCGCATCGTACTTTCATGACTTCCAGTTCCTTTGCGGGTTTTACGATGAGCATCATGGATAAAATCAGGGCCATCAAGACTCACTCCAACTAACACATCATGTTTTTTAAATAAATCACACCATTTTTGATTAATTAAGGTGGCATTGGTTTGAATAGATTGCCAAATTTTATAGGATTTAGAATTATACTTTTGATTCGCTTCTGCAATTAATTCAAAAGCTGCTTCATAAAAAGAAATCGGAACAGCGAGAGGTTCTCCCGCGTGCCAACAGACGCTAAAATCATGCTGTACAAATGGACTCGTTAGAATTGTTTTAAAAATCGGCTCAATTAAATCTAAAGATAATTGATTTTTTTGTTCTCGATTAGGTAAATAACAATAATCACAATCTAAATTACAAAAGGATGTTGTTTGTAGAACAACTAAATTAATCGGCCCAAAATCAGTAATATTAAAATCGGAAATCATACCAAAAATATAAAATGAAACCGAGTACAATCGCAATTCAGTAAACAGGCTAAGATTGAACACCCTAGCCCTAATTTCCTAAACTCTAACGGCGATTAAAGAAACCGCCCCCCCCATCAGCCCAACCTCCACCACCACGACCATTTACCCAACCTCCACCACCACGACCATTTACCCAACCTCGACCGTTACCATTAGCCCAACCTAGGCCAATGCCGATATTTGGGGGTAATTGTGCAGATTCAGAGAGTTGTTCTTGTTGAGCTTTCACCGTAGCCGATAACCGAGACAACCGTTGTTCAATAGTGGTCATAGATTGTTCAGAAGATGGAGATATAGATGCAGTTTTAGCTTCTGCGACAGCAACATTTAAAGCTGAAAGAGATAAAATAAAACCGACAAATCCGGTAGCTGTTTGAATTTTCATATCGTTGTGTTTACTGGGTGCTCTATTTTCCGGTCAATCTATTTTCTGTCAGGATTATATCTCATATTGCAAGAGCTTGCTATAATCTTACCATTATTATCCAGCAGGTTAACCTAATTTGAGGCGTATCCATGATTAAAAAAACAGTGTTGACGGTATTAATGAGTTTAGGATTAACTTTGGGTTTTTCCTTAACAAGCCATGCAGAAACAGTTTTAGAACGGGCGGCGCGGACAGGAACTTTAACCGTTGGAACTTTAACGGAAGCCGTTCCTTTATCTTATGTGAATGATAAAGGTCAATTAGTCGGTTATTCGGTAGATTTAGTGAATTTAATTAAAGCACGAGTTGAAGAACAATTGGGACGCTCAATTCAAATTGATTTTGTCACAATCACCCCTGAAAACGTAATGCCGAAGATGCAGGGGGAAGAAATTGATTTAGCTTGTAATGTTGGTTTTACTTGGAATCGGGATTTATTTGTTGATTTCTCTGTACCTTTAGCCAGAAGTGGTACAACCCTTTTATTAAAAGCAGGAAGTAGTTTAGGTTCTCCCGAATCTTTACAAGGTAAACGCATTGGTGTGTTACCTAAAACGATTGCAGAACAGGTGATTAAATTGGTTCAACCCAATGCAACATTTGTTTCAATTTCTACCTTGGAAGAAGGATTTAAAGCCGTTGCTTCAGGGAGTATTGATGCCTTAGCATCCGATATGATTGCTTTAGAAGGATATCGTCAAACTGTCAGCCAACCGAATGCGTTTATGACCACCGTTAATCAACCTTATAATCGAGAAGGAATTGCCTGTATCGTTCCTGAAAATAACTCTAAATTCTTGGATATTGTCAACTATTCAATTATCCGACTCATGCAAGGTTATCTTGATGGAGAAGCGAGTTCTGTTGAAATTGTTAATCGTTGGTTTGGCCCCCAGGGAATTATAACTGTTGACCCCAAGTTAATTCAAGACTATTTTACAGAGGTCGTTAACTCCAGAGAACAAATTCGGATTAGTAAATAATACAGAAAAACCTAAGACTTAATAGGGGGTTAAATAGGGATTACCCCCTATCCTTTGTAAAAATCAGATTTAATGTGATAAACTAATATTATTCTTGATGAGAAAATCCAATGGCAATCCTAAAAAAGATCAATTCTCTTTTCTGGGGATGTTTATTAACCTTAGTATTTCTAGTCAGTTGTACTCAACCCAATAGTTCGGAAGCGAATAATGCTTTAAAAGCTCAGGCTGTTGTGCAGGGAACCTCAGAATCACAGTTATCAGGAACAGTAACCTTAACACAAATTCAAACCGATAGTATTTTACCGTTAGTGAGGGTTCAAGCCGAAATTAATGGCTTACCTGCTAATACAAAACACGGGTTTCATATTCATCAAAAAGGCAGTTGTGAACCGGATTTTAACGCGGCCTTGTGTCTCATTTTGATCCAGGGCCTTTTGGAGAAACAAATCCTGATGCTAACCATCCGTTTCACATGGGAGATTTACCCAATTTAGTGGCAGATGCGAATGGAAAAGCCGTGTTAACTTACACCACAAATCGGGTGAGTTTATCACCAGGGCCATTAAGTTTATTTGATGAAGATGGTAGCGCATTTATTGTTCATGTTGATGAAGATAAAGGTACAACTGGAGTCAAAGGCGGTGCTGGAGGGGGACGTTTAGGCTGTGGAGTGATTCAGTTAAATGCTTAACTGTTTAATTAGGGTCAAAAATAGCAGATGAATATTTATTCCTTGACACCAGTTTTAACCTATTCTTTTGGAATTTATTTATTGTGTAGTCTGCCAACTTTTACTCAATCAGGGTTGGCAGTTTCTTTATCAGATGCTCCAGTTGTTGTGACTTCAATGAATCGAGATTCTGTGATTCAAGAATTAACCCAAGCAAAGGTAATTTATTTAGGGGAAACTCACAATAATGTTAAAGATCATCAAGCTCAAATTTTATGGGATGAAACCATGGCAGATGCGATAGTAAATTTTGTTAAAAATAACCCAGATTTTCAGGTCATTGTCTTAGCAGGTCAAGGTCATATTGTTTATGGCTATGGAGTCCCAAAAGGTCAAGGTTCCTGACAAGGCCTGTTGCTGATTACCCATTGCTCATCTAGGAACAACAGAAACATTAAAAGATTACAATTTTTTGACAAAATTATGATATCCCTCTTCTGTCACTCTCCGGTTTTTCCTATGATTAGTAATTTCCAAAGCCACGTTATAGTCAACAGTCTGGGATGTGGCGATCGCATTTTGACTAATTTCGCACTCTCAGGAATTGCTACTGAGAAAAAATAACGCGATCACTTGCTCTGTCTAGGCTCTAGGATTCAAAAAATGCAAGGTTTTTCGGAAACTGACAGAAGAGGGTTAGACTCCGATTCGGGTCGAGTCAGCATTAATCAAAGTGTTATTCCTCTGACAGCAACAGAATATAATTTACTAGAATTATTCCTGCGAAATCCTGAACGAATTTTTAGCCGCAGTGCCATTCTGGATCGCCTTTGGGGATTTGATGATGCCCCAACAGAACGGGCTATTATTACTCATATTAAAGATTTACGCAAGAAACTTAAAAATGGGGGCTTAACAGAAGAAATTATTGAAACCGTTTATGGCATGGGATATCGACTTAAGCCGGATTCTCCACTAGAAAATTCATCCCAAAAGGGGGACTCTAAAGAACAATCTCGGATTAAAGTTCAAGCTGAAATTAAAAAATTGTTGGACAGTTTTAGAGGGGTAATTAGCGAACAAATAGCCGTATTAGAACGAGCAAAAATTGCTTTATTAACGGGAAAATTAGATCCAGAGTTAAAACAATCTGCCACACTAGAAGCCCATAAATTAGCCGGATCATTAGCAACCTTTGGATATCCCAATGGCTCCCACCTAGCCCGGATGATTGAGCATTTACTAATCCATGATTCCCCCCTAACCTCAACAGAAATCGCCCAGTTTTCTGAACAAGTCACTGCCTTAAGACAAGAATTCAACAAACCCAATCCAAATGAGTGATCCTCGATTGGGTCACGCGGGTGATCGGTCTCATTGAGCGTACCTACTCCCGCCATCCATAAGCGACAATTAATATATACCGCCAGGGAGAGGAAGCCGCCATGAGACTGTATCAGCGATTTTTACCTTATGCAGTTGCTATGAGTTTAACCGCTATTGCCTTTCTTCTCTCTCTTTGGCTAGAACCGCTTTTAGTTCGCACAGTTGGAGCATTTTTCTACATTGCCATTATTCTGAGTACCGGGTATGGAAGCTTTCGAGCCGGAATTGTAGCCGTTATCCTATCTACAGTAGCCATTGATTATGCCTTTATCCCCCCCAAGTATCAATTTGTACTGACTCAACCCCAGGATTTCTTGCGGTTAGGTGTTTTCCTCGTAGTCGCCCTAATGATTAATCTCCTCAATAGCAGACTTGTAGAAAGTAAAAAAAAGATTGAACGATTAAGTCAACAATTAGCCCAGGAAAATGCAGAACAATTACGCATAGCCCTATCAGCAGCCCAGATGGGAATGTGGGATTGGAATATCTTAACTGGAGAACTCAAAGCATCACCGGAAGCCGAACAGTTATCGGGGTGGGTTGCAGGTACATATGATCAGCGATATGAAACCTTCCTCGCTCGCTTGCACCCAGAGGATGTTAACGGTTTTAATCAAGCCGTCGCACAAGCGATCCAAACACACCAGATTTATCAGTACGAGTATCGAATTATTTGGCTCGATGGCAGTATTCATTGGGTAGAAGGACGGGGACAGACCTTTTATAACGAAACAGGCCAAGCCGTGCGGATGATGGGCACGATCATAAATATTGACGAGCGTAAACAGACACAACTTGACCTAAAAAAATCGAATATTGAACTCGAACAACGGGTATTAGAAAGAACGGGAGAACTGACTCAAACCAGTCATCTTTTGGAACAAAGTGAAACTCAATTTCAATACCTGGTTGCCAATGTACCTGGAGGGATTTATACCATTATTCATGCCCCGGATGGTTCCGTTCGATTTGATTATGTTAGTCCTGCCTTTTGCGCTATTTTTGAATGGGAGTCCGAGCCAATTCTCAACAATAGTTCTCTCATATTTGAACAATTTTATTTAGAAGATATTCCGGTCTATAAAGCCTTATTAACTCACTCTCTGCAAACCCTAGAACCCTTGGAACACGAGTTGCGAATTATTACCCCATCGGGTCAGTTAAAGTGGGTTCATGCCCGTGCCGTTGCACATCTTCAAGCAGATGGCAGTATTATTAGATATGGAATTGTTCGAGATATTAGTGAACGCAAACAAATTGAAGAATCACTGGAGAAAACCCTGCAACAATTAAGTTTTCATATCGAAAATACACCCTTGGCTACGGTCATTTGGGATTCTCAAATGAGGGTACAATATTGGTCAAAACAAGCTGAGAAGATTTTGGGTTGGACGGCGGAAGAAGTCTTCGGTAAAACTATGTACGAATGGCAGTTTATCTTTGAAAGAGATGAAGAAATGGTTAACCGCAAGGCGCAAGACTTATTCAGAGGTCAACCCATCATTTGCCGTAATCGCAATTATCGCAAAGATGGCACGGTGATTGATTGTGAATGGTACAACTCGGCTCTTTTGGATGAATCAGGAAATTTAGTCTCGGTTCTCTCCTTTGCACAGGATATCACTCAACGAAACCGACTAGAACAAGCTCTCAAGGTCAGCGAGGAGAAGTATCGTCAGATTATTGACCTGGCTAATGAAGGGGTCTGGATCATTGATGCAGAAGGCTATACCACGTTTGTCAATCCTCGGATGGCTGAAATGTTAGGCTATACGGTGGCAGAAATGATGGATCAATCTTTGTTTGTCTTTATGGATGAAGAGGAACGAGCGTTCGCTACGGCTCAGTTGGAAGCTCGCCGTCAGGGAATTTCTGAGCAACATGACTTTAAGTTTCGCTGTAAAGATGGTTCAGAGTTGTGGTGCATTATCGGCACTAACCCAATTATCAATGAGGCGGGACAGTTTATGGGGGCATTGGGTATGATTACCGATATTAGCGATCGCAAACGGATTGAAAAAGCCCTCCTCGATAGCGAAGAAAAGTTTCGGCAAATGATGATGGGTATCGTTGAAATTTACCCCCATGATATCTTTCATCTTTCGAGTAATCTTGCCACCACCGAGTTTTTTGGCATTGAATCTGATACCCTGCAAAATCACTTTGCCAGCGAGATCGGTGTCCAGCAAGAGTATATAGAAATGTGGCTTAATTACTATCGGGAAGCAGAATGCACGGGTGTTCCTGTAAAATTTCAATATCTGCATCGCACTGAAACAACTCAGAAATGGCTATCGGCTACGGTTTGCCCTATTGTTAACAGTTCTACTCACAGAACCCTATTTTCCTTTGTGGTTGAGGATATCACCGAGCGCAAACACGCGGAAGAAGCCTTACGCCAGAAATCGAGAAAGGAAGAGCTACTGTTTTCTATCACTCAAGCCATTCGCCAATCGTTAGATCTCCATGCCATTCTCAATAATGCGGTAACACAAGTTAGACAAACTTTACAAACGGATCGGGCTGCTATTTATCAATTTAATCCCGATTGGAGTGGGGATTTTGTTATCGAGTCAGTGGCTCCGGGTTGGCTCAAATTGGTGGGAGATCAGGTTCAAAAATCTTGGGAAGATACCTATCTCCAAGATACTCAAGGCGGTCGTTTCCGTAATAAAGAAAACTTTATTGTTAATGATATTTACACGGCTGGGCTTCAACCGTGTCATATTGAATTATTAGAACAATTTCAAGCTAAAAGTTATGCGGTTTTCCCGATTTTTTTAGGAGAAACGGTTTGGGGATTGTTAGCAATTTACCAAAATTCTACCTCTCGTCAATGGCAATCCTGGGAAATCGAATTATTACAAGAAATCGCTAGTCAATTGTCGATCGCAATTCAGCAATCGGATCTGTATCGACAACTTAAACTGGAACTCCAAGAACGCAAACAAACCGAAGCGGTATTACGAGAAGCGGAACGACGTTGGCGATCGCTGTTGGATAATGTGCAGTTAATTGTTGTCGAACTCGATTGCAACGGCAATATTAACTATGTTAATCCTTTTTTATTGAGTTTAACTGGCTATGACAAGACAGAAGTTTTGGGTCAAAGCTGGTTTGAAAAATTCTGTCCTAACGAGATTCAAGACTCAATGCAAGTAGTTTTTTCAGAAATTTTAACTCAAAATCATCATCCCTATTATCGCAATGCTATCTTGACAAAATCCGGGGAAACACGATTGATTGCTTGGAATAATACGGTGCTGCAAGATTTACAGGGAAAGATTATTGGAATGATTAGTATTGGCGAAGATGTTACTGAACGGCAAAAAATTGAAAAAATTAAGGATGAATTTATTGGAATTGTTAGCCATGAACTTCGCACCCCTTTGACCGCCATTCAAATGTCCTTGGGACTTTTAAATACAGGAATTTATGCTCAAAAACCTGAAAAGTTCCGACGCATGATTGAGATTGCGTTATTAGATACCAAGCGGTTAGTGAATTTGGTTAATGATATTTTAGATTTAGAACGGTTGGAGTCGGGACGAGCGATTCTCGATAAAACCGTTTGTAACGCTACGGATTTAATGCAGCAAGCGGTCGATGGAATACAGGCGATCGCTTCTCAAGAACAAATCTCCTTAGTGATTATCCTTAGCGATGCCGAAGTCTGGGTTGCGGCAGATGCTATTATTCAGACCTTGACAAATTTACTCAGTAATGCTATGAAATTTTCCCCTGCCCATTCCACGATTCACCTGAGTGCAGAACCCCAGGCTGATTGTGTTTTGTTCAAAGTCAGGGATCACGGACGGGGTATTCCAACCGATAAGCTAGAAGCAATTTTTGGTCGTTTTCAACAAGTTGATGGATCGGACTCCCGTGAAAAAGGAGGAACAGGTTTAGGATTAGCCATCTGTCGCAGTATTATTGAGCAGCACGGTGGAAGGATCTGGGCTGAGAGTATACTAAACGAAGGTAGTACATTTTTCTTCACTCTCCCCTTTCCCGTCAAGTTTTGAGCCTCAAACTCTCATCCGATTATCTGTGAGTGCTTATGAAAGGTAAACAAATTCTAGTCGTTGATGATGAAGAACATCTACGGGAACTGGTGCGGATGTGCCTCGAAGACCTAGCCGGATGGGAAACCCTAGGAGCAGCATCGGGTGAGCAATGTTTACAAATCCTTGAAACTGAACGACCAGATGCCATTTTGCTGGATGTATCGATGCCGGGAATGGATGGAATTACTGTATATGAACGCATTCAGTCGAATTCTAGCACGGGTTCAATTCCTGTCATTTTACTCACCGCCAGAGTGTTACCCAGTGATCGAGCCAAATTTGCCCAGATGGGTGTTTATGGGGTGATTTCTAAACCCATTCAACCTCAGACCTTAATCACAGAAGTAGCAGAGATTTTAGGATGGGATGAATTTATTACATCAGAGTAAGTGAAGGGTTTAGAGGGGGGTGATGACCCCAAAAACAATTTTATTAATTCACAAAAACCCACACTTAAGGGAAGTTTTACAGGCTTGCTTGACTGATTTAGGGGGGTGGAGTGTGTAAGTGGCTAGTTCAACTTTAGACGGCTTACAACAAGCAAAACTTTCTCAGCCAGATGCTATTATTTGGGAATTTCCTATCAAGGAAAGACAGGGTATACGATTTATAAAAATATCCAAAACCAAAATATTTATTGGTTTTGTCGTCATTGTTGGCAAACCATGCCTGTCTATAACCTTAAGTGACATGGTTCATTAGTCTCTAAAAGTTTAGTAAAAACCCACTTTAAGAAAGAGCTATCTTCGTTCGAGTTGCTTTAAAGGGTTTTCATTGCTTCTACAACCTTTTGGGAAATAAACGGTAAGAGTTCTTGATTTTTACTTTGAGCTTTTCCTTCTGTAAATACCACTAATACGGATGGTCGAGCAGAAGGAAGTTCAATATAAGCAGCATCATGACGAACTTGGCTAGTATGACCTGCTTTTGACCACAATTTTGCAGTTTTCGGGAGTCCACCACCCAAAAAACCCGTAACTTGATTTTCTGGATTTTCTGCTAACTCTTTGGGGTCAAGACTGCGTTTGATTAATTTCATCATCTGACCCGAAGCCATAGAAGAAACCGCAACACCACCAATAATACTATGCAATAATCTTGCTGTTGCATTCGTGGTTAACATATTGCGATTTTCCATTAATTCTCCTAAAAAAATTCGTTCCCGACCATAGGCGCCATCACACCACGTTTTTTGATTAACATTAATCGATTCAAATTCCGGCCAGTTGAGGGTTTTCAGATAACGGTTGACCAAATTACGTTGACTTTTCCACGTTTCGAACGGCCCTATGGGTAATTCGGGGCCACTGGTGGTTCCCGTTAACACATCAACGACTAAACTGGTGGCATCATTACTTGAATCAATCATCATATCTCTCGTCGCCCGTTCTAATTCTGGGGTTGTCCGTAACATCCCCTTTTCTTTCCATTCAAAAACAGCTAATAAATAAAACAATTTCACAATACTAGCCGGATAAATTCGTTCAATTCCCCGATAATGAAATCCACGAACAGGATATTTCCAAAACTCTTCCGGGGTTAAGGCGCCTCCGGTATTGACCGAAATGGGGGGGTCATATACTAACCAGGTCATGGCGAGTTGATTTTCGGCTACAGATGGAAATTGTGTGCGCGTTGCATCTATAATGCCTTTGCCCAGGGTTTCTAATTGTTCATCGGAATGGAAAAAAGTCATTGTTGTTGATGGTTGAGGGTTAATGGTTAACGGTTGGCAGTGGATGTCTATTTTTCTATCGACTCATCTATCATGGTTGAATGTTTATCAGATTCGATTGAGTATATCTGTAGAGAGAATTTAGATCTCTATGATTCGAGCGAGTGCAAAACTTTAGCGACGCAAGCGAGAAAAGGACGTTATTTACGTTGGCTTCCTGAACCCCAAAATCAGATTAATCGTTCAACGAGTATTTTAGTACAACTCTGCGAAGACGATTATACGGCTTGGTTACCCACGGGTGATCAAAACCATTTAGAGATGGCGACTCAACCTTATCACGCCCCGGTTTTCTCCGATGCTGAAATTCAAGCGGCCATTCCCCAGGTTATTGAGTTTACTCAAGCTGCAATGGAAACCCCCAATTATTATCTGTGGGGAGGGACAGTTAGCCCTAATTATGATTGTTCGGGTTTAATGCAAGCTGCATTTGCTTCGGCGGGAATTTGGATACCGAGAGATGCGTATCAACAGGAAGCCTTTACACAACCGATAACCTTCCATCGAGACCCTTTAGATTTTTCTAGTCTTCTTTCTGGGGATTTAATCTTTTTTGGAACGCCCCAAAAAGCCACCCACGTTGGATTGTACCTCACAGAAGGACAATATATCCACAGTTCGGGGCGTGAACACGGTCGAAATGGAATTAAAATAGATGTCTTATCACCAGAAGGGGATGCCTGTATTCAGTATTATTTTCAACAGTTGCGAGGGGTAGGACGAGTCATTTCTAGTTATCAACCTACTGCTTCAACTCACTCATTAGGACTCTAAAATGCAACCCACAAAACTTAAAATTCACCAGCCAAACTCAGATGCAGAACTTCAAACCACTGGAGGTTTCCTCAAGCTGATAAAAATCATCCTCGGTTTTGTTAAACCGTATTTAAAATGGATAATTGTAGGCGGAACCTTATTTTTCTTGGCTGCAAATTTTAGAAAGCATTGGCAAGAAATTTCTGAAATTGAGATTACCTCAACAGGTTGGATGTATCTCGCCGTAGCTCTTGTGGTGACGCTTTTTGCCCATGCTTGGTCAGCCTGGGTGTGGTTAGGAATTGTCAAAGAGTTTAAGCAACCTGTTAGACCTCGTTGGGGATTACAACTGTATTTAATTACTAATATTGCTAAATATTTGCCGGGGAATATTTGGCATTTTTATGGGCGAATTGTGGCAATGAAGGATTCTGGTGTTGCCCTAGAAGCTGCTGCTTTAAGTGTATTATTAGAACCCTTAATGATGGCAACGGCAGCATTAGGGGTGGCTTTAGTCAGCTATCGTAGTCCTTATTGGATCTTACAAATTCTAGCTTTAATTGTTCTGGGTATTGGAATTCATCCTATTATTTTAAACCCGATTCTTAGATTTTTAGAAAAGTCAAAATTTAAAAAAAAACTTTCTGAACTTCCTGAAAAACCCGCTTGTCAATTAGATCATTACCCCTTCAGACCTTTATTGGGAGAAGTGGGGTTTATTTTATTAAGATGGTCGGGGTTTATGTTTGTTTTATTAGCTTTCCAGCCCGTACATTTTAATCAAATTTCGTTGTTATTGGGAGCTTATAGTTTTTCTTGGTTATTAGGGTTATTAATTCCCGGCGCACCAGGAGGATTAGGGGTTTTTGAAGCAATGGCTTTAGCATTATTGAGTCACCAATTTTCCGCCCCAATTTTATTAAGTGTCATCACTTTTTATCGATTAGTCACTATTATCGCTGAAACAGTGGGGGCATTATTAGCTAAATTAGATCAACGATTTTTAGATCATTCTCACCCAATAACATAAACTGTTGGCTCTATTCCCCTTTCCCTATAGCAAGATTGCCTATTGCCTATTCCCTGTTTTATGATAAAGAAACCGCTTTTTGATACGCTTGAACTAACAGATCAATTCCGGTAATTGCCCCCCCAACAACAACGGCATAAGCACCTAAATCCAAGGCTTGTTTCGCCATTTCTGGGGAAGAAATTCCCCCTTCACAAATCACCGGAACTGATAACTGATTCACCATTTGAGTTAATAAATCAAAGCTGGGGGGAGACTGATGTTGGGTGGTTTGGGTATAACCATATAATGTTGTTCCCACACAATCTGCACCTGCGTCTGCGGCAATTTTAGCGGCTTCTAAACTATCCACATCCGCCATCACTAATTTCCCTAATTCTTGATGGATTTTAGTAATTAAATTCCGAACAGTTTCTCCTTGGGGACGTTCTCGCAATGTCGCATCAATGGCAATAATATCAGCACCAGATTTAGCAACGGCGACAGCATCTTCAAATCGAGGCGTAATATACACTTCAAACCCTGAAATTTGTTGTTTCCATAAACCAATAATCGGTTGAGAAACCTGTTGACGCACCGCTTCAATATGAGTTGGGGTATCAATTCTCACCCCTACAGCACCTCGATTAACGGCTGCTTCCGCCATCGCTGAAATCACAATTGGATTATGCAATGGGGAATCAACAGGAGCTTGACAGGATACAATTAATCCGTGTTTTAAGGGTAACAAAATTTCCGATTTCATGGTTTAAGGTGAATAGTAAAGGGTAAAATGGGTTAAGATTTAATTCATTTTTAAGGCTATCATTTTATTGAGTAACTCGTCGGGTTGAATCGGTTTAACTAAACAATCATAATATTCAAAAGAGGGGTTAACTTTGGAATCAAGAAAGCAGCTTTCATAGGTTAAGGCTAAAATTTTAATTTTTTGGGTTTGGGGTTGATGATGAAGTTGATTGAGAATTTCATGGCTGAATTGTCCCGGTAAATTCAGGTCAATAATGAGCGCATCCGGTTGTAACAGTTCAATTTGTTTAACGGCGGTAAATCCTTCCATTAACCAAACCACTTGATATCCAGAGGCGGTTAATAAGTCACAAATTAAAGTTGCGGTTTCTTCATCCCGTTCAATTAAAACACACTTGCGACGAGGAGAATTGAGATACACTGAAGGCAAAGAAGTTTTAAACGGAGATTCAGTAATTTCACCTTGAGGTTTTTTAGACATTAAAGGTAAAGCGGGTAAGTGTACGGTAAAGATAGAACCGACACCCACTGTAGATTCAACATGAATGACACCGCCATGTAATTCAACCAATTGTTTTGTCAAGGCTAATCCTAACCCTGTCCCTTCATACTGACGATCATAAGCGGAATTTAACTGCTGAAATTTTTCAAATAATAAAGGCTTTTTATCATCAGGAATTCCAATTCCCGTGTCTTCGATTTGCAAAATAGCGATATTATTATCTACCTTAAGTTTTAAGGTAACTCGACCGCCATCTGGGGTAAATTTGATGGCATTTTCTAATAAATTAAAGATAATTTTCCGAATCCGTTCATGATCTCCTGTAAATCGGTTTTGATGAGGTTTTATTTTGATATCACTGGTGAGATTGATCTGATGAGTTTGAGCTTTTTCTTGAAAAGAATTTAGACTTTGATGGACTAATTTAGACCAAGAAAATTCACTAATTTGGAGGACGGTTTTTCCGGCTTCTACTTCAGATAAATCTAAAATATCATTAATCAGTCCCAGTAACTTTTCGCCACTATCATGAATTGTTTTTAAATACCGTTGCTGCTTATCAAGGGGCATTTTTTGATTGGCTTGTTGTTCTCCAGAGTAGCGTAATAACGTTTCTGAAATGCCAATCACGCAAGTTAATGGGGTGCGTAATTCATGACTCATGGTGGCTAAAAATTGGCTTTTCGCTCGGTTGGCAGATTGCGCGCCTAATAAAGCATCATGAAGGGCTTGTGTTCGTTCGCGGACTCGTTGTTCTAGGGTTTGTTTTTGTTGTTGAAGTTGGGCGTATAGTTGAGCTTGGTGAATCGCAATGGATAAATGTTGGGTAATTTTTTTTAAAAATCGTTTTTCCATTGTTTTCCACTGGCGGGGTTTGAGACATTGATGAGCAATTAATAAACCCCAAAGGTTGTCTTGAACTACAATGGGAACAATGATGAGAGATTGAACTTGAAATTGTTTTAAAAATTCAATAAAACAGGTAGTGTGAGCATAGTCATGTTCTACATTAGAAACGGATTTAATAAAACCTTGACGATATTTATCTAAAAAACTACACTCTTGTTTAAAACAATGCTGATCTTCTGATAAATTTAAAACGGAAAGAATCTTATGAGAAGAGCGATCTTCATAGATCACTTTTCCATAGGGATATCCTGGGACATCTTCACCCCTGAACTGGGATGATTGTTCTAATGTTCGTTCTCCTCCCCAGTCCAATTCAGGGGCTTCTACAGTTGACAGGTATTGTAGCTCAAATTGATAAATGAGCAACCGATCAACCGATAAAAATTGTCGCAACTGTTTAACCGCAGTTGACAAAATCACCGATAAATCCAAACTCTGACGAATCTGAGTCGTGACTTGATTCAGAAGTCGTTCTTGTTGAAGCTGCTGGTATAAGGCATCGTCCACAGGCTTATATAACCGTCACTCTAAAGAATAGGGGGGGGGAGGAAGAAAAAACAAAAAGGTTGTAGCCATTTTTGTAGCTATTTGCGAGTTTACGGTTCTAAGATGGACAGAACAGTCTTACCTCATCAGTATGATCTTGGAAGAACCCCTGTTTGCGTTGAACCGCCAAAATGAATGAGCAGCCAATCTCCCATCACTTTTGATTCTACCTTAGCTTCTGTCCTTTCTTATGACTTTACCGTCAGTTCTAGCACTTTAGGACAGAGTGTAGCTAAGAAGTTTGCCCAAAACCCCGATTTACCGGGCGTTATTATCATGGATAACCGCGACTTCTTAGGCATGATTTCACGGGCGAAGTTTCGAGAACAAGTGAATACTACCCAGCGAGAAAATTTGTATTTCAATCAACCGATTCAAATGCTGCTCGATTATCTGAGGATTCCTGCCTTGTTGCTGGATCAAAATTGTAAAATTGGAGAAGCTGTCAATAGTGCATTGAATCGCTCTAAAGAATTAATTTATGAGCCGATTGTTGTTGTTTTTGATAATAAATTTTATCGAATTCTCGATATTCAAACTTTATTATTAGCTCAAAATCAACTCTTAAATCATGCTCAAACTTTGATTCAGCAGCAACAATCCCAAGTTGAACATTCTTTTAAAATTATTGAAGTTGAACAAAGAAAGTTTAAAAAATATACAAAATATTATCAAAGCCAGCAAGAAGTAATCAAAAAAAATTATGGTGATTTTTTAAAAATCAAGCAACAAGAAATTTTTGAAACTGCACAAAAAATTACGGAGATTAATGAAGATTTTTTACAATTAAGTCAGCTAGTGATTGGAGAAACCAACAAATCTTTTCATTCAATTTATGTCAGTGCAAATTCTATCCATGCTGATACAACTCATGTTCAAAGGATTAGTGAATCTATTTCTAACGATTTAGAATCTATTCATTCGGCGTGTAATTTAATTGCTAAGATTCTTCAACAAATTCGTCATTTAGCCGTACAAGCTTCTATTATTGCTCATCAATCCCAATCTCCTTCTCAAGGATTTAGTCGGATTAATTTAGAAATCAATCAACTGCTCAATCAAATTTTAAATGTCAATCAGCAGATGAATAAAGTAGCCAATCATTTTAGATTTCATGCTCAAAAACTCCAAGATATTGCTGAAAATGACGCTGAGATCTCTCGGTCTATTCTCTCGAAGTTAGAACGGGCAGAACTGGTTGTTAAGGAATTAGAGAGACTGATTGATAATTATGATCCGAATTTAATTATTTTAATTGTAGAACAAGCTAAAAATATGAGTCCTGAGTTGATTCCTTCTTTCATTTCTAAAATAGAAAAATTAGCCCTCACCCCAGAAGAAAATCCTAGTTCAGAGGCAAATCCACAGCATTTAATTGGCTTAATTGAACGGACATTGCAACAACGGAATCTTAATTCTCCCCCTGAACCTTGATTCTATTTTTCTCCGGCTAATAACAGTTGAGCAGCTTCCATCATTTCAGATTGAAATCCTTGCAAATCTTCTCGACTGGTTAAATAGGTTTTTAAAGCATCTAACGGTTCAAGACTACTCCCTTGTGTTCCTAATTGCGGTAAACGGGGTCGAGCTAACTGACTGACTAATTCCGGTTGAATAGTATAGGTATGGGCACTCCTTAAAAGATGATGCAATTCGGTGGTATTAATTAAATCCAATTGATCAGAACGCAGTTGATAAATTAAACGCACAACAGATTCTTCAATTTTATGTTTTTGAATAACTTTTATTAACATTTGTTGAGGATCATCGGCTTTGGATAAATCAACTTTAATCGTAGAAAAAGCACGAGCAGGTAAAGCACAAAACTCCCATTTAACTTGTCCTTTTTTGACCTCAATTAATACAAATCCTTTCTCTTCTTTTTCTTCGCTAAAATCAACCCGTTCAATACTTCCGGGATAAATGACAGGCGGATCATTTGTGCGGTTGAGATTTTGATGTTTATGGACATGACCTAGGGCGACATATTCAAAACAAGAGCGCGTTAAGAGGGAAAGAGGGATATTAAATCCTTTACCAACGGCTAAAAATCGTTCGGCTCCTAAATTCGCTCTCTCAACCATTAAATGTCCTAATAAAATTGTGGGTAATTGTGGATTTAAACTCCGAATTTCTCCTTCTAAAACAACGGTTAAACGGTCAATTAACAGTTGATTAACGGCTTCTAAAGACAGTCCTTCGGTTTCAGGACGAGTTAATAACGTTGAGCGAGTTAACCAAGGTAAAGTAATAATTTGAATGGCTCCATTTCGAGTTTGAATGGTATGGGTTTCTAAGCTATCCCCCACAACAAATCCGGGAACCCCTAATGTGCGATAAATTCCTAAACTGGCTCCCCCCTGTCCTTGGGAATGTTGATCATGATTTCCCACTAATAAAACCGTTGGAATTTCTGCATCCACTAACCGCCGAAATTGAAACGCAAAAGCTTGTTTAACATAAGGAGCCGGGGTTGCATCAGGAAAGGCATCTCCCCCGAATAAAACTAAATCAACGGGTTCTGCGATCGCTCGATCAATACAACGTCCCAACGTGGCAATAAAATCCTCTAATCGGCTATTTAAACCCGTTTCAGGATTAATTCGACCATGAGAAAAACTACTCCCTAAATGAATATCGGAAAGGTGCAAAATTTTAATCATTGCTGAGTTGATATAACTGGATTTATTTTAGTATAATCTAAATCAGAGAATTTGTTGTTAGGCTTCAGCCTTTAATCTTTAACGCTAAAGGGAAACAACAAATCGGTGTTTAATTGTAACTTGATAGAAAACGACTAACTTGCTCTATAATCAATTCATCAACACCCCAACCAGAACACCAGATGCAAATTGAAACTAGCATCCCTTTGTTAGAAAATATCCTAGAACCCTGGAAGCCAATAATCGGAAGTCAATATCAACCTTATAAAAACCATGTTTATCGAGTGGTTAATTTCTGTTTTCTCCTTCACCAATCTACACCCGATGATCGGGAAAAGTTCATCATTGCAGGTTGCTTTCATGATAAGCGAAGATAGAATTATTCACAAATCAGCGAAATCCTTTACCGATGATGAAATGGTAGGTTAACCTCGTTGTAAGTACCCAAACATAATGATTTACATATTTCTAATTCCCTGTTCCCTGTTCCCTGTTCCCTGTTCCCTATTATTTACTTATAAATTGTTGACTTTTTGATTTAAAAGGTTAAGGTTCACCCTAAGCCTTTAGACTTGATCTGGATGCAGAACTGTTTTAGGAGGGCTGCCTTTGACTGAAGCCAATCAATCAATACCCCCAACCTCAACCATCTCTCGTAAAGAGTTACGCGAGTTGGTGCGGACACAACTACAAGTGTTACTGGAGCTCGGAGACTTAACAGCCGCCAAAAGCATCCTTAAGCCTGTACAACCGGCGGATATCGCCGAAGCCATCGAAGGTTTACCCGAAACCATGCAGGTGATTGCTTTTCGGTTGTTACCCAAAGATGAGGCGATCGAAGTCTACGAACAGCTTGACTCTAGCGTTCAACAGTCTCTGTGCGAGAAATTCAAGCGCCAAGAAGTCATCGACATTGTAGATAAAATGTCACCCGATGATCGAGCGCGTTTATTTGAGGAGTTACCCGCCTCCGTCGTGCGGCGAATTGTTGCCGAATTAAGCCCCACAGAACGTCAATCAACGGCGTTGTTGTTAGGCTATGAAGCGGGAACGGCTGGGCGAATCATGACCCCGGAGTATGTTTCTCTCAAAGAATATTTTACCGTCAGTCAAAGTTTAGAACGAATCCGCAGTTTAGCCTATGTAACAGAAACGATTTATTCTCTGTATGTTACGGATTCAGATCGGCGGTTATTAGGGATTTTATCATTGCGGGATTTAGTCACAGCCCAACTGGAACAAACCGTCGGTGAAATTATGAATCAAGATATTGTTTCTGTGCAAACGGACACCGATCAAGAGGAAGTGGCGGATATTATTCAACGGTACGATTTTTTAGCAATTCCAGTGGTAGATAGCGAACGGCGATTAGTGGGAATTATTACCGTTGATGATGTGTTAGATATTATTCAACAGGAAGCCACAAAAGATATTTATGCTTTGGGGGGGGTGCAAACCGATGGCGATAATTATTTTCAGGCAAATTTGCTAACAATCGCCCGCAGACGGGTGGTTTGGTTATTAGTTTTACTCTTAACAAATAGTGTAACGGGTTCAATTTTGAAAATGCAACAGGATCTGTTGCATCAGGTGGTGGCACTGTCGTTTTTTATTCCCTTACTGACGGGAACAGGAGGCAATGTGGGGGCACAATCTTCTACCGTTGTGATTCGGGGGATGAATACCGATGAAATCCGGGCAATGGGGCCATTACAAGTGATTATGCGCGAGGGATTAGCGGGAGCATTATTAGGTACAATCTTAGGAATTTTAGCTACAATTTGGGCCAATACATTTGTTGTACAAGGGAATTTACCCGTTGCTGTGGCGGTGGGGGTTAGTTTAGTCGCGATTTCCATCTTAGCTTCGGTAGCGGGTTCCTCTTTGCCCTTTTTATTCCGTTCATTAGGATTAGATCCGGCTTTAATGTCAGCACCGTTTATTACAACGGCTGTTGATGTTTTAGGGGTGTTAATTTATTTTAATTTAGCTCGATTGATTTTGCAAATTTAGAGGAGGTGATTATCGGGATTGTTACTTTTAAAGCAGCGTCCACGATTCTCCTTCTCCACCGGAAACCTTTATTTAACTTCACTTGAGATTATTAATATGCTGAATCATAAACGATGGCCTGAATTCGTAGAATTAATTTTGATTATTGCTGCAATTATTGGTTCTTTTAGTCTTCTCAACGGACAACCCATAACTTATGCAGTGATTCCGGGATCTTTAGCTTTAGGATTGAATTGGCTTAATCGTCAATTATTAGCCCAACAAACTCGGAAAAGTGCTACCAATACAAAAAGCTTAGTTCAGCAACATCAAGCAGATTTAGATCAATTAATGGATCAATTAAAAAACACAATCAATACTTTAAATATTTCTTCAGGGCTGGCCTTTACTCCGAATCCTCAATTAGCTCAGGAATTACAATCTTTAATGATCGTGATTCAAAATCTATTAGAACGTCAAAATTTATTAGAAAAAACCTTAACAATGATGCAATCTGAGTTAGAAGTGATTGTCCAAACGTTCCAAAAACGGCCTGAATTGGAACAAATCAATAGCTTAACTCATGTTATTGTCGATCTTCAACAATTTATTAATCAATTACCTCAATGGGGAAATTTACAACAACATCAAATGAATGAACTGCATCAAAAGGTTGAACAATCTCTACAACAACTTTCCGTAGAACTCGCTAAAATTCCCCAGCAAGTTGAACAGGAAGTTAAGCGACAAGTCAATTCATAACAAGAGTCAAAAGTCAAGAGTCTAGGTTTGCTGCATTATTAAATGGTTCAGTATCCTTTGTCTTTTCCCTTCTAATTATATTAGATCAAAAAACAAGGGAACCCGCAGAGATCTATTAACAGTCCGTGGATACACCAGTTGCCATATCTCTCCTCTGGGCTGTTGGCTGTTTTGTTTGCTGATCTGAACTCAGCAGACCCTAAATAGACTGGTCTTGACATCAAGTGACGAGGATTCTAAAGACTCCAACTGTTAAAGGGGATCTCAAATCAATTTTCTTGGCATTCCATCCAAAGAAGCGGCTGTTTCAAGCGATAAGATCTCCGTACCTCTTTAAATATACATCCGTATATTTACGGATGTATACTGTAAGTATACGGATGTACTTATCTAAACTCTCGAATCAATTCTGGGTGGTGTAAGTATTGCCAGGGAATTAAAGACTTCTGAGTTAACTCTTGAAAATACCTAAAACCCTAACACTGTAAGGAGTTTAAAGTCAGACATAATTAATATTGAGAGTAAAAAATTACTATAACAAGTTGTATTTTTACTGAATATTAACTGATCTCGGACAACAATTTTACCCTGATCCTAATCAAAGTATTGATGTTCGATCAATTTTATTGACCGTAATTTCTCTTATGTTTAATCAAAATATCCGTAATTGTACCAAAATGAACTTTACATTATTACATAATGCAATAAAAACCTTTTGAAAAAAACAAAATAAGCTTTACATTATTTAACAAAAAACTTTTGAAAAAGTGTTGACAAATTTAAAAAACAATTGGTATGATTCAAAGTGTCAGGGAGAGGTGAAAGACTTCTTAACCCTAGACAAAACAAACAACAATGAGTAATAAAGGTACAAAACCATGGCTGTCGAAAAAACCAATTCTTCCTCTAGTTTAGCTGAAGTTATTGATCGCATTCTTGACAAAGGGATCGTTATTGATGCTTGGGCTCGTGTCTCTCTTGTGGGAATTGAACTGTTAGCAATTGAAGCCCGCGTCGTTATCGCTTCTGTTGAAACCTACCTGAAATATGCTGAAGCTGTTGGTCTGACTCAATCCGCTGCGGTTCCTGCCTAAGATTAATAATAGATTTTTCAATCTTCTGATTGAGGAATCTTCAAGTTCTGAACAATTGTCTGCTTTTCTTTTATCCCCTAACCTTCGTAAAGACTCCATAGGATGAGGGAGCGGGAAAAGCAGGTATTTGTACTGTTTAACCCCAGTCAGTCGCTGTCAATATTCGGCTGATGAGTGGGGTTAGTCATGATTTAGTGTTATTGAGGAAAACCCCATGACTGCTCTCATGGAAAAATTCCGACAGGAGCGTTTATCAATTGCAGAAGAAGTGGCTGAACTCTGCCAAGAGACTCAAGCTTTTCTGTCGGCTACCCAAGTTAAAAGACAACAACAAGCTGAAGAGCAAGCGATTTCCCTAAGTCAATTTCACAAAAAATTGAAACAAGAAAATCGAGTGTTTTTAACAGCTATCCACAAAGAACGTCTGTCCCAAGCCAAGAAACAAGCGATTTCCCTAAGTCAATTTCACAAAAAATTGAAACAAGAAAATCGAGTGTTTTTAACAGCTATCCAAAAAGAACGTCTAGCTCAAGCGAAGCAGCAAAAACAAGATTTGCGCCAATTTCGTAAAGAGTTGTCTATCTATGTTTTTGGAAAATAATTCTCCTGGTTCGTTTTAACCAAGCTCAAAGACTAGGATAAAAAAACCCCTCTAGTCGCTTTTTGTCGAGCTAAACTAGAGGGTTATCATTAAAATACAACAACGAGTTTTAGGTTTTTAACCTAGTATGACTAATCCTACTTCTTTTGAGATCCCAAACTCATGGTAGAAGTAGAACTCCTGTCCTAACGGATACAGGATTCCTGCAAACTAAGGGCTAGTTACCTTTTACCCTTAGCAGGCAATAACGGTTAGTCTTACCGCTAACAGATTTGCACGAATTGTAGCTTTGGTAACTATATATAACTGTATTTACAGAATAGCACATTTGTTTGCAATTTGTCAACTTTCTTCATCAAGCTTCTCAGAAAATTTATTGACGTTTACTAGATTTCAACCATGACAGTTGCTGAACCTCAAACAAGAAGATCTGTCCTCCGCGTTCGCCCTGGTCAATTTGTTGTTACACCTTCAATTCATCAAATTACAACCCGGGCTTTACGTTACCTGCACTCTGGTTTTTCCATTCATCTGCGTGGCCCAGCCGGAACCGGAAAAACCACACTAGCCATGCACCTAGCCAATTGTTTAGCTAGACCCGTAATGCTGATTTTTGGAGATGATGACTTCACCAGTTCCGATTTAATTGGCAGTCAGTCAGGTTATACCCACAAAAAACTGATGGATAACTATATCCACAGCGTTCTCAAAGTTGAGGACGAACTCAAACATAATTGGGTGGATTCTCGACTGACGATGGCCTGTCGAGAAGGATTTACCTTAGTTTATGATGAATTTAACCGTTCTCGACCCGAAGTCAACAACGTTTTACTCTCCGCCTTAGAAGAAAAAATTCTGACCCTGCCGCCCACTAGCAATCAACCCGATTACCTGCAAGTCCATTCTCAGTTTCGGGCAATTTTTACCTCTAACCCGGAAGAATATTGTGGGGTTCATGCTACCCAAGATGCCTTAATGGATCGGTTGGTAACCATTAATATGCCAGAACCGGATGAACTAACTCAGACTGAAATTCTCGCCCAAAAAACAGGTATTCGTCGAGAAGATGCGTTATTTATTGTCAACCTCGTCAAAACTTTCCGTCTGAAAACTACGGCTGAAAAAACATCAGGTTTGCGCTCTTGTTTAATGATTGCCAAAGTCTGCGCCGAACACGAGATTGTTGCCACCCCCAATCACGCAGATTTCCGCGATATTTGTGCAGATGTTCTCTTATCACGGACTAATTTACCCATCGATCAATCGACAACTATTTTATGGGAAATTCTCAACGAGAATTCAACAGAATCCTTACCTGTCGTAGAGGAAACGGATAGTCCAAATGCCAGTGCGTTACCTCCTGATGCTTTAAAGGAACATGAACAGAAAATTTATCATTATTTGCAGCAAACCCACAAAGCCAGCTTTCATGAAATTTACAAGACTTTAAACCTCAAGCAAAATCAAGCGGAAAAAGCTATTCGTTCTTTACTGCAAAAGAAATTGTTGAAGCAACAAGACCAGTTTTATATTCTTTTTGAGTGAAACCAACCGTGACTTCCTCTACTTTTGCTCCCCCCATCAAAAGCCACTCAAATAGCTCCATAACAACGGCTACTCAAGGTTCTAGTTTAGCGGATATCCTTGAACGAGTTTTAGATAAAGGAATTGTGATTGCGGGCGATATTTCTGTGGCGATCGCTTCTACTGAACTTCTACATATCCGCATTCGTCTATTAATTGCCTCTGTTGATAAAGCACGGGAGATTGGAATTAATTGGTGGGAAAGTGACCCCTATCTTAATAGTCAATCTCAAGCTTTATTAACAGAAAATAAAGAACTTTCACAGCGACTCCAGAGCTTAGAAGCTGAACTTAAAGCCTTAAAATCCTTAACCCAATCGAGTGCAATAGAAAGCCATGATACCAGTCCGAACGATGAAGAACATTCCGAAAAGCCAAACAATTCTTTGCTTAAGTCCAAACAAGTTAGGGGGTAGTTTGCCTCATTTAAACTTAGATAAAATTTCAAGTTTGCGAACTTCCAGGCTTGAGCTTCGTCGCCAAAAACCTATTTACTAACTGCGATTATGGCACTTGTTTGCACACCTTGTGATACTGCCGATGAGATCTTACCGACTTCTGAAACAACTCATAGTAAAGGGGGTTTAGCACCTTTACTGTTAACGGTGGTAGAACTGGTACGTCAACTGTTAGAAGCTCAAATCATTCGCCGCATGGAAGAAGGCAGAATTCTCAGCGAGGCTGATTTAGATAGAGCCGCAGAAAGTTTGCAAAAATTACAAGAGCAAATTCTCCATTTGTGTGCAATTTTTGAAGTCGATCCGAAAGATTTGAATATCAATCTTGGAGAATTTGGTACGCTTTTACCCTCCCCAGGAAGCTATTACCCTGGAGAATATAGCGCCAGTCCTTCTATATTAGAATTGGTTGACCGACTTTTAAATACTGGAGTTGTTGTAGAAGGAAATGTCGATTTAGGTTTAGCCAAACTTGATTTAATTCATCTAAAGCTTCGTTTAGTGCTAACTTCTCAGCCCCTTTAATTTTGGAGATGATTTATGGCTACGGGTCTTTATTTATATGGAATATTTGCCGATCAGATTCCTGACGAAATGGTTTGGGAAGGGATTGATCATGAACTCGTTCACAGTGAAGTCATTGAAGGATTTAGTTTTCTCTACTCTGTTGTTCATAAAGAGAAATATTTGGCTTCCCGTCGCTATCTAATTTGTCATGAAAAAGTCCTAGAAAACGTAATGGAAGCAGGGTTCCGTACTTTGCTACCATTGCGTTTTGGATTGGTTGTTAAAACCTGGGAAACGGTGATAGAACAATTGATTATCCCTTATCAGAATCAACTCAAAGATTTATTTACCAAATTGTCAGGAAAACGAGAAGTTAGCATTAAGATTTTTTGGGATAGCTCCTCTGAATTAAAAAGAATTCTGGAGTGCGATCAGGAGTTAAAAAAACAACGGGATGATATGCTCGGCAAAACGTTAACGATGGAAGAAATTATCTATATTGGTCAAAGGATTGAAAACAGCTTATACCAATGTAAACAAGAAATTGTTCAGGTCTTTCGAGATCAATTAAATCATTAGACATCTCCAAAATAGAAAAAAGGAGGGGTAAAAAGATGATAAAATTAAATTTTACCCCGGATTAGAGATGAGTAAATTAAGAGACTATCTGGACAAGAATCCCCAGCAAGCAAAAAGGCTATTAGGGATGGAATATGAACAGATGATAGAACTCATTCAAGCTGCGGAGTTATTAGAAGAAGAAAAACGACAGGAAAAAGAAAAAACTAAAATCAGGTTGATTAAAGCAGGTGGGGGTCGTCGGCAGAAATTATCTGTGGAGGAACAAATCTTACTGACTCTAATTTATCTGCATCAAATGCCGACATTTCAAATGTTAGGGTTACAGTTTGAAGTCAGTGAATCAACAGCGAATGATATTTTCCATAACTGGATAAAAATCTTGAGAGAATTACTACCAGCGAGTTTGCTAGAGCAAGTAAAAAAAAACGAGAGTGATTGGGAGTGGGTAGAAAAAATTCTGGTGGAATTTGAGTTAGTAGTAGATAGCTATGAACAGCCCAGGGAAAGACCAACAGACAATGAAGAGCAGAAAAAATATTACTCAGGAAAGAAAAAGACACATACCTTTAAAAATCAAGTCATTGTCATGCCAAATGGAAAAGAAATAGTGGATGTAGCTGTGGGTTATACCGGAGCAACAAGTGATCTGAAATTGTGGAGAGAAAGAAGCCAGGAATTGGGGAATAATCAAAAATACAGAGGGGATAAAGCTTATGTAGGAGAAACAGCAATTAATACACCGTATAAGAAACCGAGGAATCAAGAGATGTCGGCGGAAAAGCGAGAAGAAAATCGGTTAAAAGCCCAACAAAGGATTGTAGTTGAACATTTAATAAGACTGATAAAAATTTATCGAGTTGCTTCAGAAAGATTTCGGTTAAAGAGGCAAAATTATGAAGCAGTAATCTTGACAGTATGTGGATTAATAAGATGGCGAATAGGAGCGATTGTATTACCATCTAAGAATTGCCCAGAATTCTTTTGAGAAATAATTGTATATCAGAGATAAAATTCATTAGTTATTATTAATGTGACTGAAAAAGCCTATGAATCCGTTACTTTTGGAGAAGCCGTCACAGGAGTGCTAGAGATTCCAAAAGTAGCGATAGAGGGCATTTGGAGATTTTCGGAGATGTCTATTGTGCTCAAGAGGTTGTAGAAAACGAGCCGATGATGGATGATATGATTTACAATACGGCTTATTTAATTCCTTGGGATCAAGAATCTGAATTTAGTCAGAAAGTTGAAGCGATCGATCAACAATTTGGCGATCGCTTGCGAATTCGCTACAACAATTTAACAGCACCTTATACCTTTGCTCAACTCATGTAAGGAGAGTATCAGTTATGTTTCTTGATCTTTTATGCTTTCCTGTTACCGGGCCCCTGAATGGCTTAATCTGGATCGGAGAGAAAATTGAAGAGCGTGCAAATACGGAATATGATGACACTGAAAATTTGCACAAATTATTATTATCATTACAACTAGCTTATGATATGGGCAACATTTCTGAGGAAGAATTTGAAATTCAGGAAGAAGAACTTTTATTAAAAATTCAAGCTTTAGAAGAAGAGTCTGTAGAGAACTAGCCTCAATGTTCTGATCGTCTTCATGAGTAGAAAAAGATAAAAATTATTGTTGAATTAAAATCCTAATCTTGCGTTTTCATAATCTAATTGATTGATAAAAACTAGAGATAGGATTATTTTTTTCTATCATGATCTTAAAAAAGCGGGTTTTACAAGGTAAAGAATTCAAGCAATTCTCATCTTTAACCCGCACTCTTCAGTTTTAATATTCCAGGTAAAAGGCTTGGAAATTAGAAGACTGAGCAATCGGTTTAGAAGGATGAAGCATTTTAGGTATAGTGGGATTAGCTTGGCGTAAATCTTGAATAGTCTGTTCTGTACTATCGATTTGATGATTCAGAACCGTGAGACGATTTTTTAACTGTTGAAGTCGCTGTTCCATCAATTGTAATTCTTTTTGGATGCGCTGTTTTTCAGTAATCAACTTATACAATTCAAGTTGCTGAGATGCTTCAGATTTATTCCGAGGCATAGTGCTGATTTTAGGTTTGATTGGGCCTTTAACACGATTACTGGTCATAAGAATTCCTGAATAGTTTATAATATTATAGCGAGGAATTGGATGTTATACAGGGTTTCCTTAAAAAAAAGACTAAAACCGAAATTTAACTTTCCAATACAAAGATTTGTAAAATTTTTGAAAAATTTCTTTTGCCAGCCCTATGAAATTATATAATTTATATGCTTACGCTTTTTTAAAAACTCCAAAACAGATCTTGAAATTACCTGTTGGAATTGCCAGCCCAGTTTTACTGATGGCTTCAGGAAAAATCTCGGCTCTAGTAGAACCAGATGTCTGTTTAGATGCCTTACAAAAGGATAATGAACGCTTAATTCAAGCGGTTTTATCCCATGATCGTGTCATCTGCGAATTGTTTCAGCAAACGACAGTTTTACCCTTACGTTTTGGCACGTCTTTTTTAGAGGGAGACAATTTACTTGATCATCTCGGTTCTAATAGCGAAGAATACCAAGAAAAGCTCCAACAACTCCAAGGAAAAGGGGAATATATTTTAAAATGTATTCCTCGTAAGTTAGAGGAACCTGTTCTAGGTTCAGAGATGACGGGAAGACAATATTTTTTAGTTAAAAAACAGCACTATCAAACCCAACAAAACTTTTATATCCTGCAAGCAACAGAATGGCAAAAGGTCGTTCATTTAGTTACCGATCAGTATCAATCAACGATTATCAATGCTTGTCCAGGAGCAGAATCACGAATTTATCTTTTAGTGCCTTGTCAAGATGAACCTTTCCTAACTAATCATTTCTTGAATTGGCAGAAAGTTTGTCCTCGTTGGGAATTGCAATTAGGACAAGTTTCTCCACCCTATCACTTTATTTAACTGAGTTTATATATGACTAACTTTCACCCTGTAAACAACATTCTTAACCCTTATGACTCTCGCCATTTAGTCATGTTTAGTGGCAAAGGAGGAGTGGGAAAAACCACCCTTTCCTGTGGATTTGCTCGTCGTTGGGCTAAATTATTTCCTGATGAACAAATCCTATTAATCTCAACAGATCCAGCCCATTCTTTAGGAGATATCTTACAAACACAAGTCTTAGATCAAGCATTACCTTTAAAAGACTTACCGAACTTAAAGGTTAGAGCGTTAGATGCGGGAAAATTACTATTAGAATTTAAAGAAAAATATGGAAAATTTTTAGAACTCTTAGTTGAACGAGGCAGCTTTGTTGAAGGAGAAGATTTAACCCCTGTTTGGGATTTAGACTGGCCCGGTTTAGATGAAATTATGGGGTTATTAGAAATTCAACGGTTACTCACTGAAAAAATAGTTGATCGAATTGTTGTTGATATGGCTCCTTCCGGTCATACCTTAAATTTATTAGGAATTAAAGATTTTTTAGAGATTATTTTAAATTCTTTGGAATTATTTCAAGAAAAACATCGAGTCATCTCCCAAACCTTTGTAAAAACTTACAATGCGGATGAAGTGGATGACTTTTTGGTCAAAATGAAATCGGAATTAACCGAAGGAAAACAACTATTGCAAGATGCCAGTTTCACTGTTTGTTTAGTTGTGGCCATTGCAGAACCGATGAGTTTATTAGAAACCGAACGATTACTCAAGAGTTTGCAGCACTTAAATATTCCCTGCGGTAGTTTATTTATCAATCGAATTTTATCCCCATCAAACCTAAACTTAGATCGCTATAGCGAACAACAAGAACTTCTGAGTAAATTCCTTAAACTTCCGGGTCAAGATGCCATTTTTACCCTTCCCCAACAATCAACAGAACCTCTAGGGGGTGAAGCTTTAGATCTGATCATGAGCCAAATTCAAACCCTTGAAACTGTAGAATTAGTTCCCCCACCTCTTATCCAATGGCCAGAAAAAATTCTCCCTAGTTTTAGCGATTTTATTGCTGAAAAACGTCAATTAATTATCATTGGAGGAAAGGGAGGTGTAGGTAAAACAACTGTTGCTGCTGCCCTAGGTTGGGGATTAGCCCATCGTTATCCTGAGAAAAATATTCGGATTATTTCTATTGATCCAGCCCATTCTTTAGGAGATGCCTTTGGGGAAAAATTAGGACATCAACCCACACAATTAACCGCCAATTTAAGCGGTCAAGAAGTCGATGCTGATATTGTTTTAGAGCAATTTCGCAATGATTATTTGTGGGAACTTGCAGAAATGATTAGCGGTGAAGGCAAGGAAGACGGATCGATAAAACTGGCCTATACTCCTGAGGCTTGGCGACAAATTGTAGCTCAATCCTTACCGGGAATTGATGAAATGCTCTCGTTAGTAACCGTCATGGATTTATTAGACCAGAAACAACAAGACTTAATTATTTTAGATACGGCTCCTACCGGTCATCTTCTGCGTTTTTTAGAAATGCCAACCGCTTTAGGGGAGTGGTTAGCTTGGATTTTTAAGCTGTGGATGAAGTATCAAAATGTATTAGGGCGTTTAGATTTAATGGGGCGATTGCGAACCTTAAGGCAACAAGTGATGCAAGCCCAGAAAAAACTAAAAAATCCCCAACATACAGAATTTATTGGGATTCTGCAAGCCCAAGATGCCATTGTTGCCGAACAAGTTCGATTAACAGCATCTTTGAAAAAAATGGGAGTCTATCAACGCTATGTCGTGCAGAACCGTTATCACGCGCATGAGGAAATTGATCGGGATTTATTCCCGGATCAAACTCTGATTCGCCTACCCAGTTTACCTCGGTCAGTGGAACCTCTAGCCCGAGTTAAAGGGGCTGCCGATCTTCTGTTTTAAAGGCATTGATAGCAACCCCCTGGTGCAATTAGGACATGAGAAATCATTGAAACCCCGGTTTTTCGGTTTTTTACCTGGACTCATCGCTACTATAGGTGTAAACCTTAGATTCCTCAACCCCATCTTATCTACCCAGCCTCTATTGTTCAATTGATTCAGGAGAAATTTTATGACAGAGTTATTCAAAGGTTTTGAGCAATTAGTCGAACTGGCGAAAACCTTAGAAGAAAAACTTGAAAAAGGAGAAATTAAAACTGAAGTGCAGTTTAGTTCTCGTCCCTTGAGTAATATTCCCCGTTCTGGTGGGATTCCCCGTCCAGGCGGCATTCCCCGCACGAGCAGTTCTGGTGGGGGTGATTTTGAGGTCAATCGCAGTCGCTCATCTTCCCCCTCAGATTCAGGATTTGAAGACACTATGACACCCCCAGAAGAAGCTACCACCCCTTCCCTTAAAGACGTTGGCGGATTGACAGAAGTTCTCAAAGAACTCAAAGAACTGATTGCCATTCCCCTAAAACGCCCCGACTTATTAGCGAAATTAGGACTCGAACCCACTCGTGGGGTGCTGTTGGTTGGCCCCCCAGGAACAGGCAAAACCCTGACCGCCCGTGCCCTGGCGGAAGAACTCGGTGTTAACTATATTGCCTTAGTCGGGCCAGAGGTGATGAGTAAATATTATGGGGAAGCCGAACAACGACTGCGAGGAATTTTTGAGAAAGCCGCAAAAAATGCGCCTTGTATCGTTTTTATTGACGAAATTGATAGCATGGCTCCTGATCGCAGCAAAGTGGAAGGGGAAGTGGAAAAACGACTCGTTGCCCAACTGCTGAGTTTAATGGATGGCTTTTCCCAAGCTCAAGGGGTGATTGTTCTTGCCGCCACGAACCGCCCCGACCATCTTGATCCCGCCTTACGCCGCCCCGGACGGTTTGACCGAGAAGTGCAGTTTCGGGTTCCTGACCGCAATGGACGTTTAGAAATTCTCCAGATTCTCACCCGTTCCATGCCCTTAGATGAATCGGTTTCCTTAGCTTTGATTGCGGATAATGCCGTGGGATTTGTGGGGTCAGATTTAAAAGCAGTTTGCCAGAAAGCAGCCTATAGTGCTTTGCGACGTCAGGTTCCTACGATTGAATCCAAAATTCCAGAAATCATGACAGTCAGCCAGTCCGACTTTTTGCAAGCCCTCAAAGAAGTTAAACCTGCGGTGTTGCGGTCTGTGGAAGTGGAATCTCCCCATATCGCTTGGGACAATATTGGCGGACTTGAACAAATTAAACAAACCCTACAGGAATCTGTGGAAGGAGCATTACTCCATCCCCAATTATATATGCAAACCAAAGCCCAAGCACCCAAAGGCATTTTGCTTTGGGGGCCACCGGGAACGGGGAAAACCTTATTGGCGAAAGCCGTTGCATCTCAGGCGCGAGCGAATTTTATTAGTATTAATGGCCCGGAACTTCTGAGTAAATGGGTGGGAGCCAGTGAACAAGCGGTACGGGAGTTATTTGCCAAAGCTCGTCAAGCTGCGCCTTGTGTAGTGTTTATTGATGAAATTGATACCTTAGCTCCAGCAAGAGGCCGTTATAGCGGGGATTCTGGGGTAAGTGACCGAGTTGTGGGACAAATTTTGACCGAGTTAGATGGATTGCAAACGGGGGCGACGATTTTGGTGATTGGGGCTACAAACCGCCCGGATGCGTTAGACCCAGCTTTATTACGGGCGGGACGGTTAGATTTACAGTTAAAAGTGGATTTACCGAGTGCTTCTAGTCGTTTAGCAATTTTACAAGTCCATAACGATGAACGTCCTTTACAGGATGTGGATTTAGGTTATTGGGCCGAAGCAACGGAAGGCTGGAATGGGGCGGATTTAGCGTTATTATGTAACCAAGCCGCACTGGTAGCGATTCGTCGTTATCGGCATCAGGGAATGACTGACCCGACTGAGATTCGGATTACAACGGGTGATTTCAATGCTGCTTATCAAGTGTTAGTTGAACAGCGTGCAACTTAATATCCTACTGTCCCCTATGTCAGGGTGAACGAAGTTAAGCATCTCTGGTTAACTTACAACTCCCATTCCACAGATATTTCAGAAGATTTAATTTCTGATTAAATTGGAACCAATAAAAGTCCAAATTATTACATAGCAATAATTTGGGCTTTTTTTAATGTAGGATAATAATTGAGAGAAAGGGTAAAATATAGCACCACGCATTTTTTTAGAATCAGTGGAAAATTTTAGCCTTCATCTGCGGAATGTGGGTTTTAATCTTAAAACTCTTTTTTTCGAGAAACCGGATTTTTTAAGCTTTAAGTTCTTCCTAAAGTTCTTTGAAAAAACCCGGCTTCTCAAATAAAATTAACCTTTCAACGACTTCAAACGATCTGCCTCAAAGGGCGCACCTTTTAACATCCGATTCCAATATAACCAAGGTAAAATATAACGCTTGGCTAACCACATACTATAACGTTCTTGTGTGGGGTCAAAGGGAAAACTAGAGTCAGGTTTATTTTCATAAGTAAACTCCGCCATAATCGTTTTTCCATAACCCGTAATTAACGGACAGCAGGTATAACCATCATAACTTCCTGTTAGTTTTTGAGACTGAATTAAACTGTAGAGATTTTCCACTAATGCAGGTGCTTGTTTCCGAATTGCTGCTGCGGTTTTAGAAGTCGGTAGGGAAGAAGCATCTCCTAACGCAAATACATTCGGATAAATGTTATGTTGTAACGTTGTTTTATTCACATCTACCCATCCCCCCGGTTGTACTGCTAAGGGACTATTTTTAATAAAATCCGGGGAACTCATGGGTGGCGTGACGTGAATTAAATCATATTTAATCCTGACTTCCTCCACTCCATTAGCCGTTGTGACAGTAAAAATGGCTTCTTTGGTTTCGGGTTTAATCGCTTTGAGATTATGTTGATACTTAACATCAATATTGCGACGTTCCACGACTTTTTCTAATGCTTCACAATAGCCCGGAATGGGGAACATTTTACCAACGGCTGTACAATACATAACCTGGCTTTTTTCCCGTACCCCATTGTTGCGGAAGGTATCATCCGCTAAATACATAATCTTTTGGGGTGCTCCTCCACATTTAATGGGTGTGGATGGAAAGGTAAAAATTGCCGTTCCCCCTTTAAAATTCTTTAACAATTCCCAAGTATAGGGCGCGTATTCTAAAGAATAATTACTTGTGACTCCATTTTTACCAATGGCATCTTTTAATCCTTCGACTAAATGCCAATCAATTTGAATCCCTGGACAAACCACTAAGTATTGATATTGAATGCGCTGGCCATCTTGGGTAATGACTACATTATTTTCCGGTTCAAATTGATCCGCATAAGCTTTAATCCACTTGACACCAGGAGGAATACAGTCTTTTTCGTCTTTAATCGTATCGTCAATGTTATAAGCACCCCCACCCACTAACGTCCAAGCGGGTTGATAGTAATGTTTCTCTGAGGGTTCAATAATAGCAATATCCAGGCTAGAATCTTTCCGCATCAGTTGGGCGGCGACGGTAATTCCTCCGGCTCCTCCCCCAACAATCACAATTTGATGGCGGGCTGTATGGGGTGTTGTATCGGAATTTGATGCTTGTAGGTTTGTACTTGACATAATGGCTGGTCGCTTTTGGACAAATCTCCTTTTTGAGTGTAGAGGGGAAGTCACCCTTGGGCACAATCCATTAACAACTTTTAAGAATTATGGCCCAAAGGATGATTTTAGGCTTCTCCTCAACCCTTTTATTCTCTGTTAGAAATTTTTTTAGATATCTACCTTAACTCCTTCACCGCAAATCTTGGGGAGAATAATTATTAACATTAATCAATAAATTTATTTTATAATTTTTGATAAAGAGCTTTAAAAGTATTAATTTAGAATCTATATTCTAATCATTTATGGATTGATTGCTAAAGGATATTGCTTTTTTAGAATTTATTTTAAAAGTCTATGAATACAATCACTTATTGCTCATCATTTAAAAAATAAAAATCTATCTTTATGAAGATTTACAAAAATTAATTTATTTGTTATATTTATTAATACATAAAAAAGTACCTGGTTATCAATCGATAATATAGTACATATTTATAATTAAACTCTATGTTTTTTCCAAAACAAAGCCATCTCATCGGTATTAAAGGATTACGGATTCCTCGAAAGTAATTGTAAAATATTTATCCTATTCGGAATTTAATTTTAGGATTAATATAGATTTAAGGAGGAGTTAAGAGGCAATTTAACCCCTAGAATAAAAATAAGGAAATACCCATTAGTCGATTGGCTCTGCTTTTAGGTTAAATTTCTGCTCCGTCAACCTTAAATTTAGCAATTAAAACCTTAAAACAGTAGACTTATGGCTTCACAACACCAAGTTAAACAATATTTAGCCTACTGGTTTCAGTTAGGTAAAAAAGTGTTAATTCGCAACGGTGCAGAATCTCGCTTACCCCAACCTGTCGTTCAAGGAGACAGATATAGCCGCGAGTTTGAGGACTGCTGGAAGGAAATCCTTTCCCCTGACTCTGGGGAGTGTTATTTGGAAGGCACAGAGCAAACCATTGAAGATCTGCTCTCCTCACAATGGGAAATTGAATCCTGTGCCCGTTGTTCTCTCTCAGTTCCGGTGAAAGTTGCGGGAATGCCTCCTAATTGTTGTCCCTGCTTCGATTTACCCACCTGGCCGAATCTGGAAGCTCCCTTACCCCGTCTTCCGGTGAGTACCCGCCTCTATCTCTTGAATATTTGCAACCGACTGACCCACACAACAGAAACAGGGAATTGTGAGTAGGGTTAATTCCCCATCAATCGGACGGTCTTTCTGGGGAAGTAAAGGACTTGATTGAGATATTGTTACAATAGTTAACAGAAATTCCCACCTAAGTCCTACATTTATGGAAGTCAAGACGGTATTGCCTGCAAAGCCCCAGCTTGATTCAGATTCACCCCTGATGACCATTACTCCCCTGCAACCGAGCAGATCTGTTTTTCCGCCAACCGTTGATGTGTCCTCAGAATTTGTGGAAGAACATCACCAACTGCCTCAACCGTCAGAGGTGACAATCGATGATGAATCTAATCAGCCTGCATTACGGTACGATCCGATTGCCATTGCAGATTATTACCGTTCTCGTGTGTTCCAAGTCTGGGGACGCCTGTTAAGCATTATTGGAAAATTGGGTTTCTTTGCCTTGGGATTATGGTTAGATGGCAAAGGCGGAAAAAACCTAAAAACTGATCGCAAACGCGCAATTCAACTGCGAACCACCTTAACAGAACTCGGCCCGGCATTTATTAAAGTGGGACAGGCGTTATCCACTCGACCGGATTTAGTACCCCCTTTATATTTAGAAGAATTAACCAAATTACAAGATCAACTCCCTCCCTTTGCCAATGAAGTCGCCTATCAATTTATTGAAGAAGAATTAGGCGATCGCCCAGAAAATATCTATGCTGAATTAAGCCCTGAACCCTTAGCAGCCGCCTCTTTAGGACAAGTTTATAAAGGTAAATTAAAAACTGGGGAAGTTGTCGCGGTCAAAGTCCAGCGTCCGGGGTTATCTGAAAGCATTGCCCTCGATATTTATATTTTACGAACCTTAGCACAATGGGCTAAGAAAACCTTTAAGTTTATCCGTAGTGATTTAGTCGCCATTATGGATGAATTTGGGGGTCGCATTTATGAAGAAATGGACTACAACCATGAAGGACGAAATGCGGAACGATTTCGACAACTTTACGGCAATATTCAGGATATTTATGTGCCTCGAATTTATTGGGAATATACGGGACGCCGTGTATTAACAATGGAGTGGATCAACGGTTCTAAATTAACCAATTTAGAAGAAGTTGCAGCCCAAGGCATTGATGCCCGTTACTTAATTGAAGTTGGGGTGCAATGTTCTTTAAGACAATTATTAGAACATGGGTTTTTCCATGCCGATCCCCATCCAGGTAATTTATTAGCCAGCCCTGAAGGTAAGTTAGTTTATCTGGATTTTGGCATGATGAGCGAGGTTAAACCCTATCAACGCTATGGGTTATTAGAAGCCGTTGTGCATTTAGTGAATCGAGATTTTGAAGGGTTAGCTAAAGATTATGTCAAGTTGGAATTTTTAACGCCCGATACCGATTTAACACCGATTGTTCCGGCTTTAGAAAAAGTATTTAGTAATGCGTTAGGAGCGAGTGTTGCTGAATTGAATTTTAAGAGTATTACGGATCAACTCTCGGAATTAATGTATGATTATCCATTCCGCGTTCCGGCATACTATGCGTTAATTATTCGATCTTTAGTAACATTAGAAGGCATTGCTATTAATGTTGATCCGAACTTTAAAGTTTTAAGTAAAGCTTATCCTTATGTAGCCAAACGATTGTTAACTGATCCTTCCGTTGAATTAAGAACGTCCTTGAAAGATTTATTGTTTAAAGAGGGTTCATTCCGATGGAATCGATTAGAAAATTTACTCAAGAATGCTCGAAATAGTGATGATTATGATATTAATGAAGTGTTAAATCAAACCCTAGACTTTTTATTCTCAGAACGGGGAGAATTTATTCGGGAACAGTTAGGCAATGAGTTTGTTAAAAGTATTGATGTTGCTTCTCGTAATGCGTTAACGACGGCTCAATCTAAAGTCGCCGAATGGATGGGGGTGAAACTGGTTTCTACTCCTGCAAAAGAACCTCAAGTCACCTCCACTCAAAATAATTTAGAACATATTCAACGCATTGTGAGTATTCTTCAAGAAACGAAAGGGTTTGATCCGATGCTATTAGTGCAGCGTGTTCCGAGTTTAATTGTTAAACCGGAAGTCCGACAGTTGAGTCAAAAAGTAGCTGGAGAATTAGCCCAACGAGCTGCCGCCAGACTGATTCGAGAGTTATTTTTATCTTCTGATCCTTTAATTTCTGAGGATACTAAACTGGAACCTCCTGTTGAACGAAATGGACATTCTACTCAGAACAAATCTACCTCTCAACAGCCTTTATCTTTACCCCCCAGTCGTTACTCGTAGGCTGCGTTAATACACAAAAAAACCGGGTTTTCTCAGTAGCGTAAACTCAAAAACCCGGTTCGAGATTATCTCTTTTAAATTAAACATCAGTTAATCTAAAGCATCCTTAAGTGCAGTCCTTGCTGCTAAATGATTACGGGTTGATGTTAAAATCTCCACTTCCCGTTCCAAACGTGCGACAGTATTTTGCATCTCTAATAGGGTTTGTTGTTCTGTTGCGACTCCATAGAGATTACTCGCAACCCAATAGGAAAGTTCCGTCGGTAAATCAGGAATATCATCAGGAAGCTCAATATTTTGTTCCATCAACTTTCCTGAAAGATGAACCACATCGCGCAACAAACGCTCTACTTCCGTTGCTAAAGGTCTTAAATCCTGTTGGGGGGGTTCATCTTCGATCCATTCTACTAAACCCACCAAATAAGGTTTTTCCCGAACCGCTTCTAATACCCGAAACCGTTGCTGTCCTAACGTCAGCATTTTAATTCGATCATCCGGTAAACGTTGGTATTGGACAATTTCGGCACAGCAACCCACGGAAGCGACTTGACCTTGATTCGGATCAAACATCAATACCCCAAAACGGCGATCCGTATTAAGGATGGTACTCATCATAATCCGATAGCGAAACTCAAAAATATGCAGGGGTAACGGTCTACCTGGAAATAAAACCACTTCCGGTAGAGGAAATAGAGGAAGCTCTCGAACAGCAATTGAGGAAAAGGATGCCATTGTCCGTTAAATAAAACCTATTCACAACGACGCATAACAAAACAAATCTAGTGGTGATAGAGTTTCATGCTAACTTCCTGCTTGATTCTGGTGATGTCGGCATCATCCAGTCCACAGACGAACACGGTCTAACCGACCACTTATAGATAATACTCAACGATGCCTTACCAGATTGAAAACTGCTCTATCAAACGTCAGTTGGCTCTGGAGCAGGTATCCTCGGATTGACGATGCTAATACCGTTACTTGTGCAAGAATTATAACAGATCTTTTGTATCAATTTCTGAATATCAAAAAACCTACTCAAAACCCCTCTTGAAAGGTCAGGTTGAGTAGGTTTAGAACGTTGGAGCTTAGAGTTTTACTTCAATATCAACCCCAGCCGGTAAATCCAATTTCATCAAAGCATCAATGGTTTTAGAAGAAGGCTGATAAATATCAATAATGCGTCGATGGGTACGAGTCTCGAAGTGTTCCCGTGAATCTTTATCAACGTGAGGAGAACGCAATAAACAGTAAATCCGGCGTCTTGTGGGTAAAGGAATCGGCCCAATAGCAGTGGCGCTGGTACGATTAGCCGTATCTACAATTTTCTCACAGGAGGTATCAAGTAAACGGCGATCAAACGCTTTGAGACGAATCCGAATTTTTTGCTGTTGAATAGTAGCCATTTTGATGTTGAGTTTTCTAGGTTCAGGATGAAGGGTTTGATAAATTTTCGTTTTTCTAAGATAGAAGGCGGAGAAAAGGGAATCAAACCTTTCTCCTTTTCTGCCACCTTTCCATCAACCAGACTGTTTAATTCTGGTGTCTACTTCAAGATTTTGGACACAACGCCCGCACCCACAGTCCGGCCACCTTCACGAATAGCAAACCGCATCCCTTGTTCAATGGCGATAGGGTTGAGCAGTTGTACCGTCATTTTAATCCGGTCACCAGGCATAATCATTTCCGGTTGGCTGCCATCATCAGCAGTGAAAGCACTGATCGTTCCAGTCACGTCCGTTGTCCGTACATAGAACTGAGGACGATAGCCTTGGAAGAACGGTGTGTGACGACCGCCTTCTTCTTTGGTCAGAATGTAAACTTCGGATTCAAATTCAGTGTGAGGCGTGATCGAACCGGGTTTGGCAATCACCATTCCCCGTTCAATATCACCTTTCTGGATACCGCGTAACAGAAGTCCGGCGTTGTCTCCAGCCATCCCTTCATCCAGACTCTTCTTGAACATTTCTATTCCCGTAACGGTGGTAGCACGGGTTGCTTTAATTCCGACCAATTCAACGTTATCGCCCACCTTGACTTTACCCCGTTCAATCCGGCCCGTTGCCACTGTACCCCGTCCAGTAATGGAGAATACGTCTTCAACCGCCATCAGGAATGGTTTGTCAATATCACGCTCAGGAGTGGGGATATAGGCATCGACTTCTTCCATGAGTTTGTAGATTTTATCCACCCAAGGATTATCCCCTTTAGCTGTTTTGGGATTAGCAACCATTACATCTAAAGCTTCTTTGGCAGATCCAGCCACAATGGGGATATCATCACCGGGGAAATCGTAGGAGCTTAACAGTTCCCGCACTTCCAGTTCTACCAGTTCTAACAATTCAGCATCATCTACCATGTCTTCCTTGTTCAGGAACACAACGATATTGGGAACCCCGACCTGTTTGGCTAACAGGATGTGTTCACGGGTTTGTGGCATAGGGCCATCAGCCGCAGACACCACTAAAATTGCACCGTCCATCTGGGCGGCACCGGTGATCATGTTTTTCACATAGTCAGCGTGACCGGGGCAGTCAACGTGAGCATAGTGGCGATCTGCGGTTTCATACTCAACGTGAGCCGTATTGATCGTAATCCCCCGTGCTTTTTCTTCGGGTGCGGCATCAATTTCGTCGTATTTTTTAGCAGTGGCTTGACCCAGGGCTGCCAAAGTCATGGTAATTGCAGCCGTTAAAGTGGTTTTACCATGGTCAACGTGACCAATCGTACCGATGTTAACGTGGGGTTTTGTCCGTTCAAATTTTGCGCGTGCCATTTTGAATTACAAATTGAAAGTTTTCAAGAATAATAATTGAGGAAAGGGGTCAGGTGTCAGGGGTGGGTTGTTGGCTTTTGGGGGTTAACCTGCAACCGGCAACCTCAAACCTGACAATCCGCGAGTGCCTATTTAGTTTCCTTTGCTCTTGGCAACAATAGCGTCAGCAACGCTACGAGGAACTTCCTCATAGTGGCTGAACTCCATTGTGAAAATGCCACGACCTTGGGTTTTAGAACGGATGTCAGTTGCATAACCAAACATCTCAGCTAAGGGAACCTTAGCGGTCACTTTGGCAATACCCTGAGCCGTATCTTGGCCCTCAATTTGGCCTCGGCGAGAGTTGAGGTCTCCAATGACGTTACCAATAAAGTCTTCTGGGACTTCTACCTCAACTTTCATCATCGGCTCTAACAGCACGGGTGACGCTTTACTCACCGCTTCTTTAAGTGCCATGGAGCCAGCGATCTTGAATGCCATTTCTGAGGAGTCTACATCGTGGTAAGATCCATCCACCAGAGTGGCTTTCACATCAATCAGGGGATAACCTGCAACCACACCCGTTTCACAAGCTTCTTTGATTCCTTGTTCGGCTGGGTTGATGTACTCTTTGGGTACAGTTCCCCCAACAATTTTGGAAACAAATTCAAATCCGCTACCCGGTTCACCCGGTTCGAGATTAATCACAACGTGACCGTATTGACCTTTACCGCCACTTTGACGGATGAATTTGCCTTCGGCTCGATTCACAGGTTTGCGGATGGTTTCCCGATAAGCAACTTGAGGAGCACCAACATTCGCCTCCACTTTAAACTCCCGCAGCATCCGGTCTACCAGAATTTCCAAGTGGAGTTCACCCATCCCAGCAATCACGGTTTGGTTCGTCTCAGAATCAACGGAAACCCGGAAGGTGGGGTCTTCCTCTGACAAAGACTGGAGAGCTTTGGAAAGTTTTTCCATGTCCTGTTTCGTTTTGGGTTCCACCGCAACAGAAATAACAGGCTCAGGAATAAACAGAGATTCCAAAATAATTGGGTTCGCGTCATCACAGAGGGTATCACCGGTCAGGGTATCTTTCAAACCCAATGCCGCCCCTAAGTCTCCAGCCCGGAGTTCATCGACTTCAATCCGATCATCAGCTTTGAGAACGATCAAGCGAGAAATCCGTTCTTTCTTATTTTTTGAGGAGTTTAAAACATAACTCCCCTTTTGCAGAACACCGGAATAGACCCGCACAAAGGTCAAACGGCCATAGGGATCAGCCATGATCTTAAAGGCCAGTGCCGATAAGGGAGCATTATCATCGGCATAACGGACGGCAATTTCACCATCGGGTAAGGTTCCCTGAATCGGAGGAACTTCCGCCGGAGCCGGGAGATAGTCAACCACCGCATCTAACAGTTGTTGTACCCCTTTGTTTTTGAAGGCTGAACCACAAAGTAAGGGAACAATTGTCCCATCAATCGTTCCTTTGCGTAACTGCGTCCGAATTTCTTCGTTCGTCAGTTCTTCCCCTTCGAGATACTTCTCCATCAGGTGATCGTCGGTCTCAGCAACTGATTCCACCAGTTTCACGCGGTATTCTTCAGCAACTGCTCTAACCTCTTCAGGAATATCATCCGTGACTTGGATATCCGTTCCTTTATCGTTGGTGTAGATATAAGCTTTCATCTCCACCAAATCCACTAAGCCTTGAAGATTGTCTTCACTTCCAATGGGGACTTGAATGGGAACTGCATTCGCTCTTAATCGATCGCGGATTTGTTCATAAACTTTGAAAAAATTCGCGCCCGTGCGATCCATTTTGTTCACAAAGACAATCCGAGGAACTTTATAGCGATCGGCTTGTCTCCAAACGGTTTCAGATTGAGGCTGAACACCGCCAACGGAACAAAAAACTGCAATCACACCGTCTAACACCCGCATGGAACGTTCGACTTCAATGGTGAAGTCTACGTGACCCGGAGTGTCAATGATATTGATCTTATGATCTTTCCAACTGGTAGTAATCGCGGCAGCCGTGATGGTAATTCCACGCTCCCGCTCTTGAGCCATCCAGTCGGTTACTGCGGTTCCTTCATGGACTTCGCCCATTTTATGAACCACCCCAGAGTAAAATAAAATACGCTCTGTTGTGGTTGTCTTGCCCGCATCGATATGGGCTGCAATACCAATATTCCGTACTCTCTCAAGCGGGACGGTACGTGCCACAGCTACCTCCTTTTTAAACCTTTATTAAGATTTTATACGTTTACGGATATCACTGCTATCCCCAATTTTTAATACCGATAATGAGCAAAGGCTTTGTTAGCTTCTGCCATCCGGTGGGTTTCTTCCCGTTTGCGAACTGCACTTCCGGTTTCGTTGGCAGCATCCATCAGTTCATTGGCTAATCGCACCGCCATGGAACGTCCGGTTCTGGCTCTAGCATATTGAATTAACCAACGTAAAGCTAAAGCTGTTCCCCGTTCTGAGCGAACTTCCATCGGAACTTGATAGGTTGCACCGCCAACCCGTCGTGCTTTCACTTCAACGAGGGGGGTAGCATTGCGAACGGCTTTTTCAAAGACCTCTAAAGGTTCTGAACCCGTTCTTTCTTCGATTGTTTTTAGCGCCTGATAAATGATCCGGTAAGCAATGGATTTCTTTCCATGTTTCATGATGCGACGTACCATCATGCTAACTAAGCGACTGTTATAAACCGGATCGGCGGGAATCGGACGCTTTTGTACAACTCTGCGACGAGACATATTGTATCTTCCTCAACACAATAGATGATTTTAGATTCGAGCGTGATTAGTACAAGTCATCACAGGCTAGATGCTGTTAGTCTTGAGCTAACAACACCTAGCTTGCTTCAACTTGACCATGACTCAAAGCTCTTATTTAGGACGCTTGGCACCATACTTCGAGCGTCCCTGACGACGATCTTTGACTCCCGCCGTGTCTAATGTTCCCCGAATAATGTGATATCGAACTCCAGGCAAATCTTTCACCCGACCGCCTCGAATCATTACTACGGAGTGTTCTTGCAAGTTGTGACCAATACCCGGAATATATGCTGTCACTTCATAGCCAGAGGTTAGCCGCACCCTTGCCACCTTACGCAGCGCGGAATTAGGTTTTTTAGGGGTGGTTGTATAAACCCGTGTGCAGACTCCCCGCCGTTGAGGGCAACTCTTGAGGGCGGGCGATTTTGTTTTCTTCTGAGTCTGTTCCCGTGCAGAACGAATTAGTTGCTGGATAGTGGGCATGAGTTACGACATACTGAATTAATTCGGCAATTTGAAGTTTTGAGGTATCTCCACTGAAATATCCCTCCCCGATCTGGGGATGGGACTTTCTTTCAAAAGTTAGGGTCAGATGTTGACACCCAAAAGATCATAATAACCTATCCAGTCACTTTTGGCAAACTTTCTGTTGTAGGGAACAGGGAACAGGGAACAGGGAACAGGGAACAGGGAACAGGGAACAGGGAACAGAAAAGATAAGATAAAGGGTTTTAGGTTTGAGGAACAAAAGAATAGCTACAACTACAGCTTTGGGAGGCGTTGGGGTTTTGGAAGCGAAACCCACCCCCCATTAAATCTTCAGAATAGTCAATGGTTAAGTTTTCTAGGTACTTTAAATTTTCCGAGGCAATCACAATGTCAATCTCAGGGAATTGATAAACGACATCACTCGACTGGCGTTGGTGATCAAATCCCATTGTATAAGACCAGTCGCAGCAGCCTCCCTTTTGAACTCCAAGACGAAAGAGGAGATGAGGATGATTTTGCTTGGACTTAAGGCGCAGAACCTCACGAGTTGCTGCTGGACTGAGAGAAATCATGGAACACCTGCTTACAAAAATGTTAACCCATTTTTAGATTACCAGGGGGAATGGGTTCTAGTCATGCAGGTGTACGAGAATAGTCATCTTGGAACCGAATAATATCATCCTCTCCCAAATATTCTCCATTCTGGACTTCGATTAATACAAGGGGAATGACACCGGGATTTTCCAAACGGTGAGACATACATTGAGGAACATAAGTAGATTGATTCGAGAATAAAATTTCTTCACAATCCCCACACACAACCCTAGCAGTTCCTGCCACAACAATCCAGTGTTCACTGCGATGATGGTGCATTTGTAAACTCAGCCGATGACCGGGTTTGACTTCAATGCGCTTAATTTTATATCCTGGCCCTTCTTCGAGTGTCGTAAATGAACCCCAAGGTCTCAATTCTGTTGTGGCATTACATACAGTCGGGAGATTCTCGGTTGAGGGTTTAGAATTTTCAACAATTTCCTGGGCTACTACCATGATTCTATTTCCTTATCAAAGGTTTGACGGAAGTTCTATTGTTGTTAAAACCTAGAGTGGTATTGGTGAACACTTGGGTGAATCTCAACGTCCTCAAGAATACTTACCACAACCACCATAGCAAATACACCCTAGCTTACTGTCATCTATAATAATCGTCTTTAACCTAGCACTGGTCAAATCTTTACAGAACATTAAAGTTGACTGTTAGCTATTGGTTGTTGACATTTAACGATTCACCTGTTATCACAATTCCTAAACCGTTATGAACGGGTGCTGCTGTGGGGAAAGGACGATCTAAATAGTATCCCCCTAAATAGAGACTGGTAGAACTTCCTCCGTCTAAATTTAAAGCGGTTATTGCTTCTAATTTTTGCAGAATTTGAGCGAGTTCGGCTAAACTAGGGCCAGAACCATTGGGACGGTTATGAACGGCTAGTATGAGTAAAGTATTATTGGGAGTGATTGCAATTGCGCTGCGGATAGCTTTTTGTTGTTGAAAGGCGGGATTAAATCGTTCTAAGGCTGCATCTAAAACAATTTGACGATTTTGAATTAATAACGGCCCTGCGCCTAAAATATTAGGATAATTTTGAAAATCCGAAGGTTCTGTTTGACTTTGTAATTGTAAACGAGTTCCGATGGGTAATAAATTTAATAAATCAGGACGGCTTCGGATCACTAATAAATAACCTTGAACCGGAATAGGAATGGCAGGTGATCCTGATTTTGGGGCATCAATATGACGAGTAATTTGGTTATTTTCAACAACAATAATTTTTTCTTGATTGTTAATTGGAGTATAACTGTTTCCCCAATCAGAAGTATAACGAGAAATTCCGGCTTCTACATAACCGCTATTTAGATATTGTAAAGGTAAAGTTTGACCCGAATCTGTGGTTATAGTTTCTCTTAAGATTAAACGATTCATAATGATCGGTTTATCTTGTCCCCAAGCCATAGCACCTCGATTTAATATCGGACTCGATAACCAGTTATTATTGAATCGAATAGCGCCCAAAGGATATTGATTATTTCGATTAAAAAATCCTCCGTTAATGGCTGCTAAAACGTCTGCTTTTTGAGCTATATCTAATAAAGGTGAAGTGCCTTGGCGAGAATTAACATTACTTAAAATAGGAATTAAGCTAATTTGAGGTTGTTTTAAGTCAACTTCTAACCAATACACCGGAAATCGTTCAACCGATGATTCTGGAGTCTTGAAAATTCGATTTAGTAAAGATCCTAAAGATGTCGTCTCGGTTTTAGGAATTTCAATATACTCCTGTCTCCACCTAATTCCCGGTTGCCATAAAATATTTTTAGACTGTAAAAAATCGGGTTTAATTTCCACTATTAAACGATAGGGAGAGTCTAAGCTTGTTACAACAGGTCGCCAACCTGGAGGAACGCTAAATTGTAGACGAGTTTGGGAATTTTGGGATTGTAATTTTATATTATAAATATTATTGGATAACAGTTGAGGATTAGCCTTAGCCTCTAAAATTAAACTCCAATCTTGTAATGTGGGAGGAGAAGGTTGAGCAAGTTTAGTTTGATTCTGAACCGTTGGATCATCGGTTAAAGGTGGAGATGAAGGTTGAGGAGTTGGAGAGGGTAATCTTTTTTGGACATCAGGAATAGGTTGTTGCCAAATTGTTGGTTTATCGAGTTCAATAATAATTTTTTTTAGTATAAAGTTAGATGGTTTTAGAGATGGTTCTATTTCTAAAGGTAAAGGTTCAAAACTAATAGATTGGATAATAGAGGGTGGAACTGTAATTTTTAAAGTTGTTCCATTGGGTTGAATTTCCCATTGAGAACTTGCTGGAAAATTCGATAAATCTAAATAGCGATAGGGACGAATATATTGAGCCGATAAAATAACTGAATCAGAAAACCATTGAATCGGTTGTTGAGAACTATTATTAGTATTGAGTAAATTCACTCCGAGATTCTGCATTAATCCAATATCACTAATTTGTACAGAATCTTTTGAGGTTCTGTTAGTTGAATCAATTCTCCAAGGAATATTAATTAAATGGTTATTCAATTCAATACTATTCCCGTATTGTGAAGAATTATTTATTCGGGGTGTGGCTAGAGTGTTGATTGGGACAGTGCTTAACCCGATTAAACTTAATAAGAGAATCAGATTTTTTGGGGGTTGAGTTAGATTAAAATTAAGCATATTTTGACAAAAATGTAAACGGAGAACCTATTGTCATTCTGAGCGCAGCGTTCGCGTAGCGTTACGTCAGCCAAAGAATCTCTGAGTATCTTCGAGGTTAACAATAGATGCTTCACTTCGTAGATGCTTCACTTCGTAGATGCTTCACTTCGTAGATGCTTCACTTCGTAGATGCTTC